>JBJOHD010000233.1:0-5225 GCA_046047875.1 Pseudomonadota bacterium | reverse complement strand
TGATAATCTCCACGTGTCCTGAATTCTCCCCCCGCCCCGGGTGACGAATCACCAAGAGATCCCCCGATTCGACCTCGGCGATCCGCCGCTGGGGGGCGAAAAAATCCCGCTGCCCCGGGAGCGCCGCAGCGTGCATATAATGATGGCTTCCATCCCCCATTTCGAATAACGGCATCTTAAAACCCGCCGCAAACAGGGTATCTCCAACAAATTGGTTGCACTTATTGTGTCCCTGAAGCCAGCGGAGTCGTGTCTCCCCCGGGACACGATTTCCGGTGAGACGCGGTTCGGGGCTCGCCGGAGAACTCGCCCGGGAGTACTCCGTGCCCCGTTCTCGGGCGATCGCCTGGGCGCTGCTCACGATCGCGGCTCCGCCCGGAGCGCCCGGATACAGGGCACCCCGCGAATAAATACCGGTAAGTGGATTAACCATCGACTCCTCCCTCGATTCCTTCCTTGATTCCGCCCTTGATTACATAGCGACAGTGGCGCCGAAACTCAGCGAGACTACCCGACACACTCATCGCTCGGTGAGTAATCGATCAAATCCCTCCGGTGTTGCGGCTGTCGATCCGATTTTTATTCGCCCACTCAGAGCTCTTTGCTATAGTCCCTCGGTAATTGAAACGATAAGGTTCACTCCATGAAATCGACCCGTGCCCTGACGAGTCCCCTTTCTGCATCAGACTTTCCGGTCGATCCGGCGGGTCGGGTCTATCATCTCCAGCTTCACAGCGCCGAACTCGCCCCCAATATTATCATCGTCGGAGATCCCGGACGGGCGACGGAGATCGGCCAGCGCTACCTGGTCGAGCGGGAGTTCGAGCGATCACATCGGGGGCTTGTGACCGTTACCGGACGCACATCGGAGGGGCTGCGGGTCACCGTAACCACATCGGGGATGGGTACTCCCTCCCTTGAGATAGTGCTCCAAGAGCTCGTGGCCCTTAATGAGATCGATTTCTCAACCCGCACCCGTAAGACCGATTTCGAGCGGCTGCATATCATTCGAGTCGGAACCTCTGGAGGGCTTCAAGGATCAACGACGCTCGGCACTCCGATAATCACGACCTACGGCGTTGGATTCGACAACACCGGGCTCTTTTACGACAGCGTGGCGGCCGATCCAGATTGCAGCCGCATCGAACGGGAGCTCCATGAGCTCCTTTCCGCGGCGCAGGACCCGGAATCACGGTACCGGGGAGCGATCTACCCGTACGTCGGTCGGTGCTCCCCCGAGATCGTGGAAGCGATGATCGCAGTTGCGGGAAAGCTGCACGTACCGGTGCTGAGAGGTTTAACCGTATCGAACAGCGGATTTTTCGCCAACCAAGGGCGGGATGTGGCTCGAATTCCCCTCTCAGTCCCGGATATCGATCGGCTTGTAGCGGAGTACGACCCGAAGCTCACGGGGGAGCGGGTCGAGAACATGGAGATGGAGACGAGCTTCCTCGCCCACTTTATGACCGGACTCGGATACCTCGCTGGCTCGATCTGCCCCGCGATCTCCAACCGCCGGCTCGACACCTTCGCCCCAACGTTCGGGGAAGCGATACATAACGCGGTGCACATAGCGCTGGGAGCGCTCACCCGGCTTCGCGCCCCGGAGATACGGTGAGGGTGTAGCTCTTAACCCGCGGGCGTGGTACGTTCTTCCCGAACTTTTCTCTGAAGGAGATAGATATGGGCAAGCACGATAGACGCACCCGCCGAGGTAAGATAACTCGTGGTACATTCGGCAAGAGCCGTCGCCGAAAGGCCGCAAAGACCGCCGCCCCGGCTAAGAAGAAGGCCCCTGCGAAGAAGAAGTAAGGTGCGCGTTCCTGAGAACCGGATCGGGGCTAACCCCCCGATCCGGTTTTTTTTGCGCGGCTCGCCGTCTCCCACCTGCCTATCTTAAGTTTTGCGGACGTAATAAAATATCGGGAAGGGGACGTGCTGCTGATTGCATCGACTCTGTACCCGAGTTTCCTCGGGCGCGAGGCGGCGTGTAAAAAGTTTTCGAGATTATGAGCGAGATTCATCATTACATCGAGGCGGGACATTTCTCCGAGCGTACCCGCCGGATGTGGGAGCGTGTCGGCCCTGCGGACGAGACCCTTACCCTCGATATCTCCGACTACGTCGAGCTGCAGGGGGATCTCCCGAACAACGGGGGGCCCCGTTCGAGCCTCTTTAGAACTCCCCCCCGACCGATCGGAAACACCGATCGAACCACCGATACCGCGCTTGAGGTGCACATCCCGGCGATCGATCTGGGGGCGCTCGCACTTCGTCGGTGGAGCGATTTCATCGGCCCGAACGACACCCGGCACATCGGCGGTGAAATTCTGCGGACCCTCGCCCACTCTGACAGAAGTTTCTGGGAAATCCCAACGATCCTCAGGGGAGCGCAGATGTTCCCGTCGACCCAACCGATCGCAGAGGGCTTCCTTGCAGTGAGCGCAGTCCCCGGCCGTTCCTATGAGGACGCGAAGCTCTCCCTTGTATTTTACTACAATTCCTCGCATGAGTTCCTCGCTCACGCCCAAATAGACACTTGGCTCTCCGAGGTCTCCCGGTACCTTGTTCGCCGCGGGCTCGCCGATTCGTTGAGCGCAATGGTCGGCGAGGGGCAATCCTTGGCCGATCTCATGCGCGCGGGAAGCGATCCCTTGCCGGTTCCAAGAAACACCGCCCACGCCGAGTCGTTTGAGGAGCTCATTCCGGAGTCGCTCATCAAGAAAGGGTCGTTTCACGGCAGACACCCGCAGATTCAGTTCGATCGGTTTATCTCTCAAGTTCGGGTCCCGATACACCCCGACGTCCATCCCGATTTTTCGGCGCTCCTCAATGAATCGAAACTCGTGCGGGAGCTTTCCCACCACGGTTTCGCGGTCTCATGGGTCGATGGCGTAATCGACGGTATGCCCCGCCCGGTGTCAAACGGTCCTGAGTCGCTGGCAGACATACTCCCAGCGTGGCTCGACCTTAAAAATGCGAGCTTCGGCTCCCCCCAAGCACACCCCGAAACCTACTGGGGGCCGTATCTACATATCGTCGCCGACAATGTTGAGACCCCCCAAGAGAAGCTCGATGCCGCGAGCGGGACGCTCCTGCTCCTCCACCGTTTTAAGGATTACATCACGGGGCTCGAGCGGGTTCGTTGGACGAAATAACGGGGCTCCCCCCGAGCGCTTTATAGATCGCGATTATCGAATTCATGAGCGCCTGCTCGCTCTGAGCGACATCGTCGGCACGTAGAAAGTTCGACCGCTCTGCATCGATGACCCGAAGAAAGTCTACCACACCCTGCGCGTAGAGATCGCGCGCCAGCACGAGGGCCCGCTCGCTCGCCCTGAGCGCGCTCCGTAACGCCTCTTGGCGCACCTGCTCCTCCCGATAGGCGACGAACGCACTCTCGCACTCAGCTATGGCGCGAAGAACGTTCTCCTCGTATCTGGCAAACGCCTGTCGCTCGCGCTCATTTGCGATCTGCACAGCGGCCAAGAGCTTCCCACCGTTAAAAATCGGCCAGCGGATTCCCGGGATAAAACTCCATGAGCGACTCTCCGTTTTAAAAAGCTCCGCGGTTTTACCACTGACAAACCCAAACGCACCTGAGAGATCGAACTGCGGAAAGAGATCCGCTGCCGCCACCCCAATCCGGGCGGTCGCCGCAGCGAGCTCTCGCTCCGCCCGCTGAATGTCGGGCCGGCGTCTTAGCACCTCACTCGGCGTATTAACCGCGTTGATGCTCGGATACACCGGGATGAGCGGAGCGCCGACCACCGGCCCCGCGCCTCCACCGATACGTGCATCGATCTCCTCTACCGTTGCACCGATCAAGATCCCGAGGCGATAGCGGGTCGCCGCAAGTTCGGTCCGGAGCGCCGGCACTCGGGCCCGGGTCGTCTCAAGCTCGGTGCGCGCCTGCGCGAGATCGAGCTCGCTCGATACACCGGCGCGAAATCGGGCATCGATAATCTCGAGGCTCTCCCGCTGAATCCCGATACTCTGCTCCGCGATCGCGATGCGCTGCTCTAAACTCCGGAGCGCCCCGTACTCCCGCGCGACCTCACTCGCCAGCGAGATCCGCACCCCGTCCCGAAACGCCGCACTCCCCTCGATCTCCGCCGTCGCCGCCTCATACTCCCGACGGGTGCCGCCAAAGATATCGATCTCCCATCCCGCATCGAACCCCACGTCGTAATTTGAGCGAAGGTCGGTCCCCGCGGGGCCGAAGGGTGATTCACTCGCGGTGTCGCTCGGATCGCGGCGCACGTACTCCCCGTACGCCCCAACCGAGGGAAGGAACCCCGCCGCCGCGATCCGGCGCGCAGCGCGCGCCTCGCGAAGCCGTGATTCGGCCCGCTTCAGTTCGAGGTTTCCGAGAAGTCCCGCTTCGATAAGCTCAACCAGCTTTGGATCGTGAAAGCCGCTCCACCACACCGATTGCGCTCCGCTGGGGGAGTCTCCCACCGTATCGATATTGACCCACCCGGTTATAGCCGGAGGCTCTGGGGGATTATAGTCGGGACCCACCGCCGGGAGTCGGGAGCACCCGACCGTCGCTGCGAGAACGAGACCGAGATATCGAAGCCTCACTTTTGAGCCTCCCCGGCGAGCTCCGCGCGCATCCCGGCCGAGGAGGA
Organism: Pseudomonadota bacterium; assembly: GCA_046047875.1. Lineage (GTDB taxonomy): Bacteria > Bdellovibrionota_C > UBA2361 > UBA2361 > UBA2361 > JBILDU01. The sequence goes on along the minus strand of JBJOHD010000233.1, from coordinate 591 downwards.
CGCCTCGATAAATACATCCATAAGCTGTCCGACGAACACCGGTATCGCCTTCCTCTCCAGGGCGAAGATAATCTGAAGAACCCGCGTATCAACCCGTTCAGAGCTCTCACCGGTAAGCGAACGCTTCGGCACGACATACGGCTCGAAGCGCACGAACGTAAGGGGGGCCGCAAGGCTCATATTTCCCCGAATATACCCCATCGCCCGGGCCCCGCTCTTGACCCGCCACGCGTCGTTCTCATCGATATCGACCCGCACATGGAGGGTGGTAAGATCACCGAGGAGCATCAGCGGAGAAACGGTCGACTGCGCAGGCGCAAACTCCCCGACCCGCACCCGCACCTGCATCACCTCGCCATCGATCGGCGCCCGCACGGTGTGGCGCTCCAGCTCGGTCTCCGCCGCCACCACCTCCGCATCCGCGGCTTTCACCGCGGCGGCAGCGGTCTCGGCTGCGTACTTTCGCTTGTTAAATTCCTCTGCGCTCACCGCCCGTTTGTCGGTGATACTTTGATAGAGCGCGAATTGATTCTGCGCCTCCGCGAGTTGCGCCCGCGCCACCACCGCACCGCTCCGCCGCACCTCCAGCCG
>JBJOHD010000232.1:0-11067 GCA_046047875.1 Pseudomonadota bacterium | reverse complement strand
TGACGATCTCATCGGAGCGACTCCGTGGGATTGGGTCGGGAGCCTCAATTACTTCTGGTTTAGAAACGACGGTGGGGGACAATTCAGTAATCAGATCAAGATCGGTGGGGGGCTTCCACTGAACGGTGCCTTTGGAGCACGTTTTGGGGATCTCGATGGGGATGGTCTCAAAGATCTGGTGATCCTCTCTGAGCAGAATCCCGCCGGTCTGACCCAACCCTTAACCCCGATTTATCCGGCCATCCAATGGATTCGTAGAGTCGACCCGCGCGGCCTGCGGTGGGAGAAACCGCAGCCGATCGATAGTGCGGGGTTCGGCTCCGATGGCCCGACAGGCATCGATGTGGTCGATATCGACCGTGATGGGGATCTCGATGTGGTGTCCGGCTCGGCGCTTATAAATTCTAAAAGTGCGGTTTGGATCAACCATTACAACGGGAGGCGCTGGCGCCGATTCGACGTCGAGCTCGGGTTTGGTCTACATGGAGTTCGAGCTGCCGATCTATCGGGGGATGGATTGCCTGAGATCGTCGGTGCTTCGTGGGGTGGGTGCTGCTACACCGGTGAGATCCGTTATTGGCGTTTCTATTAAGAGTTCAGCGCCCCGCTCCCCCCTTTGCGGTCGAGTGGCAAAGCCTCATCCGCGGGCTCAAGGCTATAGAACCGGGTGAGGGGATGGGAGTCAAGCTCCCGACGGAACGCGATCGTGTGTTGCGGTGCGTCTAGCCGGGGTACCCAGACTGCTCGGTCCGCGAGGCGCATCATCTCAAAGTCGTTCGGACTGTCCCCCGCCACAAGAAGAATATTTTCGTATCCCGCTGCGCGAAGGAGCTGGGCCTTCCCGGAGAAAGCCGAGTACGGTCTCCTAATACTCTCGACAAGAGTGGGTCGATGAATGGGACGAGCGAGGACGATCTCGCGGCAGCTTGATCCGTCGATCGTGTAGTTATCCATCCCCCAGACATCACGCGGAGCGATTCGAGAGGATGCTCCAAGCTCCTCAAGACGGGGGTTGAGGACGTTTTCAACGACCCAAGATACGATCACCTGATTCGATGCTGAGACGATAACGACCGAGTGTTCTCCCTCAAGTCCGTGCTTGAGGATCTCAAGCGCCTGAGCTCGGAGCGGTATTGCCCCCCGCTCCCAAACACGACGGGTGGCGAGCTCGATCTCGTCGACCTTTAGACCCGCTAACGACGCACTCATCCAGCGGTAGGTTGAGGCGAGGATCGCCTGGGGTTCGTTCGAAAGCACCGCAAGGTGGAGAGCGCGATGGTAGCGATCGAGCGGAGATTCTCCGGTAACGACCTCGAGAAACGGCTCTCCGGAGTCCATAGTAAGTGGAATTTCTCTGAGCTTACCGAGACGATCCAGTTCGGCGAACACCGCATCGCCGATATCGCCCTCGAGGATCGTATGGTCGAGGTCAAAAATGATAGTTCCTGGATGTGGACGAGGGGTTCGAATCTCCTCGATGAGTTGCCCAAGCGCCATCCGTTGAGTCCCCTTCTCTCCGAGAAGACTATCGAGTGCGAGTACCTGCGCTCTTTGGGCTATCGCGCGCGCAGCCCCAGCCCGACCGATAGCGTGCGCAGCTTCTGAGCGACGCCCAAGTTCTCCCGTTGCTCCAAGTATACTATCCACTTTCCCCCCAAGTTGTTCTAGATATCTACACCGGACACCCGCGCCCCGTTCAAGAAGATAGTCCGCGTTACGTTCCTCTTGGCCGGGTATCGGATTGATGAGAATGAGCGGCTTGCCCGCGGCGAGCGCCTCTGAGACGGTGAGCCCCCCTGGCTTTCCCACGATGAGATTCGCCGCGGCCATAAAGGTGGGCATTTCCCTCGTAAATCCCTCGATTAGAAATCGCTCACTTCTCTCAGGGGGAAGCTCCTTTACCCTCCGCTCAAGCCGTTTTTTTGCGGATTCGTTGCGGCCGCAGACGATGACAAATTGGCTCGGTAGCTTCGATTTTGCGAGACCCTCAAAGAGATCCTCGTACGGTGCCGCTCCAAAGCCCCCGAGGGTCACGAGCACTACAGGAATGTCGTGACGGAGTCCGAGAGTCTCGCGCGCCTCGTAGAGGGTGGGGAGGTTACTAAAGCGTGCGTCGAGCGGAATACCGGAGATGACTACCTTTGAGGGGTCGATACCGAGGGAAACGAGTCGGTCGCGCGCCGGCTCAGCGGCCACACAGATAAGATCGGCACGCTTTACCGCCCAGTAGGCGTGCGCGTCGAAGTCGGTGACGACCTGGAGGAGCCGACTCGTGATCCGTCCCTCCTCTTTTAATGCTCCGACTATCCTACTCGTTAAAAAATGAGTCGAGACGATGACCGCTGGATTGAGGCGCTCAAGGTGCCGCTCGAGCTTCCTTCCCAAGGCCCGATCGAAGCGCAGACTCACTCCCGCAGTGGAGTCGGGGGAGTCGCTCATCTCATAGAGTTTGCCGAGGGCGGTGGGAGCTTGTTGGGCAAGTTTTAGGTAGCCATCTCGATAGATCCGCCGGGGAATAGCCGACATGAAGTCAAGGACATCGAGGAGCGGTGGGCCTTCGAGGGTGCTTGAGTTCCCTAGCGCTCGGGCCACAGCCTCGGCGGCTCGGTGGTGCCCCATTCCGACACCCGCCGATAATATCACCGCATTCTCACTCCACCATCGGGGGGATAGCGCGGGGACATGTCGATTTTCCCGCAGCTGCTCCGAAAGAGCGTTGTGGGTGAGTATCGTGGGCGCATGATTCGAAAGCATCGTCTGACTGAGCCTAAAAAGTAATCATGGGGACCGGGCAAAGAGCGGATGTATCGCTGAACGAGGAACTTTTCAGAGATAGCAAAAGCCACAGCCCCCAGATACGGAAGTTGTCTCTCCCCTTCCGAGGGACGATGCAGGATGCGTTGAATCCAACTACGGGCATCGTAAAATCTCCTTGTCTGAGGGGCTATCACCGTGAGCGGAATATCCTCCCTCTCGATCATAGGGTGTCTCCCACTCGGCCCATGGGGCGATTGGCTGGAGCGCAGAGAGTATACGGTCTGTCGCAGTGCGCCAGGTGTATCGAGCCGCCTGAGCCACGCAAGCTGCGGGGGAACCGGAGCGTGTCGCAGCTTCGATCGCGTTTTCGAGATCGCTGCTCACACATCCGAGGTCAGAATTTACGATAAATGCATCGGAGACCGCCGAGGGCAGTGCGGCTATCGGAAGCCCCGAGGCGAGCGCCTCAAGTAAAACGACGGGGACATCGCTGTTGGGGCGAGGCACGACTAAGAGGTCAGCCCCAGCGTAGGTCTCAGCGAGCGTCGTCCCACCTTGAGCCCCGAGGAAATGAACCGTTGGAAAGCGGCGAGCGAGGTCATATCGAAATCGACCATCTCCTACGACGTATTTTGTACCCTTAGTCTGCACCGCGAGAAACGGATCTATCGAACCGAATGAGTCGAGAGCTCCGACACAGAGTAGGATCGGAGCTCTCCCCTGAAGCCGCGTTGGTCGGGGATGAAAAATCGTGGTATCGACACCGAGTCCCCCGTAGTACGCCGACATTATCCCTTGCCTCTGGAGCTCAAGGGTCTGTGACTTAAAGAGGGTTAAGACCCTACTTGAAGCCCGATGAAACCACCGCAGATAGGCGCTGTTGAATCGCGCGGTGATACCCACTGTTGCGATGGAATCGATGAGGGTGGGGAAGTAGAGCGATGAGGTGAACCTCAATCCGTATTCGATGCAAAAGCGGCGCACGGAGAACCCGATCGGTCCCGAGCTTACGATATGAATCGTCGAAGGCCTGCTCGATGAGATGATATCTCGAATTCGCTGATAAAGATTCACTGGTATAAAGCGGTGTCTCCGCCTCGCAGGGAAGAGCGTAGGATCGATCAGGGTGACTCCATATCCTCGACGCTCAATCTCAGATACGAGCGAGTGGAGTGCGCGTCCTCGGGGAGTTCTGTCGGTTGCTATAAAATCGGTAGCGATGATGATTCGGTGAAGATTCATACGAGGGGTCGGGGGATCGCTCCTTGAATGAGAGCATTAACCGGAAGGTAGGGGGCTACCGACCTATCACAGGGGCTGCGGGATACAGTTGTGTTATCCCGGGATTTGTCGCCGTGGAACCATGTCACTTTTGCCTCTAATAGATAGTGATCTGAAAGGTGGTACCCCGATCTATCCGGGGTCATCTGCCCCCGACTGGAGTGAATCACCAGATCCTCGTTGTTTCGACACGGAACCCAGATATGATCGAGCGCCCCCGATACAGCGTGATATCCCCGCGCCCAGCGATTTTTTTCGATGTCGAACGTGGGCCGTGGCGAGGGATCCCAGCGCCATCGCTCACGGTCGATATCGTTGTGTAGTATCGAACTTAGATGGGCGTAGTCCTTATCGCCGCTCTGACAGTTAAAATCTCCGAGCACAATCGTTGGAATCGTCGGGTCTCCGGACCGCATGAACGCAGCGAGTTCGTCGAATTGCCGTATCCGAACTCGGCACGCCCGCTCCTCTGAAAGGAGCTGGCGGGTAGCGGGCTCCGGAGGGGAGAGTGCATGGGCGGTATACACGTAGCAACGTTGCTGGTCTTCAAGCTCGATGAGCGCGCGTAACATCCCCTTACGAACAAAGCGCTCGACGCCGACGCGGTTTGAAAATGGACGTTCTTCGACGCTCACGATCGGATGACGAGAGATTATCGCGAGCCCACTTTTTCCGAGGAGTCCCGGAGTGAAACACTTGGGCGCCATAAACGGGAACCGAGCGTGTTTCAGTATCTCGGCTGAGGGGCTATCCCAGAGCTCCTGCAGTGCAACGACGTCGTACGGCGACTGCGCGAGTTGACGTCCAATCTCAGCGAAGCGAGCGGGGCTGGAGCGCGCAAGCGGGGAAGCCACCGACCCGAATATCGGGGGAAGCGCACCGACGTTCCACGTAGCTGCATGCAAGCGACAGATCTCGGTCGCACGGGTTTGGAGGCGCAGACCGTCGATGAAGTCATGCTGCTCCGCACAGTTCGGCTGAGCAACCTCGGCTATCCAGCGATTGAGTGCCCCTCCCGGGAGTCGTAAAACGTCTCCCCACGTTGGGTGCGAGTTGTTACGCCTCAGAAGTGTAAGGGGCTGTGGTGTCGTTCGATCGTCCACGGCGAGTACGAGCTCGTTAAGTCGCTCAGAGTTCCCGAGGAGATGCTGGAGCCGTGTTGGATGGGCGAGACGCTCGAAGGTAGAGAGAAAATCTCCAAGGGTAAGTTGCTCGGGTAGCGGCTGGATACGCGAAGGGGGTGGGGAGAAGGAGAAGTGAGAGAGATCGAGGGAGGGGGTATCGAGCGGAGGTTGATTGACTGGGCGGAGGTGGGGTTGAGTGAGCATACCTTCCAGGAGAGTTTGACTGCGCCGAAGATATCCGAGAGACAAGCACCCCTCACGTCAGATCTCGGTAAATTTCGTATGATTTATGTAAGAGATATTAGGATTATCCCACTCAGATTAGGTATGCTCCCCCGTGCTCCGGGTCGGAGTTCCACTTTCTTGAAGGGTTGTTCCAACAGGGTCCTTCAGTTACGTGCCGCCTTAACCGACTATAGCTATGCCCCCGTTCTCTTTGAAGCGATTCAGAATGGGTGATTCGTGGATAGTTGTATAGATCACGGATGATCGCCTCGTGGCGGTGAAGTTAGGTAGTACGGTCGATTCCCTTCGAGCCCTCAGACAGCTCGATCGGTCGAGCTCTATCCTTACGCGGTCTCTTGAAAGGTTATCGACCGGACTGCGGATAAATCGAGCGAGCGACGATGCCGCTGGCCTAGCGATCGCCGAGTCCCTCGGGCTAAGGTCGCGAGTTTTTTCTCAAGCGATACGGAATGTAAACGACGGAGTGAGCGCTCTCACGATAGCGGACTCCGCGGTCGAGAGCCTCATCACTATTACGACGCGGATTAGGGAGCTGGCGAATCAGGCGAGCACCGGGAGCTACTCCAACGACCAACGGCGCGCCCTCGACACCGAGGCGCAGGCGCTTGCGGAGGAGTACCTCCGAGTAACCCAGAGCACCTCGTTTAACGGGCGGAATCTCCTTGATGGTTCGCTCGGCACCGGTCTCTCCCTCCAACTTGGTTTTGGAAGTGAGGGCGCTATCGTAGCGAGCGTCGGAGGAGCTTTGGGTGCGGGCTCCTATTCCACTCAAACGCTTTTGAGCGACGCCAACCAGAACGCCGCCATCGCGGTTGGGGATTTAAACGGTGATGGCACCCCCGATGTCGTGGGTGTTGAAGGGGGGAACATAAACGTATTCCTTCTAAGAGCGGACGGTTCGTTAGGGGAGTCCCGTGTGTACTCGACCGGTGCCGATAGCCTCACTGTAGTGAGGGTCGGCGATTTGAACAACGATGGTCGGCTCGATATCGTAGCGGGCGGCTCATCGGGAGGGGACGGTCGGGTCAGCGTTCTCCTCGGGGATGGAGCGGGTGGGCTTGGGGTAGATAGCGGTGTCACCGATGGCGGTCTTGCAGCAATCAGCGATATCGAGCTCGGTGATTTGAATGGAGATGGGTATCTAGATGTCGTTGCCGCTGATTCAGGTAACACCGTCTCTTCGCGCCTCGGCTCCGGCTCGGGCGCTTTCGGTTCAGCCACGAGCTTTAGCCTCGGCGTCTCTCCCTCTATTCCCGATATCGCGCTTGGAGATTTTAACGGTGACGGTCGACTCGATCTTGGGGGGGGCGGTTTTGGAGCCTCTCTGGTTTATCGCTCCGGAGCGGGTAACGGGAGCTTCGGAGCGGCTTCCACTCTTGCGGTCTCCGGGGTGTACGCCACGAAGCTCGTTGCTGGTGATTTTAATGGCGACGGCATCGATGATCTTGTGGGCTTAGGTGACCAGGGCTTCGCGTATTCAGCAGGAGCTAGCGGAGGGTTAAGTTCCCCAGTCACCGGGGTACTGTCTCTGTCTTCGTTCGGTCCAACTTCGCTGGTGATACAAGACCTGAATGGTGATGGGAGACTCGATCTCGTCTCAGGAGGGGCAGGTGGGGGAAGTGGACGGATCTTTGCTTTTTACGGTAGTGGTGGTGGTAGTTTCTCGGTTGGAGCGAGTTTCAACGCAGGAGCAGACAACGTAGCGGCGGTAGCGAGTGGGGACTTCGATGGGGATGGTGTTCCCGATATCGTTGGGAGTGACTCGGCCGAATCTCTTTTAACGACATTTCGTTCCGCTACAATTTCGGGAAATGGGGCGTTGGAGCCGTTCTCGCTAAAAAATATCGGGGATGCTCGGCAAGCACTCGGTCGATTCGATCGTCAGATCACGAATCTCTCAAATCAACGGGGTATCATCGGGGCGATGCAGAGCCGTTTGACGGCGGCGTTAGGAAATCTCTCTGCGACTCAAGGTGTTACGGTAGCTGCCGCCTCACGGATTCGAGATGTCGATGTGGCGGCTGAAAGCGGCGAGGTGGTACGGGCGAGGGTCCTACGGGAGGCGGGTGCGGCGGTGGCCGCCCAGGCGAATCTTTCACCGCAGCTCGCGTTGCAGCTCTTACGGGGATAGGAGGCTCAGCCCCTTTAGACCCGTTAATACCGCGTTTTAATTGCTGCCTGGGTAAGAGGTCGGCCCTACCTCGATTAACGAAACTCTAATGCATCGCTTTCCATTACCCCCTCATCGTACTCGCGTATGAGCGTCTACTAGGTTAGCCACTGCGAGCGGGGTATTCGATGAACGGAGATAAAATAGAGATCATCCGTAACGCGAGCCGTGATGATCCCCCCCTCTTTGCGGCGTCTTTACCCGCGCGGGAGGAGGGGCTCCGGATTCAGATCGGGCGAGAAAGTGAGCGGCGTTACTTTATTCCGGTGGCGCGGCTCGGTGAGGTTGTTGATCTCTCTGAGCTTGACCATAAGATAATCAGGCAGAGCTACCTCTCGCGCGAGGCTGGCGAGGTGGGGCTCGTGTTCCTCGGGCTATCCCGGTACGGCACCGTGCTCGACCAAGAGAGTGTGGTCACTCAGCTTAGGATAAGGGAAACGTATAGCCGGAGCTCCGGTGAGTATTCGTATGACCTCGTCATAAAGGTGAAGAACGAGGATCATCTTCCGACCGAACGGGAGGAGATCTCGCTCGCAATCGATCTTGCGACGTTCGATCGATTGCATTCATTCTGTGACGGATGGACGCTTACCAAAGCGCGCTATGGATTTCCGGTGGGGAGCTCCTCACTGGAGCTTGCGATCGAGATCGATATCCTTCTTTGCCTCGAACGGGGAAGAGAACGAGTAGCCTCCCCGGGTGCCGGATTCGCAATCGTTGATGTGGAGGTGGCTAACAGGCGGTTGATGGCTTCTTTGGTGGGTGGAGAGAACGAGCACCCGCTTCTGAAGCGGTGTCTCGATATCTCGGATGATCAAGCGGAGCTTGGCGAACTCCGTAAACCGCTCAGCTGGCGACGGCTCGGTGAAAGAGGGCTCGATAAAAAAGCGCGAAGAGCGATTGAAGCGCTCCATATTCAGTACGAGGACCTGCACCGCTAAACTCGGATGGAGGATCTCTTGAGGACTACCGGGCTCGGAGGCTTAGTCGTCTCCCCGTGCGCTCTCAAGGAGGAGTGGACCGGAGAACTCCCTCCGTTATTTTTTCTCTGGAATTAGTTCGACTGAGTACAGCTTAGCTCCAACCAGGTTGTGGAGCGAGACCGTCAACGCCTCAGTCTCCCCGTCGAGTTTTACCTGACCAAAAAACTGGAGACCTTCCGTTGGGGGTCGATTCGGTTTCAATCCCTCTGGAACGCTTACGAACTTGGCCTCCGGACCAAACGTATCGTCCAGCTTATTAGGACCAAACGTTCCAGCGTGGAGGGGGCCGCCCACGAACTCCCAAAAACTATCGAAGTTTTTAAACTGCGCCCGCTCCGGGTCGTAAAAATGAGCGGCGGCGTAGTGCACATCAGCGGTGAGCCAAATGACGTTCTTGACCCCAACCGCCTTTAGATAACCGAGGATATCGGCAACCTCCCGCTCCCGTCCCGTTGGTGGGCCATCGCCGTTCGCCGCAGCGTCTACGTTTTTGCCGTCAGGCACGATGAGCCCCAGCGGCATATCGCTGACGATGATCTTCCAGGTGGCGGTACTATCCCGCAACGACTCCTTGAGCCAGCGGCTCTGCGACTCCCCGAGCCACGGCGTGGGTGTGGTATCGCTCTCCCGCCCGGGGGTATTCGCCCCTCGATAACTCCGCTCGTCGAGACGAAAGATCTCAAGAGCTGGCCCGTATCGAAAGGAGCGATAGATTCGTTCGGTCGATTCCACGGTAGAAGCTATCGGCGTGTATTCGAAGAACGCCTTTTTTCCTCGAGCAGCAAGAAGGTCGGCGCTTCGCTCCGAATAGCGGGGATCGGATAGCGTTCCCCCCGGGGCCCAGTTGTTGTAAACCTCGTGGTCATCCCACGTGGAATAGAGCGGTACCGCAGCGTTGAATCGGCGTACATGTTCATCCTGGAGATTATACCGATAGTTTCCCCTGAATTCTTCGAGAGATTGGGCTACAACGAGCTTCTCTGGGGTAGTGACGTTTCGCCAAATCGAGCCATCCTCAAGTTTAATCTCAGGGAGAATCGGGACATCGGCGTACACCGAGTCGCCACAATGGATGAAAAAGTCCGGCTCAAAGCGCCGCATCGTATCGTAGATTCGCATACCCCCAAACTCAGGGTTGATCCCAAAGCCTTGCCCGGCGGTATCTCCCGACCACAGAAATCGCACGTCACGCGCTTCAACTGCGGGCACGTTAAATTGGCCCTCGACCGGGAGGCTCTCTTTACGGGGGTCCGCAAGATCGCGGAACGAGACGCGGACAAATATTCGCTCCCCAACGGGGAGTTCGCGGAGCACTGTCTTTGCGGTGAGGTCGCTTGAGGGGGTCGCGGTGCTCCCCTGCACCAGGGTGCTGTTCTCAAACTTTGAGTTCGTGGCGAATTCGACCATCATTCGGGCTGGCCGATCGCTCCGGGACCAGATCACCGCAGCACGATCTCCCACGTCACCGATCATTATCCCCTGCTCTTGGGTTGGGCGAGAGATAGTAACCCCGGGAGAGGCGGGACCGACGGAGCGGATGAGCTCCCCCCCCGCTTGCGCCAAGCGGCTTAAGGGGGGCATCGCTAAACCGAGAAGCGCCGCGCCGAGAAACTCTCGTCGGTCGGGGTCCGACCCCTCTAGAGAGGGCGCGGGGGACTGGTGGGATGGGCGAGAGTGCTCTGGTGCCATGTTGAATTTGAAAGTCTCTTCCTCGATTGAGGATACGGAGAGCTTCAATGTTAGTCAAAAGTCGATCCGTCGGGGAAGGGACTAAGGGGAGCCTCTCGATAAAACCGAGATGGACACTTACACAGGGCAACATTGGCAGTCTTCTGGGGGGCATTTGAGCGCCAAAGGGGGGGAGGTAGCCCTCATTATACCATCGAAATCCGACTCACGATCGGGTAACCGCATGAGGTGGCGAGCTAACCAGGCTCTCATAGGTATCTTCAATAGCTCTACTTGTCCGAATGAGGAGCGAGCTCCGGTATAGTCGAAACTTCTCATGGAACTCCTGGCCTCACGCGTGACCTTCTAGCGAAGAGCGGCGCTGAGCCCTTTCAGCTCGGATACTATCCGTCCAGCGATCCGGAGATCTTGAGCTCATCCCCTTTATCTACCGGGAGTGGGGGCTCGCCCGAAGTAGATACTCTGCAGCCGCTCATCGGCGCGGATCGCCTCAGGGGTTCCGTCGAGTTCGATCCGACCCTCGTTGAGCACCAGGATCCGTGAGCAGAACCGCTCGATGAACGTAATGTCGTGTTCGATGATGAGCACTGTTTTTCCTGCGGCTTGGACCCTTTTTATCCCGTCGATAATGCCCTCGCGCATCCGGGGAGAGACACCGGCGGTCGGCTCGTCGAGGAGCAGAAGCGCGGCTCCACCGGCGAGGGTACGGGCTATCTCGAGGAGTCGGAGTTGCCCCCCAGAGAGGGAGCTCGCGGGGTCTCCCGCGTTCGGCGTTAGGTTGAACTCCCCGAGCCGCTCCCGGGCTTCACGGCGAAGC
>JBJOHD010000231.1:0-3693 GCA_046047875.1 Pseudomonadota bacterium | reverse complement strand
CTGGCGATCCATATCTTTTCGGTCTTTTGGTACTGGTAAGGTGCGCCTGTGAAGATTCGTCACCTTATCGAGGAGGTCAGCGCCAATGGAACCCGCGATGCGCGGGTCCACGAATACGAGTCGGGGGAGATCGTCCTCGGTCGGGGTAGTGGGTGTGACCTACGGCTCGATAGCAAACTCGTTTCGCTCACCCACGCAAAGGTGGCGCTCGTTGGCGAAGAGCTGTACATCGAGGACCTCGACTCGTTAGGGGGTGTTCAGGTTGATGGGCAGCTCATCAAGCGAGCCCAGGTGAACCCGGGGGGGCAGATCCGGCTCGGAGATATCACCTTATCCGCGGAGTATGACGGTGGGGTTTGGACCCTGCGTGAGAAGGTGGAGCCGAAGCCGGTCGTTGATGCGGAGGCGGCGCTTGAGGCGACCCTCAAGAAGCTCCAACTAAAGAATCGGCTCCCGTCGTTCACCTTTTTGTCCCTCATCTTGGTGGGGGTCTTCGCGGTGGTGTTTTTCGTCTATCCGTGGACAACGACCGCCAAGGGCTCTTGGAATAGTGGGCCGATCTCGAATAACCACCATATGATCGCCCAAAGCTGTGGAGCGTGTCACGACGGGGGATTTACGCGGGTTGAGGATAAAAAGTGTGAGTCGTGCCACAACATGACCGCACATGCGCGGGTCTTTGAAAAACACCTTCAGGTGGGGGAGTTCCGGTGCGCGAGCTGTCACATGGAGCATAACGGCGATACCGGCCTTGTGGCGCAGCAGCCGAAGCTGTGTACCTCGTGTCACGCCGATATTAAGCGGGTGTTCCCCGAGACCACCCGCCCCGATATCCCGAGCTGGGAGAAACACTCCGAGTTTATGGTATCGCTCCAGGCGAAGCCGGGAGAGGTCGCCCCGCGGGTGCGGCTCGACGACACGGCGCGGCTCATCGACCGATCAAACATCAAACTCAATCACGAGCTCCACCTGCAGGAGAACCTCCGCGGGAGGGATGGCGATGTGACGCTGCAGTGTCGCGACTGTCACGGGATGGGGGCGAATTTTCGGCAGATCGAGAAGATCGATATGGAGAAGCACTGCGCTTCGTGCCACTCCCTCGAGTTCGACGATCGGCTTCCCGGGACCGTAGTTCCGCACGGCGATCCCGACACCGTATACCGCTTCCTCTACTCCGAGTACGCGAAGCTCTACCTTGCAGCGAAGGAGGATACCGCTATTCAGGAGACCTTCAATATTCGGGCGAAGCCGGGAGGTCGGGCGGCGAGCATGGAGGCGCAGCCGAAGGTCGACGAGGATTTCATCCGTTCGTTCGTGGAGGACGAGAGCCGTAAGGCGGAGCGGATGTTATTCACCAAAACGGCGTGTTATTTGTGTCACGAGGTTTCCACCAAGGATGTCAGCGACGATCAACTCCGGGAGGAGGGGGCGAGTCGGTATGAGGTCTTAAAGCCCCAGATCCCCGAGGTATGGATGCCGGAGGCTATCTTTAGCCACGGGGCCCACGAGGAGGTTAAGTGCGAGAGCTGCCACGAAGGAGCCCGGACATCCTCAAAAACGAGCGACGTTTTATTGCCAAAGGTCGATTCGTGTCGTAGCTGTCATAGCGGCGACGGTGGGATACACTCCTCAATCGGGAACTCGACGGTGCGGAGTGACTGTATCATGTGTCACTCGTACCACGAGTCGCTCCTGATGGATCACGGGAAGAAGCACACGATCGAGGATATAGTTGCGCGGCCGCGGGAGTAGGTTGGCTCCCCGCACGGGTTCGTAGCTGGAATTTTTGGAACTTATCGAGCGAGTCACCATGAAATGTTTGTCTCCGCTAGGCCTTAAAATTTCCTCCGCTATCTTGGTGGGAGCGATTGTCGCTGGGTGCGGCGGTGGTGGCGGCGGAGAAGGGGGTGGAGGAGATTCACGCGGAGGTTCGACCGGGGCTGACTTCGGATGTTCCGGTGGGTGCTCCAACTTGAATCTCACCGCCGATGATGTGCGCACGATCATCGCCAACGGGGTTCAGGGAGCGGAGTCGCTCGGGACCGCAGCGACCTTCGCGGTGGTTGACCGGGTGGGGAACGTGCTCGCTGTGTATCAGATGGCGGGTGCTCCCCAGGGCGCTAACATCAATGGTCAGATCGGGGCTGCGGGGGGGCTCGAGGGACTCACCGTCCCAGCGGCCCTCGCCGCGATCTCGAAAGCTGGTACGGGGGCGTATCTCAGTAGTCAGGGGAACGCTTTTTCAACCCGCACCGCGAGCCAGATTATTCAGGAGAATTTCAATCCCCAAGAACGGAATCAGCCGGGTGGGCCGCTTTCCGGGGTGCAGTTCTCGCAGCTTCCGTGCGGGGACGTTGTGGTTCACAACTCCGGCGCAGGGGGATCGGGGCGTGTCCGAGCAGGCGGTTTGGTGGGGCCCCGACCGCTCCCCCTCGGACTTTCGGCGGATCCCGGGGGCATCCCGCTCTATAAAAACGGCGATCTCGTTGGGGGCGTCGGTGTTGAATTCGACTCGCTCTACACGGTCGATCGGGTCATCACCGACTTCGATGACGATCCGGAGGAACGGGTGGCGCTCCTCGCCTCGCGGGGATTCGAGGCTCCCTCGGAGCGCACCGCGAGTAACATGAGCGTCGGTGGTAAGGCGCTGCGGTACACCGATCTCGGATACGGTGACCTCGGGGCGCTTGCGGCTCCGGTTGCCTCCCTTGATCCAGCGGGTTTCGTGCGGGTCGGTGGTTTCACCACAGGTGCGGTGCGGGACGGTGCGGTTTTCGGCGACCCCTCCTCGGGGGTGGCGAAGACGGTGCGTGGCGGTCTCGCGGCGGCGATCCTCGTCGATGGCGGGGGTAATAACCGCTTCCCTCCCCAAAACGGCACCGGTCTCGGGGGTGCAGAGCTTAAAGGGAACGAGGTCGATGCGATTCTAAACTCAGCGCTGCTCACCGCGTTTCGTGCTCGGGCGGCGATTCGTCGTCCGCTCGACGACGCGGCGCGGGTATCGATCTGGGTGATCGATCACACCGGGCGCCCTCTCGGCTTTATTCGGAGCGAGGATGCCCCGGTGTTCGGTATCGATGTGTCGCTCCAAAAGGCGCGAACGGCTGTGGTCTTTAGCCGCCCGAACGCCGCGGCGCAGCTCGCAGCGGCGGGGCTCGGAGGCTATCTGGCGGCAGCTCAAGGGTTGCTCGGTGGGGACGCATTCTCGAACGGACGGGCCTTTGCGAACCGGAGTGTGGGAAACCTCGCGCGCCCGTTCTTTACCGACGGTATCAACGGAAATTCAAACGGACCTCTCTCCTTACCGTTCCCCGGAACGGGGGCGGGGGAGTCGTGGAGTCCTTTTAACACCGGGCTCCAACTCGACTATGCCCTCGGGGGGCTCGTTGCGGCGTTAAGCGGCGGATCGCCCTCGAGCTGCGGTAACACCGGTGTGTTCGGTGCGGCGGCGGGTAACGGCCTCCAGATCTTCCCCGGCTCGGTGCCGCTCTATCGGGGTACGACCCTTATTGGGGCGCTCGGGGTATCGGGTGACGGTATCGATCAGGACGACTTCATCGCGTTTTACGGGGCGAGTCGCAAAGGGCTCGACTTCGCGGGTAATACCGGGGTGGGTGACCCGGTGTACGGCTTTAACGCGCCGATCGAGATCCGCGCTGATGCGTTCGAACTCCTGGTTCCGGGCACCCGTCT
>JBJOHD010000230.1:0-15083 GCA_046047875.1 Pseudomonadota bacterium | reverse complement strand
CGGGGTCTCAAGCGAGATCGGCTCCTTGGCGATCTTCAGAACTTTTCGAACCTTGTCGATCGGAATCTCCATCTTGGCCGCGATCTCTTCCGGGGTCGGCTCCCGACCGAGTTCCTGGACGAGTGACCGCGAGGTGCGGACGAGCTTGTTGATCGTCTCGATCATATGCACCGGGATACGGATAATCCGGGCTTGGTCAGCGATCGCTCGGGTAATCGCCTGCCGAATCCACCACGTGGCATAGGTTGAGAACTTATACCCACGCTGATACTCAAACTTGTCGACCGCCTTCATAAGGCCGATGTTTCCCTCCTGAATGAGGTCGAGAAACTGCAGTCCGCGGTTGGTATATTTCTTCGCGATTGAGACGACGAGCCGAAGGTTCGCCTCAACGAGCTCTCGCTTCGCCTCATAGGCCCGCACCTCGCCGTCTTTCAGCACCCGAACCGAGCTCTCGAAGCCCTTAATGTCCATCAAGGTCTGCTCCTCGAGCGCCTTAATTTTTACATCGACATCCTTCAGTCCGTTCGCGAGGTCGCGCGCGTCTGTTGCCTTGATCTTCAGTCGTCGGCACGCACGCTTGAATTGGAGCTGGTTATCGGACAGGAGGTCGAGCTTGTTGACCGATATCTCCCCCTGCGAACGACCGTACTTGCGCTCGAGATAGCCAAGTTCGGTATTGAGCGCCCGCGCGTTGTCGAAGATGTCTTTTATCAACGACGCCATCTTGATGTACTGCTTCCCGTTGAGGTTCAGCTTCTCGATCTTCGCGGCGTTGCCACTCAACATGCGGGTGTATTTCCGCTCAAGTTCGGGGGCGTTCTTCTTTCCTCCAGCTCGTGCGGCGGAGAGTTCATCAAACAGCCGTTTGGTCTCGCGGATCGATTTCTTGTAGACGGTCGCCTTCTTGAGGAAGGCCTTCTTGAGGGCCTCCTCCTCTTCGCTGACGGTCTTTGCCTCAGGCTGCTCGGCACCCTCTTCGAATTCGCCATCCTCGTCCCGAGCGGGGGGCGCCTCTTCGGCCTCCTCCTTCTCGCTTTCGCCGTCCGGCTGCTCAGCTTCCTCCTCCTCAAAGAGGTCCCGGAGCCGCACCTGGTCGTTCTTTACCTGCTCAAAGAGGTCGACGACGTACTGCATGGATCGGGGCTGCAGTAGAACCTGTTCGGTCGCCGCTTTCTGGCCCGACTCGATCTTCTTCGCTATGACCACCTCTCCCTCGCGGGTAAGGAGGCTTACGTTTCCCATCTCCCGAAGGTACATCCGTACTGGATCAGTGCTCTTACCAAGCGAGCTCGCATCGAGAGAGTCGTCGGCGGGCGCCGGCGCGATGCCCGCATCCATCTCTTCGTCGAAATTCTCCGGACTCTGGTCGATAACATCGATGTCGTGCTCGCCGAACATCGAGATGACATCGTCGATCTGATCCTCCGATACCATCTCTGAGGAGAGCGCTTCGTTGAGATCGTCGAGGGTGAGATAACCTTTCTCCTTTCCGAGGTCGATGAGCCGACTTACTTCGCTTTCGTCGTCTACCTTGCTCTTCGGCTTGTCACCTTTGGCTGCCTCTACTCCCGCGGTGCCCCCATCTTTCGCTGCGGCATCTGTCCTACGGAGCTTGAGCGGAAGGGTCTCAGCTTGGTCACCCGAACCGTTCTTCGATGCCGCGCCTTTGCCGAGGGGAAGCTGAACCCGCGCAGATTTTCCGGCCGCCGCTAACGGCGCAGACTTCGCTTGAAGCCGCTTCGAGATCACCTTCTCTGCTTGCCGTTCCGCAACGCGGCGAACGCGGCGCTCCGGTGCGGCCTTTGCGCGGGACTTGACACGGCTCTTGACAAGACGCACCCGCCCCTTGGGCTTCAATGCACTCCGGATCGCCCTTGCACTTGCTCGTCTCGCCTTCGGCCGCTTTTTATCTACCACTGAGAACACCCTTAACCACGAAAAGTCAGAAATTTAATATAGTTATGACTGAGAAAAAAACAAGATACGACGAGCGAGGGACGGTGGCTCACCGCGGTCCCGCGAGTCGCCTCGTCAGAGCCACCTTCTCCTGCAGCAGCGCTATCTTCTCCCCCTCATCTGAGCAAGTCAAAATCAGCTGATCGAGATCCCTAATAGACTGATTTAACTTACCTTTTATGATACTCCGACGACACTCTCCAAACGTTCGAGCAAAGTCTACCGCAGGGTCGTCGATCATCTGGTATGACCGTTTCCATAGGCTGGTCCAACTTTCGCCGAACTCTTTGAGCAGCGATTTTAACCCCTCTTTTTTAGCGCCCTCCTCCCCAGCGGCTCGCTCCAGGACCTCACCGAGCCCCTGGATGAATCGAAGGGTCGTTGGGGCGACATTGAGACATATCTCGGCGTCGTGGAGGATACGAGTCAGAAGGTCGTCTTGGCGCTTAAGCACCAGTCCCATCACGGAGCCGACCAGCTCTTGGTCCACCCGGGGGAGATCCTCAATCCGTCGAAGCGGTTGGCCCTCCCCCCCACGGGGGGGATTTTCGACAGGCTCGACCTCGACACGGATACGGGGCTCGCTCCGTCCTGACCGTCCGACCGCATCGACCATGTCTCCGAACTGACCGGGATCTATCATCAGTCGGAGGCACGCCTCTTGGATAAGCTGTGACCGCTCAATCCCGTTGCGCACCTTCGCCAGGATCTCAGCCACCTCTTCCGCAATTTTCCCCTTCGCCGCCGCGCCGAGTTGGCGCACATCCTCCGAGCCGTAACGCCGGATAATCCCCCGGACAAAACAATCGAGAAGCGAAATACGCTCAAGGGAGCCGAGATACCCTCCGCTCGCTTCACCGTGTGCTCGGGCGATGGTGTCTGGATCCTCATCTTCGGGGAGAAATACTGCGTGTGCGTCGAGTCCCGAGTTAAGGAATAAAGGGAAGGTTTTCGCCGCGGCGGAACGACCCGCTGAATCGCCGTCAAACAACACGATGACCCGCGTAACGAGGTGACCAAGTCGCCGCACGTGGTTCTCTGTGACCGCGGTGCCGCACGTCGCCACAACGTTGCGCAGCCCCGCCTGTGAGAGTCCCACCACATCCATATATCCCTCAACGAGGTAGAGTTCGGAGGTGTCACGAATGGCGTGCAGAGCCTGCGGGAGCCCGTAGAGGATCTTGTTTTTCTGATACGCTGGGTTCTCAGGCGAATTGAGATATTTTGGGAGTGACTTGAGGATCTCGGGCTCTACGAGCGACGGAATCACCCGCCCACCGAAGCCTGCGATATGCTTCCGATCCATCATGATTGGGAAGATGAGGCGGGCGCGAAAGCCATCGTAGAGCTCACCCCGAGCATTCCGTCGGAGAAGCCCCGCTGCGATCGCCACATCGAGGGGTGCGCGGTGCCCGCGGAGAAAGTCCACGAGCGCGGTACGACCCCGTGGTCCAAATCCGATTCCGAACTCCTCGATCGTCTCCGGAGAGAGTCCCCGCTCGGAAAGATATCGCCGCGCGGAGGGTTCAGCATTGGCGAGCTGGTCGGCGAAAAATCGCTGCGCGAGGGCATTAACCCTAAAAAAGGCCTCCCGAGTCCCGGCAGCGTTCGCCTCAGTTGAGCGGGTTCGCCCCTCCCGAATAATTGCGACACCGAAGCGCGCGGCGAGCTCCTCGACCGCTTCCGGAAACGAGAGCCCCCGAGTCTCCATTACGAACGAGATAACGTTCCCCGAAGCGCCACACCCGAAACACCGATAGTATCGACCGTGATCGCGTATATGAAACGACGGAGTTTTCTCTGCGTGAAAAGGGCAAAGCCCGGAATAGTTTGTCCCCTGCCGCTTGAGCGATACACTTTCCCCGATGACCTCTATGAGGTTCGCCCGCTCTTTGATCTCCTCGATCGTCTTTGGTGAGATCATAGGCTGCTCGCCTCCCCGAGGGTTGTTGGTGCTACAGGGCTCGTACCACCGCTGCTATCCCCTGGCCCCCGCCGACGCAAAGAGTGGCGAGCCCCAACTCCTTTTTGGCGCGACGGAGCTGATGGACGAGGGTCACGAGTATCCGTGCTCCGCTCGCCCCGATCGGGTGCCCGAGAGCGATAGCGCCTCCGCAGATATTTGTCCTCTCCACCGGGAGCTCCAGTGAGCGGGCGACGGCGAGCGCTTGCACTGCGAACGCCTCATTTGCCTCGATGAGGTCAATCGACCCGAGGTCGGTTCCCGTTTTTCGGCACACGGTACGCACCGCCTCGACCGGACCGATCCCCATAACTTCAGGCTCCACCCCTGAGGATGCCCATCCAACAAGCTCCGCAAGCGGCTCCAGCCCCAGCTCCTTTACCCGCGCTTCCGACATCAGAACAAGGAAGGCCGCCCCGTCGTTAATTCCCGACGCATTACCGGCGGTTACGCTCCCGTCCTTCTTGAACGCAGGTTTAAGCTTCCCGAGCCCCTCAACGGTCGTCGAGCCCCGTACATACTCATCTACGTCGAAACGGAGGGGGTCCTTGCCTCGCTGCTCGATCATGATCGGGGTGATCTCATCCTGAAACCAGCCGTTCCCGATCGCACTCGCCGCACGTCGCTGGCTCTCGGCCGCGTACTCATCCTGCTCCCGTCGCGAAATCTGAAAACGCTCCGCAAGATTCTCAGCGGTTATCCCCATGTGACAACCGTGGAAGACATCGGTGAGCCCGTCGTTGATCATCGCATCGTTCAGCGCGAGATGCCCCAAACGAGCTCCCCACCGCGCTCCAATCGTGGTGAACGGGGCTTGCGACATGCTCTCGACTCCCCCCGCCAGAACCGCTTCAGCATCCCCGAGGGCGATAGCTTGAGCTCCGAGCGTCACCGCCTTGAGGCCCGATCCGCACACCTTATTGACGGTGTACGCCGGCACCGTCACCGGAAGCCCCGCCTTAACTCCGACCTGTCGTGCAAGGTTCATCCCATGCCCGGCCCCAAGCACGTTGCCAACGATAACCTCGTCGACAAGCGACCCACGAGAAGCACCATAACGCACCTTCTCAAGGGCACCCACTGCAATCGCCCGGCCGAGCTCCGCCGGAGAAGTGCCCAATAACGTCCCACCGAAATTTCCGATCGGACTCCGTGTGGCGGCGACGATAAAGACCTTCCGCATATCTGACTCCAATGTGGACTTACTCAGTTTCGGAACCGTCATCGGTGTAGTCGATGAAGATCTCCGTTATCTCATACTCCCGAACCCCTGCGGGAAGCTGCAGCCGCGCCACATCCCCCTGCTCCTTGCCGATGAGACCCCGACCGAGAGGGGATTCGATCGAAATCCACCCCCGCTCAACGTCGGATTCATCTGCGCCAACGATCGCGAGGGAGCGAACCTCCCCCGAATTGAGATCTTCAATTCGAACGGAAACGCCGAACACGACTTTGGATGGACTTTGATTCTTCCGTGGGTCAATTATCTCTGCCATCGAGAGCTTCGCTTCGAGGTCACGGATCTTCGCCTCGGTCATGCCCGATTTCTCCTTGGCAGCGTCGTAATCCCCGTTCTCAGACAGATCCCCGTGCCCACGGGCTATCTCGATCGCACGAGCAAGTTCGGGACGCATGGCTTTGAGCTTCTGCAGCTCTGCCCGCATCGCATTATACCCCCGAGGGGTGATCGGTCGCTTCATCGCATCGTTCCCTTTACTCTTTAAATATTACCGCGGCTGCTCGTTAGGAGTCGGCATGATAGTCTTGGAGAGCGCGGACTTCAAGCAATCCTCCGTTTTGCACGATCTCGATAGCCTCTACCGCCGCGGACGCTGCGGAGATCGTGGTAAAAGTCGGCACCTTAAGCTCGTTCGCGACGAGCCGAATCGACCGCGAATCGAGGAACGGCCCCGAGCCCTCCGGAGTATTGATTACCAGCGAGATCTCCCCGCGCCCAATCGCGTCGACGATGTGGGGCGAGCCCTCCCGAACTTTCCGAACCGTTTCCACTGGTATCCCCGCGGCACCCAGAAACTTCGCTGTACCTCCGGTGGCGACGAGGGTGAAGCCGAGTGCCACGAGCTTCCGGGCGAGTGCGAGCGACTCCGGTTTGTCGTTCTCACACACACTCAGAAAAGCCTTGCCGCTCCGCGGAAGGGTCGTGTTCGAGGCGTACTGAGCCTTGGCAAAAGCTCCGGGGAAGGTTCGGTGGAGACCCATCACCTCACCGGTAGATTTCATTTCGGGGCCCAAGATCGTATCCACCCCCTGAAACTTACTGAACGGGAATACGCACGCTTTCACCGACACGTAATCGGTCCGCGGCGGTTCCTTTATCCCGAGCTCTTTGAGGGTCTTGCCCGCCATGACCCGTGCGGCAACCTTTGCCCACGGGATGCCGGTCGCCTTGCTGACGAACGGTACCGTACGAGAAGCCCGCGGATTGACCTCGAGGATGTACACCTCGCCCTCCCGCGAGACAGCGAACTGCACGTTCATGAGGCCCACCACCCGCAGGGCTTCGGCGAGGGTCCGCGCCTGCGTTTTAATCTCTTCAATTATCGACGGCGCAAGGGTCTGTGGGGGCAGGCAGCACGAACTGTCTCCCGAATGAATCCCCGCCCGTTCGATGTGCTCCATAACCCCAGCGACGATTACCTCACGTCCATCAGAGACGGTGTCGACATCAACTTCGATGGCGTTATCGAGGAAACGATCGAGCAGCACCGGTCGCTGATTCGATACGGTAACACACTCCGCCATGTAAGCGGCGAGGTCGTCGGTCGAGTAGATCACCCGCATCGCCCGGCCGCCGAGCACGAACGAGGGGCGGACCATCAGCGGGAACCCGATGCGCTTCGCCGCCTCGAACGCCTCAGCTGCTGAGCGGGCAGTCGCAAAGTTTGGCTGGCGCAATCCGAGCTTCGTCACGAGCTCGGAGAATCGCTCTCGGTCTTCGGCGATATCGATCGACTCAACCGATGTACCGATGATCGGCACCCCCGCCCGACGCAGCTCGTTAGCAAGCTTTAAGGGGGTCTGCCCACCGAATTGAACGATGACACCGAACGGCTTCTCACGCTCGACGATCGAAAGCACCGATTCGAGTGTGAGCGGCTCGAAGTACAGCCGGTCGCTGATGTCGTAGTCGGTCGACACCGTCTCCGGATTGCAGTTCACCATAATCGCCTCGAAACCGTCGTCCCTGAGCGCGAGGACCGCGTGAACACAGCAGTAGTCGAATTCGATCCCCTGCCCTATCCGGTTCGGACCGGAGCCGAGGATTATAACCTTGCGCCGATCGGTCGGTGGGGCCTCGGTGCCTCGATCGAACGTCGAATAGAGGTACGGTGTTTGCGCAACGAATTCAGCTGCGCATGTGTCAACCGACTTAAACGATGGCTGAATGTCGAGCGCCAAGCGGCGAGCCCGCACCTCCGCCTCGGGGCACTTAAGGAGGGCAGCGAGTCGGGCGTCGGTAAACCCATCCCGCTTCAGTTCGCGCACGGTGTCGGCTGAGAGCTCCTTAACTCCCTTACCTTCGAGCTCTCGCTCCGTGGCAATAAGCTCACTCATCTCCGTCAGGAACCAAAGATCGATCCCTGTTGCCTTCGAAAGTGCCTCAGCGGTGTGCCCTGCTCGCAGCGCCTCAGCTACGATCCATAATCGGTGGGGACTCGGACGTTTACACGCCTCAAAGATCTCCCCGCGACCGAGATCCCGCACGAGCGCGTGGCGATCGAATCCCGCCGAGTCGAGCTCCATCGACGCCACCGCCTTTTGGAGTGCCTCTTTGAAGGTTCGCCCAAAGGAGAGCACCTCTCCGACCGATTTCATCTGAGTGCCGAGTGTGTTGTCGGCGAGCGGAAACTTCTCGAAATTGAAGCGGGGTATCTTTACGACCACGTAGTCGATGGACGGCTCAAAACACGCCGGTGTCTCCTGAGTGATATCGTTCGCGATCTCGTCAAGGAGATATCCCACCGCCAATTTCGCGGCGATCTTCGCGATCGGGAAGCCCGTGGCCTTGGAGGCGAGTGCGGAGCTCCGGGATACACGGGGATTCATCTCGATAACGATGATTCGCCCATCCTTCGGGTTTATTGAGAACTGAACGTTGGAACCACCGGTATCGACCCCGATCCGGCGCATCACTTTAATCGCGGCATCGCGGAGGAGCTGATATTCCTTGTCGGTGAGTGTTTGAATCGGCGCCACGGTGATCGAGTCGCCGGTATGCACCCCCATCGGATCGAAGTTTTCGATCGGACAGACGATGACCACGTTGTCTTTCAAGTCGCGCATTACTTCGAGCTCTATCTCCTTCCACCCGATGAGCGACTCCTCAACGAGCACCTCACGGTTCGGACTACAGGTGAGCGCGTGAGCGATCTTCGGCCGTAGCTCGGAGGGGTCGTGTACGACACCCCCTCCGGACCCACCGAGGGTTCGTGACGGGCGTAAAATGAAGGGATAGCCGATCGCTGCTGCGGCAACCTCCGCCTCCTCGATTGAGTGAACGAGGGCGCTTCTCGCGGAATCAAGCCCTATCTCATCCATCGCCCGACGGAAGAGCTCGCGATCTTCAGCGGTTTTAATCGATTCGATCTTTGCTCCGATGAGCTCACACCCGTACCGCTTAAAGACACCTCGCGCGTCGAGTTCGAGCGCCACGTTCAGCGCGGTCTGTCCCCCCATCGTGGGGAGGACCGCGTCGGGCCGCTCCCGCCTTATCACCTCTTCGACGAACTCCGGGGTAATCGGCTCGACGTAGGTGCGATCGGCGAACTCCGGATCGGTCATGATCGTCGCGGGATTGGAGTTGACGAGGATGACTTTATAACCTTCCTCCTTTAACGCCTTGATCGCCTGCGTTCCGGAGTAGTCGAACTCACACGCTTGTCCGATTACTATCGGACCGGACCCGATCAGGAGTATCGATTTAATGTCGGTTCTTTTCGGCATAATCGCTCACACGTCACTCTAAGCTTGTCTTAACCTTTGTAATCAACAACGTTTTCGAAGAAACGTCGAAAGAGGTACTTCGAATCGTGGGGTCCCGGCGAGGCCTCGGGGTGGTACTGGACGCTGAACGCCCGTGCTGCGGGGAGCTCAAGTCCCTCGACGGTTTGATCGTTGAGGTTCACGTGGGTGATCCGAACGTCGCGCGGAAGCGTCTTCGGATCCACTGCGAACCCGTGGTTCTGCACCGTAATCTCGACCTTTCCCGTCGTCTCATCCCGTACCGGATGGTTGCCCCCCCGGTGACCGAACTTAAGCTTGTACGTTTTTCCTCCCGCGACTTGCCCAAGAATCTGATGACCGAGGCAGATCCCGAAGATCGGCACTTTTCCGAGAACCTCTTTTACCGCACCGACTATATACCCGAGGGTGGCTGGATCCCCCGGCCCATTTGAGAGAAACACCCCGTCGGGGCGCAGCGCAAGAATGTCAGCGCCGCTCGACGTCGCCGGAACGACGGTGACCCGGAAGCCGGTCTCCACGAGGATTCGCAGGATGTTATGTTTTATCCCGCAGTCCACAGCGACCACGTGGGGACGGGAGAACAGCCGCTCCTCCGCCACCTTCTGGTGCGAGCGGCCCAGCGCCCAAGGGAGCTCGTTCCAGGTGTACGGGGACCGGCAGCTGACCGAGGCGACGTAGTCTCTTCCCTCCATAGAACCGGCTGCCCGTGCCCGGTCGATAAGGTCCGAGGTGTTAATGTTATCCCCACTCGCCATCGCCCCCATCTGCGCGCCGTGATCGCGAAGGTGTGCAACGACCTCCCGGGTATCGATCCCCGAGAGCCCCATAATACCCGCCCGATCGAGGTACTCAGCAAAGCTGCGCTGGGCCCGAAAATTTGACACAACCGAGCTGACGCTCCGTACGACGACCCCCTCAGTATGCACCTGAGCGCTCTCAATATCCTCATCGTTGCACCCGACGTTGCCGATGTGGGGGCAGGTAAAACACATGATCTGACCGGCGTAACTTGGGTCGGTCAGGATCTCCTGATAGCCGAACATCGAGGTATTAAAAACGACCTCACCCACCACCGCCTGATCAACTCCACGATTACGACCGAAGCCCGACCCGTGAAAGATCGTACCGTCAGCAAGCGCCAAAACCGCTGGACGAAGATTGTCGTTGCGCATATCCTCTTTTCCTTACCTGTCGAGCTTAATTACACCACCGCTCAGCACCGTGCGTCCGTCAACCAGAACATCGGTCGCTGCTCCGAGCATCTCCATCCCTAAAAACGGGGTGTTCGTGCTCAGCGAACGGATCTCCTCTTTGCCGAATCTCCACCGTCTCTCAGGGTCTATGAGCGTGATGTCGGCGCGACTACCCCGCTTCAAGTTGCCACCCTCGATGCCGAAGGAGCGCGCTGGACCGGTCGCGCAAAGATCGACCGCTCGCTCACGTGAGATTACCCCCTCGCGCACAAGACCAATTACGAGCGATAGGCTCGTTTGGAGCCCGAGAATCCCAAAAGATGCCTTCGAAAACTCAACCCGTTTGGAATCGTTTTCGTGCGGCGCGTGGTCGCTCGCGATGGCATCGATCGTGCCATCTTTAATCCCAAGCCTGAGCGCCTCGACGTCAGCCTGTTCGCGCAGCGGCGGGCTCATCTTCGCAGCTGTATCGTACTCTCCTACCGCCTCTTCGGTGAGAACGAGGTGGTGCGGGGTCACCTCGGCCGTAATCCGAATCCCGTCGTTCTTCGCACGCCGAATAAGTTCAACGCTCCGGGCGGTGGAAACGTGACAGATGTGCACCTTTCCTCCGGTCGCTCGGGCGAGTTCGATATCCCGGGCGACCATAACATCCTCCGCCACCTTCGGCATACCGCGGAGCCCCATCCGTGTGGATAGCGCCGACTCGTTCATGCAGCCTCCGCAGGAGAGGGACTTATCCTCCTCGTGACAGCTGATAGTGGCGTCTAACGCGAGACACCATTCAAGCGCTCGGCGCATCAATCCGGCGTTGTGAATCGGCTCACCGTCATCCGAGAATGCGATGCACCCCGCGTTGCGCAGCTCGGTCAGCGGCGCCATCTCTTCTCCTTTAAGCTCCTTCGTGACCGCTCCGATCGGGAGCACCCGCGCGAGACCGGCTGCGGCCGCCTTGTCGAGGATGTAACGGGTCACCTCGCCGTGGTCGTTTCGGGGCTGGGTATTCGGCATACAGCACACCGTTGTATATCCCCCGAGCACTGCGGCTTCGGTGCCGCTTCGAACGGTCTCTTTCCATTCAAACCCTGGCTCACGGAGATGTACATGAAGATCGATAAAACCGGGAACAATCCACCGTCCCGATGCGTCGAGGGTCTCGATGAACGTTCCTCCACGAGCCTGCCCACGCGGCACCACATCGTGTATCACCCCCTGATCGACGATGACGTCAAACTCCCCCACCGTCCCGCTCGCCGGATCTATCACTGTGCCGTTCGAAATTAACTTCATGCCGCCTCCTCGTGGCGTACCGCCGATCTTTCCTCAACCGCTGTAGCGAGCAGAAAAAGAACCGCCATCCGGGTGGCCACGCCGTTCGCCACCTGAGCGGTGACGAGGGAGCGCGGACCATCCATAACCTCGCTCGAAATTTCAGTGCCCCGATTTGCGGGCCCGGGGTGGAGCACCACCGAGTCGGGGGCGCACTCCCGCAGAAGTGGCTCGTTTACTCCGTACTCCCGGCTGTACTCCTCCAGCGACGGGATATAATGCTCCGATTGACGCTCAAGCTGCAGCCTCAGGCACATCACGACGTCCGCACTTTGAACTCCCCGCCGTAGATCGTAGTCGACCTTGACACCACCTCCGAAGGCGCTTCGCAGTTCACTCGGGACGAGGGTCGGAGGACCGACGAGGGTGACCTCGTTACCGAGCAGCTTATGCGCCCAGATATTGCTGCGCGCCACACGGGAATGACGCACATCGCCGACTATCGCCACTTTGAGCTGCTCGATTCCGTGCTTCCGCCGCGCAAACCGTTGGCGGAGCGTCAGGAGGTCGAGGAGCGCTTGGGTGGGATGTTCATGCATTCCATCCCCAGCGTTCACCACCGAGGTGCCGGTCAGGTGCCGTGCGAGAAACTGGGGCGCCCCACTCTCTTTATGGCGCACCACGATGATATCGGGGCGCATCGCTTCGAGGGTTCTCGCTGTGTCGAGGAGGGTTTCTCCCTTCGTTACAGAGCTGTCCGATGCACCCACGTTCACCGTATCCGCCGAGAGACGCTTACCGGCTATCTCAAAACTGGTCCTCGTACGGGTGCTCGGCTCAAGAAAAAGGTTAACGATAGTTTTTCCGCGCAGCGCCGGAACCTTTTTTATATCCCGTTCTGAAACCTCGCAGAAGCTCGCAGCGTTATCGAGGTAGCGGTAGAGCTCGTCTCGAGAGAGCCCTTCGATTCCAAGGAGGTGCTTCGACATCACGAAGCCTCCTCGGCGGTCTTGGTGTCTTCCGGCGACACCAGATAGACCCCATCGACAAATCCCTGCTCAGCGAGGCGCACCTTCACGAATTCATTCTTGGAGGTCGGAAGGTTCTTTCCAACGTAATCGGGACGGATTGGGAGCTCCCGATGACCTCTGTCAGCGAGAACCGCAAGCTCAACACACGCCGGGCGACCAAAGTCGATGATCGCATCGAGCGCCGCTCGAACGGTTCTCCCCGTGTAGAAGACGTCGTCAACGAGTACTATTCTCGACCCCGATATCGAGAACGGAAGATCTGTTCCCTTGAGGGTGGGCTGCGCTTTCGAATTCGAGAGGTCGTCTCGATAAAGGGTAATGTCGATGACGCCGAAGGAGATATCGCGTTTCTCGATCTCCTGGAGCCTTTGATGGATGCGGAGCGCTAGGTATTCCCCCGCACTCCGAATCCCCACTACCGCGAGGCGGCTGAGATCGCGGTTGCGTTCAAGGATCTCGTAACTGATTCGGGAGATGCTCCGCGAAATCGTGTCTCCGTCGAGAACTTTTTTCCAGTGCTTCGGCACCGACTTCGCTGCGCCGGAATTCATCCCATCGCCCATGACCCACTCCCTCCTCCGCTCATTCAAGTCGAGCCGCAGCGGCACGTCCGAACGAGAACGGTTTAAACGTCCGCTAAAATAAACCTAGTGTGGAGTTGTCGGGTGAGTGCCGAGGCGGCGAACGCCTCGCGGGGCGCTTCAGCCACAGGGGTAGAATTATTCACCTTTTTGGACTCACCGGCCCACACTTAAAGGTTCGCTGGAGCCTAGCCTAAAGGAGTCGCTCGATCAACCGGTAGATCGCCCTAAAATGCAGCACCTGCGCTGGGGTGAAAGTCCTATTTGAGACATCGCCTGAAGGTAGTAAGATCGCGGGGTGTTTGGGTTGATCAATCAAGCGATACGGGACCTCGTCGTACGTGATTACGGCGAGGATCGGTGGCGGGAGATTCTCCACCTTGCGGAGGTCCCTGACGAGCCATTTGTAGCTATGGAACGGTATCCCGATGAGTTCACAGTGCGGCTCGTTGCTGCCGCGTCTCAACGCCTCGGCATAGGTTCGGTCGAGATTCTTCGCGCCTTTGGCCGCCACTGGATGCTTTTTACGGCGGAGGTCGGGTACGGTGAACTGCTTCGTTCCGCGGGCGATTCAGTTGCGGAGTTTCTTGGAGGGCTCAATAATCTCCACACCCGAATGCAGCTGAGCCTGCCCCACCTCATTCCCCCGGTTATCACCGTAACCGATATCACCCCGAAATCGCTTCACGTCCACTACCGCTCAAAGCGCGTTGGGCTAACCCCACTCGCGTTCGGGATTCTCGAGGGGCTGGGCACCCGTTTTGGGCATCGTTTCGTCATCGAAGAGGATCCGCAACCCTCTACGGAGGGGGATTACACCGTTTTTCGGGTGATTTGGGGGGAGGAGCGTTCGGCTCCCACTTCATTGACGGGTTTACAGTGACCCCCATCGATAATGCCGTAGAAAGGGGGATCGTTTAGGAGTAGTGTTAGGGCTATGTACGGACTAATCAACAAAGCTGTATTCGGGCTCGTTTCCGAGCGGTTCGGTATAGACGCCTGGCATCGGATAAGAACCAGGGCGGGGCTCCCCGATGAGCCTTTTTTATCGATGGAGCAGTATCCTGATAAGTCGACGTTCGATCTCGTTGCCGCGGCTACCGTTGAGCTCAATATCCCGGCTGAGGATATCCTGAAAGAGTTCGGTAAGTACTGGACCCTCTATACTGCCAAGGCGGGCTACGGCGATCTCATGGACAGCGCGGGTCGGACCCTCGGGGAGTTTGTAAAGAACCTCGACCAGCTCCATAGTCGGGTAAAACTCTCGTTTCCGCATCTTCAGCCCCCCAGTTTCTCGGTCTCCGACGAGGGGCCACACCACCTTACGTTACATTACTACTCGATTCGTGAGGGACTCGCGCCCCTCGTGATCGGAATCCTGATGGGCTTAGGTGAGCGCTTCCAGTTGAACCTCTCCTTCGACCACGAGAGCGTCACGGTGGGTCCCCGGCCCCACGAGGTCATTCGAATCTCCTGGAGCGAAGCGGGAGGGCACGAAAGAGCCGCCTAGGAGAGACGATGTCAACAAGCTTTAAAATAGAGCTTATCGAGGAGCTGTTTCCCTTTTGCTTTGAGTTGAGCGGCGACCTGCATCTAGCGCGAGTAGCTCCGAAGCTCGCCGCTGTATGTCCGGAGTGCACCGTCGGTGTCCCGCTCAAGCGCGCCTTTCGGCTCTCTCGGCCGATGGTCGAGCCCTCGTTCCAAG
Source organism: Pseudomonadota bacterium (assembly GCA_046047875.1). Lineage (GTDB taxonomy): Bacteria > Bdellovibrionota_C > UBA2361 > UBA2361 > UBA2361 > JBILDU01. The sequence continues at coordinate 396 of JBJOHD010000230.1, read as the reverse complement.
CGATCGTCTCTCACTCCCGCGATATCTTCGTTCTCGATTCGATCGAGCACCCCGGGCTAACGCTCCGTGGGCAGTTCGTAACCCACGAAGGCGAAGCGGGAGAGCCGATTCTTCTCTTTATCGGTGGCCCGTGGATCACGAGGCTCGCCCAGCTGGGCGAGCTGGGACTTGAGATAAACGACTTTCCACCCCACGATCCGCGGGGTGATTTTCTCGTGCTCCTTCAGACGCAGTGGACGAACCTTGAGGATATGCGGGCGCTTACCGAGCAACTCCGTTCTACGGCGCAGGCGCTCGAAGCAAAAAGTCTTGCGATGAAGGACGAGATGGAGCGGCGCAGCGCTCTTGAGATGCAGCTCCGCCAGAGCCAGAAGATGGAGGCGCTGGGAAGGCTGG
>JBJOHD010000229.1:0-7043 GCA_046047875.1 Pseudomonadota bacterium | reverse complement strand
TTAGAGGTGCCGCTGACGGTATCACTGCCGCACTTGCGGAGCGGGTAGTGCCCCCTGCTGAGGGGGAGTTCCCTCTATCGCTCGATATATTCGAGCGTGCGGTACAGCGATTCGAGGAGAGCTTCGACGATAGTGATGGGGGATTCGGTGGTGCGCCGAAATTTCCTCCATCGCAGCAGCTTCGATTTTTGCTCCGCGATCATCACCGCTCGGGACGGGGGGAATCTCTCGCGATGGTGGAGACTACCCTCGACCGGATGATGCGGGGTGGTATCTACGATCATCTTGGGGGTGGGTTCTCTCGATATGCGACCGACGCGCGATGGATCGTACCCCATTTTGAGAAGATGCTTTACGATAACGCGCTCCTTGCGGTGACCTACCTCGAAGCGTTTCAGGCAGCCAAAAAACCGGAGTATCGGGTAATCGTCGCTGAGATCTTGGAATATGTCGGCACGGTACTCAGTTCCCCGGAAGGGGGATTCTATTCGGCGGAAGATGCGGGTGAGGTGGGTAAAGAGGGAGAGTTCTACATATTCTCACCACACGAGCTTAAGGCCCACCTCTCTGAGGATGAGTACGCCCTCGCTGAGCGGGTGCTCGGCGTGAGCGATACCGGCAACTTCGAGCACGGCACCACGATCCTCAACGTCCCGCGGGAGGTGGTTTGGAGCGAACGTGATTCCGAGAGGGGGAGAGCTCTTCGGGAAAAATTACGCGCGCTCCGAAATACCCGACCCCGCCCCCATCTCGACGATAAGGTCCTGACCTCCTGGAATGGGATGATGATTACCGCCTTTGCTCGCGCCGGGATCGTGTTCGCAGAGCCCCGCTATATCGAGCGGGCGAAAAAAGCAGCGCAATTCATCGAGTCACATCTCGTGCGGGGGGATATCCTCCTGCACCGCTATCGTGACGGCGAGGGGGCGATTGAGGGGACGCTCGATGATTATGCGTTTTTTATCGAGGCGCTCCTCTCGCTCTATCTCGCCGAGAGCGACCCGCATTGGGTGAACCTCGCTCGGGTGCTCCAAGCGAAACAAGATGAATTTCTCCTCGATAATAAAGATGGGGGCTACTTCTATAGTGGAGCCCCCGATCTCTTGCTGCGGAAGAAAGAGGTTTTAGACGGCGCTACTCCGGCGGCAAATTCGGTTGCGGTGGAGAATCTCGTACGGCTTTTCGAGTTAACCGGTGAAGCGCGCTATCTCGATCGAGCCTATGCCGCGGTCCGCCCGCTCGGCGCTGTGCTCGACCGTCATCCGAGTGCGGTGCCTCGGCTATTACTCGGGGTTGATGCGCTGATGGGACCGCGCATAAGCCTTATCGTGGCTCCGGCTGCGGATGGTCGGGGAGCGAAGCTCCTCGATGAGGCGCGCGGCGAGTTCCTACCCCGGGTTCTTGTTGTGGAGAAGCGGGGTCACGAGGAGCCTTCCCTTGTGCGAGGAAAAACACCGTCGGGGAGTACCTCCTCCGTGTATCGCTGCACCGACCGGGGATGCTCCGCTCCAATCGCCGAATTTGGGAGTATTTTCGACATATTGCGTGAGCGCGTGTAAGCGGATTTCTGAGCCCAAAGGTGATAAATGTCATCTATGTTAGCAGTCTGTTTGGGCGTATACTTCCCCAATGGGAATAGATCCAAGCCAGCCGAACGGCGAAGGCCCTGAGCAGTCATCCCCCCCAACCAAAGATAACAATCAGGATAAAGGTGTAGGCGGTATCTCTGATGCCGACTGGGACGCACTTTTTAATCTGCCTGTTGAAGAGATCGACCCGCTTCCCCGTGAGCTTAAGCTTGTGCCGGATGGAGTGGTCGGGGAGCACATCGAAGCAGAGGTCAGGGATGCGCTTGAGCGACGGATGCCCGATACCCTCGTTCGTCGAGCGATGCCGAACGTACTTGGCGAAACCAAGGACGGACGGGTGGTGATCTCCCTTGAGTTTCGGCGCTCCGGCGGCAGTTTGATTCCGGCGGCTCAGCTTGTTGAGGGGCCCGATCCCTCAGAGCCCGGTGGATTTCGCGGGTCGAGAGCCGATCCGAAGAAGAAGATCGTTACCACAATCGCGGGGAACGGCGCGCTTGATAGCCGCGATTGGGAGGAGGTGCCGGGGCAGGTGACGGTAATCCTGACCCAGCGTTACCCAGGGCAGTCGAGCGACGGTTTCACGATGCAGCTAAAAGCCAACTCGATGAGCGTCGTTGAAAATATGTTTCACGGGATCGAGGAGAAAGACCGTAAGGACAAACCATCAGCGGCCCGGTATCTCCTCGATCGCCATGTCGCCGAGAGATTGTTTGAGGTGACGGGGGAGCGAGATATCTCGCCCGATTTTATTTTGATCACCCCCCTTTCAAAGTTGGAGGACGGGGTCGGAAAACTGTCGGTTGTCGTCGCGGTTAATATGCCGGGACGGGATTCTTACCACGCTCTTGAGGGCACTGAGATCGAGGTATCGCTGTCAAAAGGGAAACTGATCTCTGTAACCGGCGGCACGTGGTACGACCGAGGTCCCGCGGAGCTCTATGTGAAGGAGCTGGAGCGGCGTGAGCTCAAACGCCGGGGCGGAGCCGATTAAACAAATTTTTATCAGCATCGGGTTGATAGGCAGCCTTGGCTCACGGGTCTTTCGTGGGAGTCTGTAACCCTCTTCGAGGCAGCGGCCGGAGAGAGTCCGGCCCTCCAGAAGCGTGCTCGTATCGCCTGTGGCGCGATCGGTTGGGCAGATTCGAGCCATCCAAAGCCGTGCTTGACCCCTCGGCGAGGTTGTTTCGGGTTTAACCCAGTCGGGTATGAACGAGGAAGCCCGCCGGTAAGATCCGGGGAGAATCCTTCTCCTGCATCGCGAGCTCGCCGAGCTTGATCGAATGGGGCTTATCACCGAGCGAGTCGCTCAGCAGATTTCGAAAGGTATGGGCACCTAATTCGAAATGGTGAGAGGTGAGAAAAAGCTCTCCGTGGTTTGGATCGAGCACCGCGACGAGGAGCTCTACGAGTTCCCGCGAAACCTCATCAAGCGACCACGTTTTCTTCGGGGTGACCCGGCTAAAGCTCGGGGGGTCGGCGATGATCACATCGTAGAGCTGCCCCTTCTTCGCTTGTCGAGCAAGGTACGCGATCGCGTCTTCGGGGATGAGTCGTGCCGAGCCCTCGGGGAGTTCGTTGGCGTTGATATTCTCCCGTGCCCAATCGAGCGCCCGCTTCGCGAGATCGACGTGGGTGACGGTGCCACCCGCACGTGCCGCTACCACACTCGCCATTCCGGTGTAGGCGAAAAGGTTTAGGACATAAACCGCGGGACGGCTCGAGCGAAGTCGTTCGATCGCTCCGGATACCTCGGTGAGGTAGCGGGCGTGCTCAGGAAATATCCCGATCTGGCCGTTCGTCTGGGGGCGAAGGACAAGGGTGCAGAGCTCCGACTCAAGACGCCACGCATCGAACGGCGCCCCCTTAAACTTCCACCCCCGATCGGGGTCGAATACGGCGTCCGCCGCGGCCCACGCCGCGGGTGCGAGCCGCTGACGCCATACGCTCAAGCTGCTTGGGCGCACGATAGTCTTCTCCCCGAACCGTTCGAGTTTAAGTCCGTTCCCCGAATCGAGGAGCGCATAGCTTTCTAAAAAAGGCGGTGGCATAGGTCTCCGATGCTCGCCCAGAGTCTAATGATGTTTCGTAGATCGGTCTAGCGCCATCCACCGGCATCGGGGGTGGTAACCGCCCCACGACCGGGAATATAACGGTTCTCAGGCAGGGGCGCGGCGATCGCTTAAGTGGGTTCGGAGTTAATCCGACTACCCCCAGCGGTGGTCCACCACGGGGCTAAAGTTCAGTTTGAGGGGGGGATATGAAGTGTCCAGCGTGTCAACGAGCGCTCGTGGAGTTCGCCGCGGGTCCGATGAAGGTCGATATCTGCCTCGAGGGGTGTGCGGGCATCTGGTTCGACCGGGATGAGCTTGTTAAGGTCGACGATTACAACGAACCGTTTCCGGAGAGTCTTATTCGGGTGCTCGCGAACGCCCAAGTAGCGCTCGATAAGCGGCGAGAGCGAGAATGCCCGCGTTGTGTTGGACAGGTCATGATCCGGAGATTCCTCGACGATCAGTTAAAAGTCCAAGCCGATGAGTGCCCGGGGTGCGGGGGGCATTTTCTCGATATCGGGGAGCTTTCAAATTTGCGGGAGGAGTCGCGCCGCGATGCGGAGTCGCAGCGACTTTGGAGCGATTGGCTTAAAACTCACGGGGAAAACTTGAAAGATCCGGAGAAGGGAAAGCGCTACCGCGCGTTCTTTGAAGTTCTCTTCAAATAAGAGCGGTTACTGCCCGCTTCGTTGCGAATCAAGCACGAGAGCGGCGATATCCCGGAGCGTGAGTTTGCGGATCGTCTCGCCGCGTTCTTCGAAAAACGCGGAGTTGATGATCTGAATCTCGCACGCCTCAAAATCGCCGAACCGTTCGATTAACATCTCGCGTCGGCTGAGCGCTCCGCCGTCGACCAAGACGATCTCCCGCGTTGGCGTCAGGAGAAAGTTTTCGGCGTGATGGTCGATGAGATGAAACTTCTGAGCGAAAAATCCGGAGAGGGTTTGGACGAGCTTCGCCGTCGCCTCCTCGCGCTCTATCGTGCCGCTCGTGAGGGCCCCGTGCAGCGGCGTTCCTTCGACGAACGTTGCGACCGTCGCTACGAGGTAGCCGTCTCGATCGCGGAGCGCCCCGAGGTAATGCGGCATATTCGGGAGGCGGGCGGAGAGCGCCACTTTGTCCCGATTGAGCAGGTCGACCGCGGTATCAAACGACATCTGACCGGAGGGGTGCACGAGTTTAAGAACGCACGCACGATCATTCAGATCGATCCGATACACATCGGCGTACTCACGCACGATGTCGCCTCCGAGGCGGATGCCTTTCGAGCATTCACCGAATTCCGCTTTCAGCGCCGCCACGACCGTGCCTACTTTCGGAATCCCACCTTTCGCGAGTACGTAGTCGAAGGTGGGGGATTTCGGCAGGACCCCTTTGGGGGGTGGTGCTGAAGATTCGTTCCGTAAGTTTCTGATCGGTTCAGTCATCGCGCTTTTGTTAGCTATCGGTGGTGATTTTTTTCGACGAGGCCTCGCGGTCGTCTCGCCGAAGCGTTTTCGCGGAACCGCGGCGTTTGCTCGAGAGGTCGCCACTCATTCCACGCCCCAAAGAACGGTCGGTGGCGCCCGGTCCGGCGCTCACTCTACCTAGGTGTTATGCGTAGAAGAGGCTACGGTATATCAGGAGATATTTCTGTAGTATCAAAGGGGGGTTAGGTCGTTTGGGGGAGCCTTGCCCCTCGCTCTCTTCGGTACTATTGTGCCCCGTATGAAACAGTACTTGGAACTCGTCAAAGATGTCCTCGAGAACGGTCGTCCGGAGGACGGTGGCCACCGCCCCGATAGAACGGGGGTCGGCACCTACTCGGTGTTTGGTCGTCAGCTTCGCTTCAATCTCGATGAGGGATTTCCGCTTCTCACCACCAAGAAGGTGCACCTTCGCTCGATCATCCACGAGCTGTTGTGGTTCTTAAAAGGGGATACGAATATCCGCTATCTCCACGAGCACAAGGTGACGATCTGGGATGAATGGGCCGACGCCAACGGGGATCTTGGGCCGGTGTACGGGAAGCAGTGGCGCTCGTGGCAGGGACCCGACGGAAAGAAGGTTGATCAGATCGCCCGGGCGGTTGAGCAGATTAAAAAAAATCCTCACAGTCGGCGCATCGTTGTTGTCTCATTCAATCCGGGGGATCTCCCAGAGGTTGCGCCGCCGGCGTGCCATACCCTCTTTCAGTTCTACGTCTCGCACGGGCGTTTAAGTCTCCAGCTCTATCAGCGTTCGGCCGATCTGATGCTGGGCGTGCCGTTTAATATTGCGAGCTATGCTCTCCTCCTCATGATGGTGGGGCAGGTGACCGGGCTGAAGCCGTACGAGTTTGTGCACACCTTCGGCGATGTGCACATCTACTCGAATCACGTCGCCGGGGCGCTCGAGCAGTTGAAGCGGGAGCCGCGTGCGCTGCCGACGATGAAGCTCAACCCTGCGGTGACCGATCTCTTTGAGTTCAAGTTCGAGGATTTCGAGTTGACCAATTACAATCCTCACGAGCTGATTAAATTCGACATCGCGGTATGATCCGGGTGTGCGCCATCGCCGCGATGGATGAGGCTCGGGTCATCGGGGCACATGGGGAGCTCCCGTGGAGGATACCGGAGGATCTGAAGCGCTTCGCCGCGCTCACCCGGGGCCACACCGTCGTGATGGGGCGGAAAACTTTTGAGAGCCTCCCCCCAGCGCATCGCCCGTTGAAAGATCGCAAGAACATCGTTGTAACGCGGGGCGCGGCTGGATTCGCCGGTTCAGCGGGGGTCACCGTGTGGAGCGACCTTCAGGCGGGACTTGAGCGGTGTCGGGCTGGGCACGAGGCGCTGCCGAGCGATACGGTTTGGATTATCGGGGGCGGAGAGGTATACAAGGCTACCCTCGGCGAGTGGGATGAGGTATACTTGACTCTCGTTTCCGGTCGCCACACGGGGGACGCTTTTTTGCCTGAGTTCGAGGGAGACTTTGACCTCGTGGAGCGTGATGACCGTGACGGTTATGCGTTTCTCAGGTATGTGCGGCGACGCTAGCCTGGAGAGCTGGTCGTCGTGGACTCGGTGAAGGGAATCTTCCGTGGCGGTTTCTCAAGGGCGCTCTTAGCTCAGCTGGATAGAGCATTTGGCTTCGAACCAAAGGGTCGGGGGTTCAAATCCCTCAGAGCGCGCCATCTTTTCCTCGCTCGGATCGTACGTAGCGTTCGTTCATTGGTCCCGCGATGGGGGTGGGCTGACGGGGAGCATACGGGTTGCTCGGCTCGGTACGGTACGAGGGTACGGTATTCATGAAGACGGGTCCAACGGATTCAGTTGTATTGAACGTCGGTGCGCCGATGATCGTTATCCCGATCGGGTGTCCCGGAATGAATGAGAGGTAGGAAACGGTATGTGCGGAATCGTCGGGTACATCGGGCATCAAGATG
>JBJOHD010000228.1:0-19747 GCA_046047875.1 Pseudomonadota bacterium | reverse complement strand
GCGAGTATCGCAACTTTCTTCCCGCGACTCCGCCACTCCCGCGCCAGCTGATCGACTAGCGTTGATTTCCCCGCTCCCGGCGCTCCGGTCACCCCCACGACGTGCGCCCTTCCCGTTCGGGGGAACAACGAGCGCTGAACAGCCCGAGCGCGGGGGACCCCGTTCTCGGCAAGGGTGATAAGACGGGCAACGACTCGAAGGTCGCCCTTAGAAACTCCGTCGATGAGCTCTTGATCGGAAAAATTCATTTTTAAACGGACCACGCCCGAACGTGCTGAAACACCTCAGTTGTACACGAGGATAGCCCGGGGAGCAATCTGAGGCGCCGAGCGCTGAAAAATACCCTAAAAAGACTTTCGCCGATGGAGCGTTGTGCCCCACCGGCGAAAGATACCGTTCAATCGACTATGAACGGAGCGACTACGCCAGCTGAATAATATCGTTCAAGAGCTGGTTAATCGTCGTAATAATACGGGAGTTCGCTTGGAAACCCCGCTGCAACGTAATCAGTTTTACGAACTCGTTGGCGATATCAACGGTCGAAAGCTCAACGGAGCCCGACTGAACCGCTCCGAACGTACCGGTGGTCGGACGACCTACGATCGGCTCACCGGAGTCCCGCGACTGCTGGAGCAGATTTTTACCGGTTCTGACAAGTCCTTCGGGGTTAGCGAAGTTTACCAAGCCTACCGTTCCGATCGTTGCGCTCTGCCCGTTATCGAGAAGGGCGCTTACCTGGCCATCCTTCCCGATGCTGAGGCTCGTCACGGTTCCGATACCCTGCCCGTCTTGGGTCACCGAGAGCACGTTAGAACTCGCCGAGAATTGGGTGTACGGGGAGAACGTGACACTCAGCGTCGAATCGGCAGACGCCCCGGTCCAGTTAATGTTCACCTCGTCAAAGTCGGCCGAGCCTACCGCTGGCGGATTCGCCCGAGTTCCATCTCCGTTAAAGTTCAGATCCGCTGACCCCACAAGCCGGGGCAACCCGGTCGCCGTTCCCGTTGGATCCACCTCCTCGCTGTTCACATATCCCCGCACGACGTACTGGGTCGGGCTCGTGTGAAAGAAGAAGAAGGTTAGTGAGTGCTTTGCTCCGAGTGAGTCAAATATCTGGACCGTATTCGAGAAATCAGCGACTGCGTTCAATTCGGCATACGTCGTAGTCGAGGTCGTCGTGCCCACTGGAGATACTGCTGGTATCGCCGCGGCGCCCCCCGAGAGAACCGGAGCCGCGGCATCGAGGTTACCCGCGAGTCCAACTTCAGTCGTCGCAACGCTATCTTGAGCGATCGCATTGACGTTGATCGGCTCAAGCGCACCGGTTCCCCCCGCGGGGAATCCAAGCACCGCAAGCCCGTTGGGATTTACGATGAACCCAGCTGAGTCGATCTTGAAGTTACCGGCACGGGTGTAAAAGCGCTCCGCACCGTTCGCTAACGCGAAATATCCGTTTCCGTCGATCGCGAGATCGAGGGGCCGGCTCGTAAGCTCAAGGGTACCCTGTTCGAAGATCGGACTGACCGCTGATACCGAAGAGCCGCTCCCCACCACTCGTCCCGCTGTTTGTCCACCGGCGATGAGATCCTCGAATTCAGCGCGAGCTGCTTTGAAACCGATAGTACTCGAGTTCGAGATATTATCGCCGACGACTGCGATAGCGGTACCGTGACTCGATATACCGGAACGTCCCGCGAATAGTCCGTTAATGATGCTTGGCACTGTCGTCTCTCCTCTTCGTTATTATACCCTACTTCGTCCCGAACCGTCGTGTAGTCTCCGTACTCGCGCGATTCACCTCAACTATTCCCCGGGAAATCCGTATCCCGGATTACTACTCCGAGCCACCTACCCTGCGGAGGGGACTCGCACTTCCACAATATCCGCCGGGGCGATCTGGCGATTGCCGATCATGAGTTGTGGGGTCGGCCCCGGAACGAAGCCCGTCACAACTCCACCGACCTGCGCAACTGGGTTGTAAGCCGGGCCGCTCATACCTTGAGCGACAACCCTAAATCCGTACTCACCGTTCGAAACGGTGAGGCCGCCGAGATTTACCGTCTGCGGTCCACCCGTTAATGAGCCGGCCTGCACCCGTTGCGCTACCGTTCCATCACTCTTCAATATCTCAACCTCAACCTCGGCGTCGGCGGGGAGATTGAACTTCAGCATTCCCCCGCTGCCCCCCTCAACCTCGATGGTATCGGTGTCGAGATAGATCTCCTGTCCGAGGTATCCTGCCATCGAGGCGGCATCGGAGCCGGCAGTCGCTCCGACTTTCTCATTGATCGAGACGAGCTGCTCGAGCTGGCTGAACTGCGCGAGATTCACCGCGAACTCCTCGCTCTTCATCGGGTCCAGAGGGTCTTGGTTCTTCAGCTGCGTCACCAGGAGGTTCAAGAACTCATTTTTACCGATCTCATCGTTCTTTTTCTTCTTCGAGGTCGTGCCGCTGCTACTCTGGGTGAGCGCCGTGTCGAGCCCGCTTAATTGTGGTGTTATGCTGCCTTCGTTCGCCATAAGTCTGCTCGCTATGCTACCCAATGATCTTCAACCACGGGCCTCTTCCCCGTCTCTACCGGTGCTTCCATCTGCCCGGACAACTCAGCCTCGTGCCGCTCTCCCTCGGAGCGCTCCGAGCGGTCGCGTTGCGCGAAGAGATCGGAAGACCCCTCATTCATACTCTGCTCAGACGACACCGAGACTGCGACCGAATCAACGTGGAGCCCGCTCTTCCGAAGAATCGACTGAAGTTCGTGTGCATGCTCTCTCAAAAGCTGCTGCACCTCCGCCGACTCAGCGGAGAGCCGTGCGTGAAGATTTCCGTCACGCAGCGACACATCAACTTTCACCTTCCCGAGGGTTACCGGCTCAAGGTGCAGCGAGATCGTCTTACCATCTTTCGAGCGAGCCACTTCCTCCATCACCCGCTCCACCTTCTCCAAGGTACGGAGCGCAACGGTTCGACTTAAGCTCTTGAGCGTCTGCGCCTGACTATCACTCTTCACTGAGTTGGCGGGATTTCGAAGCAACGCAGCGTCTCCCCCCAGATTCCCCTGATTCCCACCTCGAGCGCCGGCAGCCACCTCGCCTACCTGACGACCGTGGGAGAGTTCAAGGGTGGGACGGAGGATCGATTGGGCTACCGCATCACGCGAGATGCCGGGAGACGCAGCCTGCCCCTGAAGCATAAAGGCGGTGAACGGGATACCCTTCTCACTCGATGCGCTTCGCGTGAAGGGGTCAACCCGATCCACGTTCTCGCGAACGATCGCGGCACTCAATGGTGAGACAGCTGGGTTCGAGTTTACCTCCTCAACAGCGGTAGTCGCTCCACCGGTGAGCGCCGTCACCGGAGTTTGTACCGTGGTCGCCGAACTCGAAGCTCCCTCTCTTTCAACCGCGCTCACCCCCCGAGATTGAATCGCCGGGGTCTCGCCTCCAAGTTCCGCTTTTGGAGGCTCTGCAATCACTGCGGCTTGGATAGTCATCGAAGCGGACTCACCGTCAATTTCGAGGGGGGCTGCGCTCTGCGGAGCCACGCTAGAAACCTCAGTTGGCGAATCGATCGGCGCGGTTATCACCTCTTCTCCGTCTACCTCGACCGCTCCTAACGAGCTGGCCTGCTCGATATTCGATTCGATTCCCGAAGCAGGTGCGCCATCGACCTGGGCCTCGCCCTTCTCCTGGGCACCCTCGAACTGATCACGTTGAAAATTGCTGGTCTCCTCCTCGGAGATCATCGGGATTTGGGCCGGGAGATCCTCCTCGACTAAATTTTTCCCCGCCGTGTTCTCATTTTGCCCTGCGGTGTTCGACCGCAGCTCCAGATTAGGGCGGCTGTTGCTGAGCTCAATCTGAACTCGCTCAGCGGCCTGCTCGATCGCTAAAAGGTCCATCGTTTCCGAATTGCCGTGACCGCTCGCCAAGTGATCGGCAATTTTATCCAGTATCTGGGAGAACTCCTCGAGCAAACTTCCCTCGACGGAGCTCTGACCAGCCTGACGATCGGCCGCCTTAAGGAGGTGAATCTCCTCAGTTTTTTTGGCACTTTGCGAGGCTATCTTCGTCATCGGGGTCCTTTAACGCGAGTCTTCGAGCTCGCAACTCTCGGGATATAGAGCAAGTCCCGATCCACACCCTGAGAGGGACGCATGCCTAGTAATATCGAATACTTACAAACGTCCGTCCCCTCGGGTTCGAGGTAATAAATGCCCACCCTCGCGTGGAGCTTACCTTCCCCATCGAAGCGATTCCTGCCGACCACCCGACCTCGAAGAAACCAGCAAACCGTCGTCGGTCACGACAGAGCGGTCAGGTCGTCGCCTCCCAAGGGGGGGTCCCGTTTCAAACCGCGCCGACGTCGTACTTCTCAGCTTCCCCAGTAGCGCCCCTGACCGGATCAATTTAGTCTCGAAGAGACTGAGCCGGAGACCCTCGCCTGACTAACGATCCTCAATCACAAACTATCGTCCGCGGTACCGGAGTCGTCAGCGCCCTGACCCTCCTCAGCCGGCTTTTGGGCTTTATCCGCGATGTCCTGGTCGCGCGCCTCTTCGGCGCGGGCTTTATCGCCGATGCCTTCTTTGTCGCCTTTCGTATCCCGAATCTCCTCCGCAGTTTCGTGGCTGAAGGCGCGTTGACCTCAGCGTTCGTCCCCGTCTTTGCTGAGGAGCTTCGTGGGGGATCCGAGCGCGCACAAGCGGCGCTGAGCTCAGTAGGGAGCTTACTTCTCATCGCCACCGCCGCTCTCAGCGCTCTGGGGGTTGTTTTCGCTGAACCGATAGTCCTACTTTTTGCTCCGGGATTCGGTGCTTTCCCGGAAAAACTCGAACTCTGCATCGTTCTCACCCAGATCATGTTTCCCCTTGTCATCTGTGTCAGCCTTATCGCCCTGATTAACGGAGCTTTAAGCAGCGCGCAGATCTTTGGAGCAGCAGCCTGGGCGCAGGTCTGGATGAACCTTGCGCTAATCCTGGGAGCGGTGATCGCCGGTCAGTTTTTAGGCCCTACGGCAGCTATCGTGCTCGCCCTCTCAGTGATCGTGGGAGGGATCCTTCAGATTCTGACGCAGCTCCCAGCGCTCCACCGTGCCGGATTTCGTTTCGAGCCCTCCCGAGCACTTCTGACCCCCGCGAGTCGACAGGTGCTCACCTTGATGATTCCAGCAACGCTCGGCGCTGCGATATACCAGCTCTCGATATTCTTTAACACCTTGCTCGCCTCCCTTCTCGACGAGGGCAGTGTCGCGTGGCTCTTCTACGCCGATCGGCTCACACAACTCCCCATCGGGGTGTTTACCGTATCCCTCGCCTCGGTAGTGCTCCCGATGCTGGCCTCGGCGGAGGCCTCGGGAGACCGCGACTCGTTCGGTCAAAGTCTTGTTAATTCTCTTCGCTACACGAGCTTCGTCATTCTCCCTCTCTCCGTAGGTACGTTCATTCTGGCTGAGCCGCTTATAAAAGTTATGTTCGAACGGGGAGCATTTACTGCGGAGTCATCGATGCGCACCGCCCAAGCCGTTCAAGCGCTTTCCATCGGCCTCTGGGGTGCAAGCTGCCACTCGATGGTGGTGCGAGCTTTCATCGCCCGAAAAGACCCCCGCACCCCAACAGTAGTGAGTCTCATCTCCCTTATCCTCGGGGTATTTCTCGCAATCGTATTCATGGGACCACCGGTCGTCCCCAGTGCTTCAGTCGTAACCGAACTCATACTCGGGATCCAAAACACCCTCGCCTCTATCGGCCTCGATATTTCACTGCGTCACGCCGGCCTCGGTCTCGCCTCGAGTCTCTCCACAACGATCGCTTGCGGTGTCTTGCTCATCATGCTCCACCGGCGTGGGCTCGGCATTCGCTGGGCCCCGTTTCTCGTCAGCACAGGGAAGACCGTGGTCGCCTCAACCGTGATGGCCGCGGTGCTGCTCGGGTGCGGTATACAAAACCTCCCAAGCCTTTTCGCGGTGCTGTTCGGAAGCATCCTCGGCGGACTGACATTCTACGGGGCAGCATTAGCCCTCCAGATGCGGGAAATCCAGGAGGGCGTTGCGCTGCTCTCCTCTACCCTCGCTCGAATTCGCCGGCGATAAGCTGACGTACATACGTTTTCCCGCAACTCCGGCGATCTTTCGACGATAATCATCCTCGACAGGGACTATCAACACTATCCCTTCAACGAGGAAGAGGATCTACGATGGTGAAGACTCGATACCGTGGGCTCAAACGGGAGCATACTCTTGGAATGCGCCTCACTACGGCTTGGAAACACGAGCGTGAACGTACGGAGCGTGGGGAGATACGAGCGACGCGACGCAAGCTCGCTCAGCGCATTCGGCGACTCCGCTGCCAGGCTCGCCAACGAGGATATGAAGCAGGGAGACAGGCGGGTGAAAGCGATCTCAAAGCGATCCTCTCGCACTACCAGGCGTATTCAGATACTGTTCATGCCGCGCATCGAGACTGCCTCGAGATCGCGGTAGCGATCGCTGCCGAGATAGTTGAGGCGGATCTCGTACCAAATCATCTTCTCCTCACCCGTCGGATCGACCGGGCGCTGCGAAAGCTCACACGGGATCGAATCGTGCGGATCCTCACCGCCCCCGCCGAGACCGACGCTCTCCGTCGGTACCTCGAGCTCTCGCTGGAGGGCTGGTCGATCGAGATAGCCGCGGATTCCTCAATCGATCTCGGAGACGCAGCTCTCGAGACCCCCGCTGGACGGATCCACTTTGATTGGCGCGAGCAGCTCGCAACGATTCGCAATCACTACCTCCGCGAGCTCGCTCCACCCCTTCTCGAAGCAGGATAGCTATGTCACTTCGCTCACTCCTTATTTCCGAGAAAGAGGCGTCGCGACCGATATGCTCGGGGCAGATATTAAAAGCAAATGGGACGGTCTTAACTGCTGAGCTGCCGTTTGCCGCGATCGGGGATATGTGCACCATCGCCGGATCGCCACCTGTGCGCGCTGAGGTGATCGGATTCGCTGAAAACGTGGTCTCACTCGCCCCCCTCGACCATTCGGAGCGGATCAGCGGAGGCGCCGCTGTAACCAACTCCGGTCGGCGAATCTCTATCGCGGTGGGCGATCTCCGACCGGGTCAGATCTTCGATGCGGTGGGCGTACCTCTCGGTCACCAAAATCCACCCCTCACGGGTTCACTAGCGCCGCTTCTACTCGATATGCGGGAAGCTCCCCCCCCCCCGCTGACTCGACAGCCGATTCAAACTCCCCTTATAACCGGAGTTCGCTCAATCGACACCCTCATACCGATCGGATACGGACAACGTATCGGGCTCATCGCTGAAGCTGGCGCGGGGAAATCGACCCTTCTCGGAGCGATCGCTTCGTGTGCTGCCGTTGACCTCACCGTCATCGGCCTCGTGGGGGAGAGGGGACGGGAGATTAACGAGTTTATCGAAAAATGTCTCGGTCCGGCGGGGCTCGCGCGCTCGATCGTCGTGGCGTCAACAAGTGATGAGCCCCCGCTCCGGCGGGCTATCGCTCCACTCACCGCGACCCGAATCGCTGAGCATTACCGCTCTCCGGGCCAGCGGGTACTTCTCCTTATCGACTCACTTACCCGGTATGCCCGAGCTCTGCGAGATCTCGGACTCGCCCGCGGAGAGATCCCGCTCCGACACGGGCTCACGCCCTCTATTTACGCGGAGCTTCCACGTCTTCTTGAGCGGGCAGGGACCTCAGCAAAAGGTTCGATATCGGCGATATATACGGTGCTAGCACCATCCCTCGCCGAGGAGGATCCCCTCACCGAGGAGATTAAAAGCCTCCTTGATGGGCACATCGTTCTTACGAGTGAGGCACGAAACCGGGGCTTTCAACCAGCGATCGATCCAACGCGATCGATATCACGGCTTGCACCCCAGCTCCTCACCTCTCACGAGCGAGCGACAGCGCGGATAATCACTCAGGCGATTCATCGTTTGCTCAAAGACCGCGACCTGATCGCGTTCGGTGGCACACCGGATACACAACTCGCGGCCGCCCTTCGATGTGAAGATCATATCGGTGCATTCATGCGCCAAGAGGCGATCGGCTCACCCCTTCACAAGAGTCGTGCGGAGGCCACTCGGCTTGCTCGTCTCCTTGCGGGGGCACCCACCGATCTCAGCCATTAACGGAGCAAGGCTATCGTATCGCGTATGAGGGTATTAGCGGTACTCATCGCCTGGGAGTTTGCTTGGTATCCCCGCTGATAGACCACGAGATTCACAAATTGGTCGCTAATATCAACCGTCGAGCGCTCAAGCGACCTCCCTTGAACGGTTCCGTAACCGCTGCTGCCGGGAGCGCCCAGCTGCATGGTTCCGGCATCCTCGCCCGCCTCAAATTCGCCTCCGCCGATTCGATTAAGCCCATCAAGATTCGGAAACGAGGCTAGCTGGATACGTCCGATCGTTACATTTCGACCCGAGCCAAGCACCGCCGAAACGGTGCCATCCGCAAGAAATTCATAATCGACGATATCTCCGGTACCAAGCCCATCCTGAGTGACACTGGTAAGCTGGGATGTTGTTGCCACCTGAGAAAACCCGGAGAGGTCGATCGTAAAGTTTCCTCCGGCAGCACCGTTACCGTAGGCGGGGGCTGCTACGATCGAAGCCGCAGCTTTATCTGCATCCTCGATTCGACCGGTGGGGGAGAATGTCAGTGTTGCATCACCCCCAAGTTTGACCGGCGTTCCTGCGACCCCCCCGACCTCACCGCCATCCATGTACGCCTGCGCCGTAAATGTGTTGACCCCTGTTTTATAGAAGGCAACGCTCACCACATGAGGAGCCCCGAGGCTATCGAAAACCGTCAGATTCGGCATAACAAATGTTGCATCCCGGCTCACCTCAGCGAACGTCGCCGGGTTTGCCGGAACGGCCGCAGCGATCGGGGCGGAGCTATCGAGGTTCCCAAACAGCCCAGCGACGGTTGTCGGAGCTCCAGCGGTAGTGACGTTTAACATATTAAGGGGGGTAAGGGTTGTGCCGTCACCCACGAGACCGAGCAGCTCTGACCCATCGGCGCTCGCGAGGTTGCCGTTCCCGTTGATTCGAAAATTTCCCGCTCGGGTAAAGGTGGGAGCGGTTGGATCGCCGAGGACAAAAAATCCGTTTCCAGCTATCCCCACATCCAGCGAACGCCCGGTGGGCTCGATTACTCCGGTGTCGTGTATCTGACGAACCCGCGAAATAGCGACACCAGAGCCGCTCGTAACCATCCCGGTGGTCTCAGCACCGGTGCGATGAACATCCCCCAGGAGGTCAACGAACTCAACCCGGGACGTTTTATACCCGGTAGTGTTCGCATTCGAGATATTATCACCGATTACCGAGATCGCCTGACCGTGCGCGTTGATACCCTCTCGTCCCGCCAGCATCGCTGTTTCAAGTCGCATCGTTCCTGTCCCTGCCTCAACGGCAAAAAATACCGCATTCGCTCAGCACGATCGGATCTGGAGAGCTGCTTTAAACCTCAACAAATTCCGACCTCTAAGGGTTATGTACGCCACGCATCCCGCGGAAATAGCTGCCGGGAGGAAGTGGTACAAGACCCTGACACGAAGAAGAGAGCAATTAGTCTGCCAGGGGAGCTCTGTTCCGGAGACTCACTTGAGCATCGGCTCTTACGACGGCGAGGGAGCACCACGAAGCTCTCGAAAGGAGAGGTTATATTTGAACATCACCCACAATCCGTAGGCTACAAAGACCACGTACTGATGGGCGTGCGACACCAATGAGTACGCCATCGCGGTCTCCTCGGCGTAGGCGAAAAGGGCGAAGGCGGCAAGACACGCCGTTTGATACACCCCGATGAACCCCGGCGCACTCGGCGCTGCGACCGCGAGCGCTGTGATGACCCCGATCGCTACCGCGAAAGAGATCGAGCCGGAGACAGCGAAGAGCCACAGGTACGCCCACGAAAGGAGATAACTCGAGATCCATACCAAGACGGTGAGAGCAACGATCGCTCCAAGACGGGCAGGACTCTTTAGCACAGCGGTCGCCTCGATGAGCCCTCCGATAAATCTCAGGAGCGGCTGAGTCATCTTCTCCGGAAAAGGGCGGAGCATCCTTTGAGCGAGACGAAAAAGAGGCTCCGGGCATAGCCCCCCAATGATCAAAAAAACGAGAAGTGCCCCAGCGAGCCCGGTAAGTATGTAGGCACCGTGCTCTACCCACGGGGGAACCCCCGGTATATGCGGGAGTACAAGCCCGAAAGAGATCAGCACCATTGAGAGATCGAAAAATCGCTCTATCACCACCGAGGCGAAAGTCACACTGAACGGATATGGGGATTGTCGTGAGAGCATCAGGGGACGCACCAACTCACCTGCCCTCAGTGGTAAAATGAAGGTAGCAAAAGATCCGACCATAATAGCATCGAACCGTTTTACCACCGATGTGCGGCTACCCACGTCTGAAGGGGGCAAGAGAAACTTCCAGCGAACTGCCCGAAGAGCAAAGTGCGCAAAAAGCAGCGCCGTTACCGGCAAGAAGCGGAGATAACGAACCTCTCCTAACGCCTTCCACACCTGCGGCCACTCGATGCTGTAGACGAGCCACGCTACGAGCGCTGCACTAACCCCGAAGCTCACGAGAAGCTTCACAAGACCCGCTGACCTGTGGGGCGTATTCATAATAACGCTCGCCTCGGTCGAGCGGCGTGCGCTCGAAGCCCCATCACCGGAGCGAGAGGGCCTCAAGGCGGGATAAACTTAGGAAGGGAAAGATGCTCCCCCCCGCTCATGCGCTCACTTACGGGGATACCGTTTATCGAGCACCGCATTCCACTGCTCAACCTGAGCTCCCGCGCTCTTCAACACAGAATCTGAATCACCGGTAATCGTAACCTTTGTGATTTTGTCCCCCTGTTGAATCGCATCAACCACCTCTTGCCCTTTGGTCACCTTCCCAAAAACGGAGTGCTTTCCATCGAGCCACGGAGTAGCGACATGGGTGATAAAAAACTGGCTCCCGTTGGTGCCAGGCCCCGCATTTGCCATCGAGAGCACCCCCGGCCCGGAGTGGCGGAGCGAAGGGTCGAATTCGTCCTTGAAGGTATATCCCGGTCCACCCCGACCCGATCCCTCGGGATCCCCACCTTGAATCATAAAATCCGGGATGACGCGATGGAACATAAGGCCGTCATAGTATTTACGCGAGGCGAGGTTGACAAAATTAGCCACCGTAACCGGGGTTTTATCGGGGGTGAGGGCGATTTCGATCGTCCCCTTCGACGTCTCTATCGTCGCCGTTAACGGTGTGGCCTCCGCCCCACTCGGCCCTGCAACCATAACAAACGCCGGCAATAACGCTAATAGACTCCCTCGCATACTCTCCTCTCCCGATAGAAAATAGTATCAACGCCCCTGAGCATAGTACCGAGTCGGCTCCCGCGAAAGCCGTCCTCGACCGAAAAGTTCTTGCTCTCCCAATGCTGGATTGAATATCCTCAAGTGTCTCCTCGTCCTGGTATAGCCGGAGCCTTTTTAGCCGGCCTCAGAGATGATTCGAGAGCACAACCGTCTCATCCCCGTTATCGAGGGGGCTTCTGCCCGTCATCGAAGGGGCAGGCGGTGGAGCCGGTCGAAATCTTTGAGCGTTTTACGGAAAGTAGGCTCTCTCATGGCGAGACGGAATAACTCTAATTTAACAGGTAACCTATGGTAAATCGTGTCGTTGCGTTGGGCGCCAGCCTCCTTCTTGGAGCAGGGGTTGCGATCGCCGAGACTTCAGACAAGGCCTTCGAGGCCCAAATGGAAAAATACCTCAACTCCGAAGCCGGTCAAAACATGGTCGGAAAGGCGATGGAGAGCTATGTCAAGAAACGCCAAGATGATGCCCGCAAAAAGCAGGACGAGATGGCGAAAGCTCAACTTGAGGAGCAGTTTAAGAATCCCGTCTCCATCGACCTCGGCAAGAGCCCGGTGAAAGGTCCAGCTGATGCTAAGATAACGATCGTCGAGTTCTCTGACTTTCAGTGCCCCTTCTGCACGAAAGGAAATTCAACGATGACCGATCTTATGAAGGCTTACCCCAAAGATGTGAAGCTCGTGTTTAAGCATCTGCCGCTGCCGTTCCATCCGGAAGCGATGCCCGCAGCGAAAGCCTCCTACGCGGCTCAGCAACAAGGCAAGTTCTGGGAGATGCACGATGCGCTTTTTGCGAATCAAAAGAGCCTCGGCACCGAGTTTTACGAAGCGACCGCTAAGAACCTTGGGCTCGACCTCGATAAATTCAAGAAGGATATGAACTCTGAGGCGGCGGAAGCTGCGGTGAAGGCTGACATGTCGATCGCTGAGAAGAACGGGATTCAAGGGACCCCCGGCTTCTTCGTGAACGGAGTCGCGGTGCGCGGCGCGTACCCGCAATCGCACTTCCAGATGATTATCGATCGTCTCCTCGGCAAGGCCCCCGGAGCTTCGGCGAACGGATAGTCTGCAGAGAGAACACAGTCGGGAGCTGCGCGGGAAACCAAACAGCTCTCCAGGCTGAGGGTCGCCGAGGAGGGAAAACCCTTTCGGCCTCTCTCATCAAGAGCCCGGCGAGCGTCTAAAACGCTCACCGGGCTCTTCGTTTGATCGATTAGCCATGAAACAAAGCAACACTGGAGCTGACCTCGGCGCTCTAAAGATAACGCGCGAAGCTCTCCCTCAAGCCGTAGCGACGGGAGGATTGTTCTCGATAGGAAGGGGCTCGATAGGAAGGGACATGAGACGAGGATTGTTCGGCGAGAGGGGGCAGCTACCGTAGATCGATGAATTGATCCTCAATACCGACCTGCTGCAGCACATAGTTGATTACCCGAGCATCATCATCAAAGCCGGTAGCGAAGGAGTCGTCCTCAGCGCCATCACCATCGACGACGAAATACGAGACCGCCCCCATGATTAGTTTTCGTTTTTCCGAGTCACACTCCGCGAAACGATCAAGGAGGATAAAGCATCTCGCCGCTATCTCCTCTGCGAGCGGAAGATTAAGGTTCGGTTTCTCGGGGGCATGCTCGCGCAGCGTTCCGAGACACCGCTCCACCTCAGCTCGGACCTCATCTACCTGCTCAACCGCTATCTCTCGACACAATTGATGAAACGCCGGAATCACGCTTACGGGGAACTTCGGAAGTTTGTATTTTGTCTTGCGGCTGAAAATCATCGGACCTCGTCGACAACCCTATCCCACCAGCCCCACCCATCGCAACGGTCTGGTGCGCGCAGACCTGCGAAAACCGGTGATCCGCCATCGCCGACCGGCTATCCTCTATAACCGACCGGGGGCGTTTGAAAATTCGTTCTCCCCCGAGCTCTTGTAGGCAAGACCGTAGAGCTCACGCAGGGTCGCCTCGACATCGGTCGGAAGCCCGGTGCCCCCGCTACCGGTATATTCCAACGTAACCAGGTGTTGGTACAACTGGAAAGCTTTCCGCGCATCCTCGCTCCCGGCGAACTCTCGGATACATTCCTCAAGGAAAAGCTCGGGGAGATCGCTCACGAAAAGGAAAGGAATCTCACTGTACGCGACACCCAAGAGCCGCAGCGCTCGAGCTCGCTGAGCGGCAGCCTCTGGGCGACCATCCTCAAGGAGTTGATGCAGGATAGCTGTTGCTCGGAACAGCTCAACCGTCCCGTTCCTCCCGACAAGCGGCTCCTTCAGCGCGAGCGCTTGCTGAATGAGATGCTCCGCTCGACGAATCGGGGTTACCTCGATTCGTCGACTCTCGTTGCTCCACCGTCGCAGCGATTCGAGCCAGCCCTGGATCTCCTCATCCTCCGGCTTTGAAAAGCTCATCTCTTTTCGTAAACCCGTCAGCTCACGCAAAGCCTTCTGCGGCTCGGGGTGGACTCGGGTGTAGATCAATAACCACCGCCGTAAAGCATCGATACGGAGATGCCCATTCGGGGGCGAATGCACCGCCCGAAGGAACGCCGCAGCTGCCGCCTCAAACTGCCGGGTGGCGAGGAGGAACTCCGCCCGTTGGTAGCTATTCAATGCCGCCGGCTCAGGCTCAGGCGCCAAGAAGTCAACCTTGACCTCGTAGCGGGTGTGACACGTCACGCAGTAATCGACCGAATTTCTTAAGCGCCACAACACGTATCCCTTGCTCCCCTCATCGAAGCGATTTCTTGAATCGGCGAGGAGATCGTTAAGGAGTGTCAACGTTCCGGCGAACCCCGGTTCCTGACGAAAGCGCGGCGGCGCGGATTCGATTCGGTGAAAGCCCGCACTCAATGTCTCAAGCAGAGCAGCTATCGCCTTCTCGTTCTCAGGGGACTCAAATTTTTCCCGCGATACGAGGTAAGGTTGAAGATCCTGAAAAGCCCGCGCTACGGTGGCCATATTCGTGCGCACATCGTGAACCCGACTCTTTGAGGTAAGCCCTCCATCCTCCTGCGCCCGAACGAAGACAGGAAGGAAACAGGCAGCTACGCCAAGGATTACCTTGAGCCCGCTCCGCACGAGATCTCCGCGCCCGCCCAAATCACCTCTCATTATCATCCCTTTCCGTGATATACCTGAGCTTGCCGTCTCCCCAAAACCGGGAACGACTTCGTATCGAGAAGCCCCCAAAGCGTGGTTGCGAGGGGTCATAAGCTCTCGTACGGGCATTTAATACCATCGATGAACGCTCGTAACTGTAAAAGATCACGAGAGCGAAGGCAAACGGCAACAATATGATTTCCCTGGTTTTTTTAGGATGATTGTGAGCAAACCCAGCGGCATGTCAGGCACCATCGGGATCGTTGTGAGCGGGGGCCCCGCCCCCGGAATAAATTCAGTCATCGCGGCGGTCGCCATCGCCGCTCATCATTCCGGCTTTTCCGTGAAAGGACTCCAGCGAGGCTTTAAGGGGGTCGCGCTGGGCCATCCGAGCTCAGTAATCGACCTTTCTATCGACGGCGTTAGTCCCGCGGCCCACCTCGGTGGCTCAATCCTCGGGACCTCACGTTTCAATCCGTTTCGGGATCCCGCTACAAAGCTCAACTTCATTGAGGCCCTGAACGCTCACCGGATCGATCATCTGGTTGTCATCGGGGGTGAGGGGTCTGCGTGGCTCTCTCACCGCTGCGCTCAGGAGATTCCAGGTATCAAGGTTATCCACGTTCCGAAAACCATCGACAACGATCTCCCCCTTCCTCAAAATTACCCGAGCTTTGGATTCGAAACCGCTCGCGAGGTCGGCACAGGGATCGTTGAGACGCTCATTACCGATGCCCGCACGTGCCGACGATGGTTCCTCGTAACCTCAATGGGACGCAAGGCGGGCTTCCTCGCTCTTGGTCTCGGAGTGGCAGCCGGGGCGACCCTTACCCTTATTCCGGAAGAGTTTAATCAACACCGACAGACCCCCGAGGAGATCGCCGGAATAATCTTTAAGAGTATCGCCGCTCGGGCCAAACATGGGAAAGAGCACGGGGTTGCCCTCCTTGCCGAGGGGCTTCTCGACGTCCTCGATCCCAATGGTTCCCCACTCCTTCAATCGTGCCCTCGTGACGAGCTCGGTCGGGTGAACTACTCGCACATCGAGCTGGGCGAGGTAATCGCGCCGCCTCTGCGGCAGCTGTGCCGAAAAGCGGGACTCGACATAAAGATACTCACAAAAAATATCGGCTACGAGCTCCGCTGCCACTCGCCGACCTCATTTGACATCGAATATACCCGGTTCCTCGGGCACGGCGCGGTCATGCTCCTCAAGGCAGGACGATCGGATGTGATGGTCACCCGTGACTTCGATACCCTCACGGCGATTCCTCTTGCGGATCTGATCGATGCGAGCGGGGCGATAGTTTCGCGAAAGGTTAATCTCGAATCGGAGCTCTATAAAGTTGCTCAAAGCTTCATGGTGCGCTCCGAGGAGGCGATACAGCCCACTATCTGAGACGCATCGTATGAAACGAAGACCCTAAAAACAGCCCTATGAATTGGGAGCCAACGACAGCGCAGATATTCGTGAGGGTATGATAAGCAAGGAACAGAAGCCGCGCTTCAAGAAGGCTGAAGGTCAATCCCAGTAAGGCGACCGGGAGAAGGAGCGCCATCGTTAACGAGCACCCCCGCACCGCCGCGAAACTGCCGATAAAACTGAAAGCAAGAAGCTGCACGAGGATGTGCGGCCCAACCGAACGGAAGCCATCCGTGCTGTTAATAAGCACGAGTGGAGGCACGATACTATAAAGCTCGTGGCTCCCTGGAATCCACCGAAGCGAGTCCCGAAAGATGGAGAGTCCCGACTCGCTTAAAATAGATGCTAAAACGACTACCCGATTCGCTGGCGGCGCCTGCTCATAAAAAGCCATGATCGCAGCCACCATCACATAGACGAATATCAGCAGAAAGTACGAGAGCGCAAAAAGTCCGATAAACCGCGCTAACTTCATCTCCTTGCTCCCGGAATAATCTTTCAACACGCGACTCACCACGCGCACCCAGCTCTACCCCGCGAATCCATCGTCAAACCTCGCGTGGGGATGAGGTCTTCGACCCTTTACGATGCCGCACCTCGTTTCGCTCCAACTCCGAACTCCGCGAGGTCCGCCTGCGCTGATGGTACGAGCAATTCTTCGAGCAGGTTCGCTTCGTCGTCGCTCCGAGACACCGATCGCATATCACCGCCCCCCGACCACACTCCAAGCATGAGATTCGCTGTTCCCCAGGATCTCCACAATGGGGACAAAGTGAGTATCGGGTTGAGGGCTGTAGTCGGCTATCGACCGCGACACGGTGGTCGAAAACGAAGCACTCTCCCTCGAAATGCCCCTCAGGATACTCCTCGAGATATTTTAAAATGCCACCCTGCAGCTGATACAGCTTGCCGTACCCCTGCCCCCGCAGCTCCTCGATCGCCTTCTCACACCTTATTCCCCCGGTGCAATACATGAGAATCGGTTTATCTTTAGGGAGCCCCGCCTGCCGTACCGCCTCCGGTAGTTGGCTGAATTTTTCGAGCGGCAGCGTCACCGCCTCTCGAAAAACCCCCAGCGCGGTCTCGTATCCGTTTCGAACATCGAGAACTACCGGGGACCCGTCCCCATTCCCGGATAACCAATCGTGCCACTCCATCGGCGATAAATAGCTGTCAGCTGGAGGCAGAACGGTGGTCTTCTTGAGGGTAATCAGCTCAGAGCGAACATCGACTTTGAAGCGACGAAAGGGCCGTTGCGCGGACTCACTCAATTTCGCTTCGGCATCTGCGAATTCCGAATTTCCCCTGACCACCGCTAAAAAATCTTCAAGGGCGAGTTTGCTCGGTGCCGCTACCGTTGCGTTACACCCCTCAGAGCCGAGTAACACGAGCCCGACAACCTCACCCGATCGGGCAGCCCGCTCAAACAGAGCCTTAAGCTCTCCTACCCGTCCCTCGGCCAACGGAACGAATTTATAAAACGCCGCGATCTGAAACATATCCGTGCCAGAGTAGCCCTCGAATCGACCCGGGTCAAGGTCGCAGCGATATTTTTTCCATGGATATCAACAGGTTGCAAGATTCCCTCCTTAGTTTTACCAGCATCGACCGAACGTCCGACCGGATCGTCGCCCCGCTGTTCGGCCAGCCATTCCAAGGTTTGAGGTAACCGTTCCAAGCCGTTACCCAGCTCTCACAACGCCTTAAAGGTGTTTTTCAGATTCCGGAATAAAGGGCGCAGCTCCATGCTTTTCGTCGTTCTATTTTCTCTCTCTTTTGTTTAGAGTGCCCCGTATGGCTAATGTCGTCTCAGGTTCGGGGAACACCTCGCAATTCGATAACGTTGCCCGCTTCCACCAGCTTGTTCAGGATTACATCGCAGACTGTCCTCAGCTCGCGAGGGAATACCTGCAGCTCCACGGCAATCACGTAACCCCTGAGGCGATCAATCGAACCGCTCGGGATTTTCTCCCGGAATATACCTCGCATATCGCCAAATTCCTCGAGACCGCCAGACCACCGGTATCAAAGGATGTGCAGGAGGAGGCGCTCGCGGATGCTCTGACGAAACTTCTCGTCAACGAGCACCTCGGCCTCGCCGCTGAGGTGCTTGTGAGCCCCGATTTGCCGATTACTCCCAAGATCCGCGAGCAGATTCGACAGCTCGCCGAGTTTGAGATGATATCCGCTCTCCAATCGGAACGTTTAGAGGAGATAGTCGAGCTCGGCACAGCGCTCGACCCCCTATTTTTTCACCACCCCGACTATTGCACCGCACTATGTCGAACGATCTTTTCTTATCTGGAAACGGACAGAATCGATAAAATTGCGACACTGATCGATGCGCCGGTGCAGATCCCAGATGTCGTTATCTTTCGCCTACGCTCCGATATCGAGGAGGGAATACTGCGCCATACCAAGGCGGGCGGATCGCTCGCGACCGCATATGCCCTGAGCGATATGTTTATGCTAAGCGATTTCTTCCGAAGCACCCCATTTCTCGATGCAGTTAAGGGGAATCTCGAGAGATGTCTTCAGGGGAGGGATCTCGCTGGGGCGTGTCGACTCGCCGATGACTGCGTCGATTTCCCGCTCCTCCGCCGGGGCCTCAGCGCGACGGCCTCTGCCGCTGTGATGCAGGGCTTGGCGGAATTCCGGTATTTCGCCTCCGACCCGCGATCCCGGGAGAATTCCCAGCTTTTAGAGATGCTGAACGCCACTCTCCGAAACGCCGTGCAGGTCTTCCGGCTTCCCAAAGAGCTGGTGCGAACGCTGCCGCCGCTTCCCGAGGACCGAAGGGTCTATCGATTGGGGCATCAACCGCACCGACTGATACATCCCCCGAGACGGGAACGGGACGAATAGTTAAGCCTGGCCACGAAGCCTCAAATCAAAGAACCTTAAAAAGCGAAATGGCCCGGTGAGACTCTTCCACAGAGCTCACCGGGCCATTTCGTTCCGAGGGGATAACCCTCAAAAAACGGATTAGGCCATCGCCTCCCCTGAAACCGGGAAATCGCGGTCCATCACGGTCTTGCGACCATCGGACTTCGCCTTTTCGATAGCCTGATCACACTCACGCCGAACGATCTCAGAAAGAACCGTTGCGACGTTGCCCGAGGTGTTCAAACCCGACTTCAACCGGATGTAATTCTTGAGCTTGGAAACAACTACCAAGACTTCCTGCTCGAGTGCTGCATCGTTCATACATACCTCCTAAAGGGAAAATCGAGGCCTTCAATCTACACACGTTCAGCGGTGATTTTCCAGCCCCTCGGGTGGCTGATTTAATACAAGGACTCCGCAAAGTTACCACAAGACCTCAGAACCATTAGGTTTATTTCTTTTTCCCAACATTTAATCAAATAATTCGATCGGGAGCTTGAGGCCAACTCATCGGTGTTTTCCAGAAAAGCAATGGCCCCATCTCGGCAGCCGAATTTCACTCACGAAAGTTCGTGAACTGGAGCTCGAGATCTTTAAACTCCGCACGGAGCGCCGCGATCGCTAGCTGAAGATCATCCCGTTTTTTACCGGTCACCCTGATCTGAGCCCCCTGGATCTGCGACGACACCTTGAGCTTGCTCGCCTTTATAGCTTTGTTGATCTTCTTCAGCTCCTCATCGGAGAGCCCCTGCTTTACGATCACCTCTTGTCGAACCATATCGCCTCCCGCCGGTTCCGCGTCCTTAAACTCAACGGTTTTAAGGCTAACGCCCCGCTTCGCGAGTTTCTGTTTTAGGACATCTTGGATCGCAGCAAGCTTCATCTTGTCGTCAGCCAACAGCTTAATAGTTGTCTCCTCGAGCTCGATTGAGGACTTCGAATCCCTGAAATC
>JBJOHD010000227.1:0-10637 GCA_046047875.1 Pseudomonadota bacterium | reverse complement strand
CCGGACCTTTACTGTGCAAGAAGGGAGCCATCGGGGCGCTGCACTAAGTATGCGGTCTTTGGTGATGTTTTTTATTGTCGGAACGACAACGGCGGGGCAATATCTGCCGTAGAGCTTAGCGGGAAGGGGAGGTCGAGTTGGGGGTTACTCTAAAATTCCTCGGTGGTGCGGGGACGGTCACCGGTTCCAAATATCTTGTGACCTATCGCGATACGAAGATACTGGTCGACTGCGGACTTTTCCAAGGTGATAGGGTGTGGCGTGAGCGGAATTGGCACGGTGCTCCGGTTGACCTGGGATCTATCTCGGCGGTGCTCCTCACCCATGCCCACGTCGACCACGTGGGGATCTTACCTCGATATTCTGCGCTCGGGCTACGCTGCCCTGTCTACGCGACCACGCCAACCGCAGCGCTCGCTGACTTAATACTCAGGGACAGCGGAAGACTCCAGGAGGAGGAAGCCGCGTATCGGGGGGAGCGGGGAAAATCGCGCCACCATCCCCCGCTTCCGCTCTACACCGAGATCGATGCGATAAATGCCCTGAAGCTCTTTAAAACGGTGCCATTTGAGCGGCGGCTTGAGGTGCTTCCCGGAGTGTTCGCGGAATGGCGTCGTATGGGGCATATCTTGGGAGCCGCCTCGATTCGCCTGGAGATCGGCGGTCGGGTGATAAATTTTTCAGGGGACATCGGTCGCTACAATGCGCCGATCTTATGCGATCCGCAGCCGGTTAATTTCGGGGATCTCCTTCTTATCGAGTCAACCTACGGCGATAGAACTCATGAGGCGGGAGATATCGAGGGGGAGCTCGCTGCGGTGATCCAGCGCACTGCGGCTCGTCGTGGAGCGGTCCTGATCCCTGCATTTGCGGTGGGCCGCACCCAGCAGCTCCTCTTCCATCTCCGGGCGCTGAAGGAGAAGGGTACGATTTCGCACGATCTTCCGGTTATCGTTGATAGCCCGATGGCGCGTGATGCGACCTCTCTGTATGTTGGCCACACGGCGGAGTACGACGCGGAGGCGATGCAGCTTCTCAAAAGGGGAAAACAACCGTTTGTGTGTGCTAAGCTGCATTTCATCTCTGACCGCTTTGAGTCGATGCGGCTTAACTCGATCCGCGAACCGATGGTGATCATCTCCGCGAGCGGAATGCTGACCGGAGGGCGGGTGCTCCACCATCTGCGACACCGGGTGAGCGATCCGGCCAACACAATCATGTTCGTCGGCTTCCAACCCCCGGGAAGCCGGGGGGCGTGGTTAAAGTCGAACCCCGAGACGGTGCGAATATTTGGTGAGGAGGTGCCTCGCCGGGCTGAGATCGCGGAGATCAGCGCCCTCAGTGCCCACGGAGATCGGGGTGAACTTCTGCGGTGGTGCCGTGAGAGTCAAGCGCACTCCGGTGGCCATTCCCCCGGTCGGTTTATGGTGGTTCACGGAGAGCCGGAGCAAGCCGGTAATTTTTCGAAGACCCTCACTACTGAAATGGGCTGGATCGGCGGAGTCGCCGGATATCTCGATGAGATCGTGGTATAGCTCGTTCGGACGATGATCTGAGAGGTGGTGAGCGCTACGCGGCAGCTTGTTTGCCGCCGCCGCCGGCGCCGGGAGGCCCGTTTCCGGTCGAGTCCTTTGCCCGCTGAGCCGCCTCTTTCTTCTTTTTCTCCTCTTCCTTCTTCAAGCGGGTATAGTCGAGGTAGCTCAAATTTGCCTGGATGTTGTCGGTGTTGCTGTAGACGTAGGCGAGGAAAAATTCCGTAATCGTGGCTTTGCGATTTGCCAGCTCTTCGGCGAGTCGTAAGACCAAGGCGTTGCGGTGCTTGTTCTCGTTCTCAAACGCTTCCCACCACTTCCGTGCACTTCCCGTGGTATTGTCCCAATCGAGCTTCTTCTTGGTTTCGGTGAGCTTCGCCAGAAGCTGCTCGTCGCTCCAGCCTTTGGTGTTTGATATCCCAGCGGGGAGTCCACCGGCGCCAGCGCCTCCGCCGCCGCTCGAACCACCAGCGGGGCCCGCCTCGGGGAGCTTCTCCTCGTACTTGATCGGTTCGGAGCGAAGTTTGAGCTCCTTCTCGTCGGTGTCGAACTCTTCGATGCGGGAGAGGATCTCGTGCACCTTGAAGTACGGCACGAGGTGGCCTTGAAACACCGGGGTGTTCGGCATGAAGAAGGTCGAAATGTTGTCGCCCGGCCGTCCGATCTCGTCGGGGGTCAGCACCGCGCGCTGTTGTACCTGTTCTTGAGTGCCGTCGTTACGGCTTGCAAAGAATTCGATGATCTTTTTATTTGTTCCCTTCGACGCGGTCTTAAAGCGGATCGTCATCTGACCGGTCTCTTTCGAAGCCCATTCCGCATCCTGAATATCGAGCGGCGGCATGAGGATCTTAGTGCTGAATCCCGCGAGCACCGAGTCTGCGTCGTCGCCGTAGTTCGCTTTGACCTGAGCGATCGATTGGATCGCGGCGACGATGCTCACGTTACGCGAACGCAAGGTGTTAAGCTTCACATGGATGTCGGGGAGGCGTCCAAGCGAGCTTGCGAACTCGTCGATAACGAGACCTACCGGGCGGGGAAGGGATACCCCGGGGCACTGCTCTGCCCGCTTCGTCAAGAAACGCAGGATCTCCACGATGATGACGTTCGCCATTGGACGGAGCATCTCGATCTCGGACTCACGCAGTTCGATAATGAAGAGGGTCGGCTCGGCGATCAGACTCTCGAGATCGAGCTCATTCGAGGAGGTTGTCGCACGGATGGCGGTGAGATCCCAGGCGCTCAGCCGCATACCGAGTTCAGACATAATCGTGTCGGCGTTCTGGGACCCCGACCGGGCGAGCTCAATAAACGTCCGCGCAGTTCGAAGAGCGTGGGGATGCTGCTCAAGCCAGTCACACAGCGGCTTCATACCGGACTGCACCAGCTCGTGGATTCGGGGCATCGACAGCTTTTCGTTCGGATCGTGAAGCAATCCGACCATGATCGCGTTCAGGATCGAGAGCGCGTTGTTTCTAAAAAACGGGCTGTCCGATTTGGCCTGCGGTTGATCGGTCGCCATGATGATTGTGTTGGCGATCAATTTGGCGTCGGTATCGTCCTCGATCTTCGAGAGGATGTTCCAGCTCAAGCTCCGCGCGGTATCGAGCGGATTAAAAAGCATTATCTTCTTTTTCGGATTGTACTTCGCCGTCATCGCGGCGAGCTTGCGCCACATCTCCGGTTTCGAATCGAGGATGATTGACGAGCGATGCGGGCACATACAATCGCTGTAGAGCACCGGCAAAATCATTCGCGATGTTTTACCACCGCCGGTTTTGGCGATGGTGAGGATATGACGATTTCGGTCGTTCGACGGAATGATAAGCTGCGCTTGTTTAAAAGCGACCCCTTGATTGCCCCGCAGATCAGTGACAGCGAGGACGGTCTCGTGTTTTCCCTTCGACTGAGTCCACGCCGTAATCTGCTGGTTGCTCGCAAGATCGCCGGAGCCGAGCTCGTTCGTCTTCGAGCGGGTCGGCCGGGCCACCCCGCGGGAGGTGAGAAAGCTAAAAGGGTTCGGTACACCCGTCCCCGCCGACTCCCGGGACGAGGTGATTTTTACGACTACCAGCGCGAGATATACGAGGACAGCGACGAAGATCGATTCTTCCCACACCGAGCGGTAGTCGGCCGGACCGACGAAGAACGAAAAGAGCGGTTCAACGAATGGGATCGGTGTCATCGAGTTGCTCGGTTGATCGAAACTTTGCGCCGATGAAACGATGCTTTGAAGGGTCGATTCGCGCTGAAAGTAATGGAGAAAGGCTCCGTAGAACCCGACGAGGCCGAGAAGGCCGGGACTGACCATTTTGCCCCGCTGCAGATACTGGCAGCCGAGGAGGGCCGCAGACACAAAAGCCAGCGCGATCCCCGCGCTGCTCGGTAGTGAGTAAAATGCAAAAAGCAGTTCAAGTAGTAGCCTCTCGATTCCCTGCAGCATGCCTGTGACCCTAAACGCTCACCCTCATCCTCGGTCCCGAAACTCCACCGGAGTTCTCGATCCGCGTGCGTAAACGTTTTTCAACACGTGCCTCAACGATCGTAGCACGTTTTTGCTCGGATAAATCTCACCCTTGTTATGGGGGAGACGGGCGGCGTCGTCGCATAGAACGCAGTCTTTCTCACGCGGAGATAAAAGATTAAAATGAGGTAAAATCAATTGGTTGCGTTACTCTACGCAGCTGCCCGGCCGGCCATCACCGCTTCCACCGCCGCCTTAAGGACCTCCGGTTCCACCGGTTTACGAATAATCCTGAGGGCCCCCGCCTGCAGCAGGGTATCGGTTATATGCTGCGGCGCTCCGCTAAACCCGAGCACCTTGAGGTGGGGCGCACGTCGGAGGATCCGCTTGAGGAGGCTCGCGCCGTCGGTTCCCGGCATCAATGCGTCAAGGAGAACGAGTTGCAGCGAGCTCTGGTGAGTTTTTACAAGTTCAAGCGCAGTGGCGGCATCGGTCGCTGCGAGAGCGGAGAATCCAAGATCTGCGAGGACAGCTTGCATCGTATCAAGCACCATCTGATCGTCGTCGACGATTAAAATTCCTGGG
This sequence comes from Pseudomonadota bacterium, assembly GCA_046047875.1. Taxonomy (GTDB): domain Bacteria; phylum Bdellovibrionota_C; class UBA2361; order UBA2361; family UBA2361; genus JBILDU01. The sequence goes on along the minus strand of JBJOHD010000227.1, from coordinate 6,059 downwards.
GGAGATCCGGCGAGGCGCAGTTCCTGCGCCGATGCTGCGCATGCACGTTCAGATGCGGGGAGAAGATCGATCGCTAAGGTGTAACGACCGAGCGGGGCTCGTTCGATCGATACACTGCCTCCGAACGAGGCGATCACCTGCTGCAGAGCGGTGACGGTGCTTTGGGGCAGTTCTCCGCTTGGCGCGCTGCACATCACCATGACCCGAAGCCGGGGGGTGCCGCCCACCATATGCTCACACGTTTTGATCGTGAGACCGCTTCCCGCGGGGGTCCTTTCCCGCACCTCACGCACGACTCGCTCGATTACGGACACCAGAACATCGTGACGGCCGCGCGCTGTACCGATACCGCCGAAGGCAACGGCCACTCTTGGTTCTGTGGAGAAGATATCCTTGATTCGGCTCGTTGCGGCCATTACGGCGACGTTCAGGTCAACTGGAATCGGAGCACCGAGGGACTCCTCCCCAAAGATAAACAACTGCCGGGTAAGGTCGCCGGTCCTTCTCGCGACCTCGGTGATCGATGCACAGATTTTGCGAACCATCTCAGGATCCCCGGGCTCCTCGGCGAGGAGCGCAGCTTGGCCGACGATCCGCTGGAGCGCGTTATTGAGGTTATCGATGACCCCGGTAGCAAGGGTCCGAAGCCCCTCCGCGGCTCGCAGTTCGGCGATACGGGTCTCCAACGCCGCGAGCGGGGTCACATCGGTGACAAGCCCCAGGATCCCGTTAATCGAACCGTGGTCCTGAATAGCGGTGAATTCGATCCGGGAGACCCCGGCCCCGGAGGAGCTGCGGAGTTCATATCGAGCGAGCTCCCCCGATAAGATCTTCTCGAGAGAGCTGCTCAAAGCCTCGCGATCACCTCCCGGTGAGAGCCCTTCGATAAAATTCTTCCCGACAGCGAATTGCTCGAGGCGGAAGTGGGGATCGCCGAAGTCGGTCGGGAGCTCGGCGCCAGCCGGTCGATTACAGCGGGTGATGCGCAGATCCCGATCCAGCGCGAAGACCGTCATCGGCAGCGCCATGAGCATTTCTGTCGGGGAGTCGCATGCGAGGGGATTCCCCTCAGTCCCCGCGAGCTCAGCGGAGAGATCGATGATGAATCCCTCAAAGAGCGATTCGGTTCCGCGAAAGCGGAGGCCGCCGCGGCAGTGAAGCCACCTGACCTGATCGGTGTCGGGCCGAATCCAGCGGTAGGTAGCCCGATAGTCCGATCGACCCGAGAGAGCCCCCTCGAGATCGGAGAACAGCTTGAAGCGATCATCAGGATGAACGTGCCTGAGGAAAACGTTGCCATCTCGGGCGATAGCCACATCGCGCACGCCGAGAACGGTGCCGGCATTCTCGCTCCACGATATGAGCGATTTGGCCGCGGGGGAATAGACGAAGAGAAACACCTCACCGTGGGCGGTGAGGCCATCCACGATATGGTGGTCGGAGAGGAGTGGGGCGATCGGGGGCACCGCGACGTTATCCGTGCGAGACATGGAACGGTCTCGCTCGAGGAGCTTCGCGGATTTTTCAGATTTCGCTGTGTTTTCAGACGCTGTGTTTTCAGACGCGGCGTTTTTAGACGCGGCGTTTTTAGACGAGGAGGGCGGCGAACCGAGCGTTCGATGAATCGAGTCGTTCGAGTTTTTATCCCACGAACTCAATTGAGGGTGCTCCTTGGGGGGCAATGCCCCTTAGACGCTCCTCGTACGATACCTCCAAAACCACCGCAGCGGAATAGCCTTTTCGCGTTACCGTTGTTTTCGGAGAATCTCCCTGAAAAGCGCCTCGTAGCGGTCGGTGATTACCTCCCAGCGGTACAGGGTCTCGGCCCGTATCCGAGCATTGCGGCGGTGGCGTTCGATCGCTTCCGGATTTTCAACCAGCCGTCCGAGGACCTCACCGAGAGCTTTGAAATTATTCACCGGGTAGAACTCACCGGCGTCACCTAAGACTTCTTTGTTCTCAGGGGTACCGTTGGCCACGACGCAGTTCCCGTGAGCCATCGACTCGACCAGCGCGGGATGGGTTCCCCCGACCTCGGTCGCCTGAATGTAGAGCAGGCAGTTGCTTTGGAGTTCGTGGTAGGCATCGCCGAACTGATACCCGGTGAAGATTACATTCGGACCGGCCGCCTTCTTTACCGCGGCGATATATTCTCCCGCATACGGCGCGTCCCCGACGATAACGAGGGGCACACCGAATTTTCGCGCTGAGTAGGCTTGAACAACCCCTAAGGCGTTGTTCTCCGGTTCAAGGCGACTAACGTACAGAAGGTAGCCGCGAGGCCGGAGATTAAATTTCGCGAGCGTCTCTCCCGGAGGAAGGGAGCGGGGGCTCGCCCCGTACGCGATAACGCTCGACGTGGTGTGAAACCGCTCGCGGTAATAGTCGGCGATTACCTGGGCGTCCGCGACGACGCGATTAGCAAAAAGAACCGAGCATCGTTCGCCGAGGAGGTACCACAATTTCCCGAGAGCGTTCCATTTGCTGCGGCGTCGCTCGATCCCATCGACGTTGATTACAAGGGGCAGGCCTCGCAGCTTAATGAGAAAGGCGAACGGACTGTTCGCCGCGTTGCAGAGAAGAACGATATCGAAGGTACGACGAAAAAGATCGAGAAAGCTCGTGGCCGCATGCAGGGGGGTCTCCGCGTACTTATGCATGAGTGTGGGGGTCGAGCGTACCGTCACCCCCCGGTGAGTCCTCGGCGGCGCCTTCTCCCCGAAACTGCGCCGGGCGTACACGGTGACCGTATGCCCCCGCTCGACGAGACGGGTGGACAGCTCCTCGGCAAAGGTCTCAAAGCCTCCGTAACGAGCTGGAATTCCTCGGGTGCCCATCAGGGCGATGCGGAGCGGGTGAGGGGCGGGTGTCGGCATAGAGCCTTAAAAAACAGTGCTCGGTAGTCGTATCAGAGGTTGGCCCGGTCGGGCAACGCATTCACCGAACGTAAGAGGGTGAGTAGGGTTTGAATATATGGCAAAATCCCCCCGGTATGAATCAGGGTAATAATCCATCGCCGGGAAATTCGGGGGGCTTCTCACCGCTCGGCGGTCCGGTTGGAAATCCCGATGGATTGATCGATCTGACCGCTTATCGACCACCCCCCCTGCAGAGCCCCGAGGACCTCATTCGTCGAGCGATGAATGTCGGCGTACTGCCGACGAACATCGGCAGCGAGATGACCAACCCGATCATTAGGCGAGCAGCTATAGTTTACCTCGCCCGCCACGATGACGTGGTGTCGCCGCGAGAGTTCGAGGGGAGGTTTACCCCGATGGTTATCGAATCGGCGCGCCTCTGTCGCTCTGAGGACTTCGCCGAGGGAGCGCCTCTGGTGGACTCCGCGCTGCGAGAGGTCGTGCGGCGGGCGCTCGACCTCCTCGACGGAGGATTCATATCCCCGGCGGAGGCGGAGGAGGCGATTACGTGGCCGCACCACCTCCCGGTGATCGAGCAGCGGGCGAATACCCGACTCATCGATCCGCACAGCGCCTCGGGGGACGGCGAAGCCGCGCCGTAACCGGGGACCTCCCCCGATTTCGATTTCCTGTCACCGGATCCGCGATCTTTTTAGGGCACCCTGGAGGATTTTCGTACCATAACCCTTTATAAGAGGTCGGATGATCGGGGGGCTCCGTGAGGAGTGGTCAGCGGCCGGTTCACGGTGGAGTTGCGGTGGGGCGTTCGGTCTCGGTAAGTTCGTCCGCTGACCCATCTTTCGCTGTTAGTTTCCAAAGTCGCTCGATCCTCCCCCGATAAATGATTTAAAACGTCTCGCCATCGGTCGCTCTCGGCTGGCGGTCGCGCGGCGGTCTCTCAAGGTTCAGGCCGATCGGGGGGGGTAAGATGTGGGGAGAGGATCCGAGTGCCCGCGAGGCACGTCGTCAGAAGAGACGCGAGCAGAGGGCAGAGGCGCGCCGCAAAGCCAAGGCGGAGCGATACGCGCGCAAGCTCGCCGAGCGGGAGAAGCAGCGTCAAGAGGACGAGCAATTTCTGTCACACCTCGTTGAAAAGATGACCGGTCGGGGGGAGCTCGCCCCGAAAGCGGCGGAGGTGAAGCCGTTAAGCCGCGGGTTCGGCTTCGGTCAGCAGATTCAGGTCGCGCCGGTCGCTCTTGCGGGGCGAGTCGCGGGCGTGGGCGGAGATAAACCCGGAGCAAAAGGCCCGGGGTGGAGTCCCCCGGTGCCGCTCAAACGACCGGTCTAGTGGTTCGACCATTAAATTCTTTCACCTGCAAGGTAATAGAATTTATGCTCACCACGAGTCCTGAGTTAGTTTTTCACTCCGCGGGAGTGAAAAAACTTATTTGTCGAAGGACTAGAGAGGGCGAACGAAGAGTCCGTTTTAAATCTCCGTCAGACGAACTCTCACCTCGCTGAGCGATCGGCACACCGGGTGGGGGCTGCCGGCGAGCCGCGCGTGGTCTTGATGGCCGTGGCTTACCAAGATAACCCGACATCCCAGCGCTGCTCCGATCTCCGCATCGTGGTGGGTATCTCCCACTATCAGCGCTTCGGCGGGGTCGAGAGCGAGTTCTTTGACGAGGCGCTGCGCGGTTCCGAGCTTTGAGGTTCCGTCGTTCCTTGGATTTCCAAAGATCCCGCGGAAATGGTGCTCGATGCCGAAGTGAGCGATGGTTGGGTGCAGAAGATCTTGTGGATACGCTGAAAGAACGGCCTGTTGAAATCCGCTTTCTCCAAGCTCACGAAGTACGGTGTGTGCGTCGCTATGCAGCGAGCACTCGTGCTTGCGCGACTCGTAGAGGGATCCCCACGAAGAGTTGATGGTCGAGTGGTCGATTCGCTCGGGGGGAAATCCGAGGTGCCGGTAGTAGTCGGAGACGGGAAAGACGAAGTTCTGGCGATGGTAATTTACATCGATCTCCGAACCACCGTGCGGGAGGAGCACTTTGTTGGTGACGTCCACGGTGAGGTGGACATCATCGAGTAGCGTCCCGTTCCAATCCCACAGGATGTGTTTAATCGGTGATTTAGTCATAGCAGGAATCTCGGTTTAGGACAGAAGTATCCCACGGCTCGGGGGCGAAGTCTAACGCGCCGGCGCGGGGGTGAGCGCACTTCGAACGCCGCGAATGAGCGAACATACCCCGAGCGAAACTCCAAACGTGCACACCACCGCTGCCCCGGTGGGGAGATCCAGAAAGTAGGAGAGAGCGAGTCCCATACCGCTCGTCACCGCACCCACTATCCAGCCGACGACGAGTTGTCCGCCGGTAGTTCTCGCTAGAAGCGCCCCACACACCGCGGGCACGATTAAGAAGGAAAACACCAAAAGAACCCCAGCAAGCTCGGTTGAGCTCGTGACAACGAATCCGAACGTTGAATAGAAGAGGAGATCCCACAGCTTCACCCGTACACCATGGCGCTCGGCGCTCAGGGGGTCGCGTGAGATCAGAAAAAAATATCGGCGAGCGAAATAATGAATTACCCCGACGATCGTATAGATGACCGTAATCTTCACAAGCTCATGATCGTGGACGAAGAGGAGATGTCCAACGAGCAGCGATTTGAGCTCCTCGCTCCCTTCAGGTGCACGGCTGAGAATCAAAACTGAAAGAGCTGCCGCGATAACGTACACGATTCCGATGAGCGCCTCTTGGGGCACCACCGAATCCTTGAGGCGGGTGAGGGTCAACACTATCGCTCCGAGCAGGGTTGCCCCGAGCGCGCACAGGTACCCCTCGGTGGAGTGCAGTCCAAAACCGAGAAGCATTCCAAGCGTGGCACCACACGCTGCTACCTGAGCGAGCGCGAGATCCACGAAGATCACCCCCCGCGCCACGACATGGATACCGAGGTAGGCATGCATACCGCTTAAGATTAAGCACGCAAGAAAGGGGCGATACATCAACTCGATGAAATCGGTCATCGGCGCAGCGCTGCCACGATAGAGCGGATATTAAAGTCGAGCATCGCGATGTAGCTCGACGCCTCGGGAAGCTCCCCGACATTTTGGCAGATCCGCACTACCTGCGCACCGGTCTTCGCGGCAACAGCCTCAGCCGCGTCGGTCGGATGAAACGTGGCTTGAATTACCGC
>JBJOHD010000226.1:0-15295 GCA_046047875.1 Pseudomonadota bacterium | reverse complement strand
CCGTCCCGGACCAGCAAAGGATCGGGACAGGGATGTGGGAAAAGAATCCGGTCGCACCGCTCGTCGTCTTTAATTTCGATATAACCCTTAAAAAGGCGATGAACGAGGCGCGGCTGTTTGGAGCGGACCTTGCGGTCGGAGAGGATGCGTGGCGTGTCCTCAAGGAGTCACTCGCCGGGGTCAAACCGCGTAGCTTTCAACGCACCACCCCGTTCAAAATTATGGTGGTTGAGGACCTCGACTCCCCCCGCGACATCGTGTGCTCATACATCGAGAATATGGGCTTTGATTACGTCGAGGGCAAACGCTCGGTGAAGGAGGCGATCGCTGCGCTTGAGGGAGAGCCGGAGAAATTTTCGTGTATCGTGACCGATATTCGGATGCCGGAGGTGAGTGGGCAGAAGCTTATCGAGTTTGTTCGTAACCACGAAAAGCTAAAGCACATTCCGATTATTGCGCTGACAGCGTACGGCACCGTTGATATCCTGGTCGAATGTCTGAAGGCGGGAGCGAGTGGATTTTTAGTGAAACCGCCTCGTAAGCCCGACCTTTCGCGGGAGCTCGGCAGGGCCCTGCGGATAACAACTCGGGGCGCGTGCCCCCGACTGGCGAGCCACGATGAGGCTGAGGTGCTGCGCGAGATTCTAATAGATCGCGGGATGATCTAATCCGCGCCGGTTAAGGGGGTATTGAAGCTCTCATAGCCATAGCTGGGCGCGACAACGCTGCGACCGCCGGTGTGGTGGCGTACCGCGCCTTTGAAGCTTTCAAAGCATCGTGCTACCATCCCACTGCCTCGAATTCCGGGGCTCTTTCGGGATAGTGCACTCTGTGACCGACCGGTTTCTCAAGCGTTTACGGGAGAAAGTCCTCGTCTTCGACGGGGCGATGGGTACCACCATTCAGTCGAGGAACCTCACCCCCGATGATTTCGCTGGTCTCGATGGGTGTAACGAGAATCTCGTTTTAACCCGCCCCGACGTCATTAAGGAGATCCACGCCTCTTTCTTCGATGTCGGCGCTGATGTCGTCGAGACCGATACGTTTGGTTCGTCGGCGGTGGTGCTCGCTGAGTATGGGCTCGGCGAGCAGAGCTACGCGATCTCGAAGCGGGCTGCCGAGCTTGCGAAATCGGTCGCTTTGGATTTTTCCTCCGGAGCGTGGCCCCGCTTCGTCGCCGGCTCGGTCGGACCGACGACGAAGCTCGTTACCCTGGGCCACACTACCTTCGACGAGATGCATGCGAGCTATCTCCCCCAGATGCTGGGACTCCTTGATGGTGGGGTCGACCTCATCCAGATCGAAACGTGCCAGGATATCCTGCAGGTAAAATGCGCGGTCATTGCGGCGGTCGATGCGATGAAGAAGGTTGGCCGGCGGGTGCCGATCCTCGCCACGATGACGATCGAAACAACGGGAACGATGCTCCTTGGCACCGAGATGGCGGCGGCGCTTGTCGTGCTCGAAACGCTGCCGCTCGATGGGGTGGGGCTTAACTGCGCGACCGGCCCCGATATGATGGAGGAGAACGTCCGCTTCCTCGGTAAGACGAGCTCCCGCCCGATCGCGGTTCTTCCGAATGCAGGGCTTCCACGCAACGTGGAGGGGCAGGCGGTATATGATCTTACTCCGCAGGACTTCGCTGATCACCAAGAGATCTTCGTGCGTGACTACGGTGTGTCGATGGTGGGGGGGTGTTGCGGCACGACCCCGAAACATATCGCCGCGCTTTTTGAGCGGGTGGGCGGTCTTTCCCCGCAGGATCGTCCACACGATTTCGCCTCGCACGTGTCGTCAACTTACTCTGCCGTCCCCCTCGACCAAGACGGCACCTCACCTCTCATCGTGGGTGAGCGGTGCAATGCGAACGGTTCGAAGCAGTTTCGTGAGCTGCTTCTCAAGGAGGACTGGGAGGGGATCGTTGAGATGGGTCGGGGGGAGGTCGAAGAGGGGGCTCACGTCCTCGATGTTTGCACCGCCTACGTCGGTCGGGATGAAGCGCGTGATATGCGAGAGGTGTTGTTCCGCTTCGCTTCGCAGGTAACCGCTCCGGTGATGATCGATTCGACGCAGCTCGATGTTCTCGAAGCGGGCTTAAAGCTCATCGGTGGCCGGGCGATTATTAACTCGATTAACCTCGAAGACGGCGAAGAGAAGTTCGATCGAATATGTGAACTTGCAGTTCGGTACGGTGCTGCTCTCATCGCGCTCACGATCGATGAAGAGGGGATGGCGAAGACGGCGGCGCGGAAACTCGCCATCGCTGAGCGGATCCATCAGCTTGCGCACGGGCGCCATGGAATACCATCTGAGGCGATTATCTACGACCCGCTCACGTTTACGATCGGCTCGGGGGATGAGGAGAGTCGACGAGCGGGGGTCGAAACCCTTGAGGGGATAAAGCTTATTAAGAGCACGGTGCCCCGGGCGCGGGCGATCCTCGGTCTCTCGAACGTCTCGTTTGGACTGAAGCCGTATCCCCGTCAGATATTGAATTCGGTATTTTTGAGTGAAGCGCTAAAGCTCGGTCTCGATGCGTGTATCGTTCACTCAAAGAAGATCCTCCCGATGCATAAGATCGAACCGGAGCTTGCGACGCTCACCCTCGATCTCATCTATGACCGTCGTCGCGAAGGCTACGACCCCCTCTTTGTTTTTATCGAGAAGCTCCAGGGAGCGAAGGGAGCGGCCAGCGAGGGAAATGATGCCGACTCCGGGCCGATCGAAGAGGTTTTGAAACGTCGAATTATCGATGGAAAGAAGACCGGGATTGAGGGGGTTTTAGATAGGGCGCTGAGCACCTACGATCCCCTCACGATTATCAACTCGATACTGCTCGACGGGATGAAGACGGTCGGTGACCTCTTCGGCTCCGGCGAGATGCAGCTTCCGTTCGTGCTCCAGTCGGCTGAGACGATGAAGAAAGCGGTGGCGCATCTTCAGCAATTCATGGATAAGACCGCTGGCCCCTTAAAGGGATGTTTGGTGATCGCCACTGTGAAGGGGGACGTCCACGATATCGGTAAAAACCTCGTCGATATCATCCTCTCAAATAACGGCTACAAGGTGGTGAATCTCGGTATCAAGCAGCCGCTCGAGGCGATCTTGCAAGCCGCGGAGGAGCACAAGCCCGATGCGATCGGGATGTCGGGGCTTTTAGTGAAATCGACCCTTGTGATGAAGGAGAACCTCGAGCAGATGGCGGCGCGGGGTATCAAAATCCCCGTTATCTGCGGGGGCGCGGCGCTCAATCGGGCGTACGTCGAGGTCGATCTTCGTCAGGCGTATCCATCGGGCCAGGTGTTTTACGGAGCGGACGCCTTTACGGGGCTTCAGCTCATGGATGAATTGACCGGTCAAACCGCGGACAAGAAGCTAACCACGAAGAACGATGAGAACGCCCGGCGGCGCGGAGAGATGCGGGTTGAACGCGAGGCGCGTATCGCCGAGAAAGCGAACGAGTACGCGCCGAGCGGGGTTCGAGTCCTCACGCCGGAGCAGATTCCGACCCCGCCGGTTTGGGGGTATCGGCACCTCGATTCGGCGACGCTGAATCTTCGCGAAATATTCTCCTTTATAAATAAAAAAGCGCTTTTTGCGAACCAATGGATGTATCGCCGGGGCAAGAAGTCAACCGCGGACTACCGGGCGTTTATCCGGGATCATGTTGAACCGACATTTCAGGAGTGGTGTCAGCGCGCGATCGATCGTGATTGGTTAAAGCCCCGAGTCGCGTACGGCTACTTCCCGTGTCAGAGTGAGCGGAACGAGCTGATTATCTTCTCCCCCGAGGATCACGACCGCGAGGTGTGTCGGATCTCGTTCCCCCGTCAGGTGAGCGATCAACGGCGGTGTCTCGCCGATTATTTCCTGCCGCGGGCATCGGGACGGAAAGATGTGGTGGCGTTTCATGTCGTCACTGCGGGGGCGCTCGCCTCGGAGAAATGCCGCGAGCTTTTTAAAGCCGATGAGTATTCCGATTATCTGCACTTTTACGGACTTTCGGTTGAAACCGCGGAGGCGCTCGCGGAGTACTGGCATAAGCGGATCCGCCAAGAGCTCGGGATCGCGGCGCAGGACGGCCTCACGATAGAGTCGCTTTTCCGACAGACCTATCAGGGCGAGCGGTATAGTTTTGGTTACCCCGCGTGTCCGAACGTCGAGGATCAAAGGTATATATTTGGGCTGATACATCCCGATGGAATCGGGGTCGAATTGAGCTCCGAGTATCAACTCGTTCCGGAGCAATCCACCTCGGCGATCATCGTGCATCACCCCGACGCGTGCTACTACGCCATATAGGAGCCGCATGCGGGTACTCATCGTTGGTTCGCTGATCGATCGGGTTGAGCGGGGCATTTTTGAGGGGCTGCAGCGTAAAGGCTTTTCACTTGAGATCGTGTGCGAGGGGCGCTCCCCCCATCTTGAGCCCCTGCGGGAAGCGGGAATATCGATAGTTGATTGCACTATTCGCAGCAAGCTCGACCGTCGGGCGAGTCGCAGCCTCCGGGAGCGGGTGATCGGTGAGCATTTTGATGTGGTGTATGCCCTTACCGCTCGGGCGCTCACCACAGTGCTCTGGGGGACGCGGGGCTTACAGCAGAGGATCGTTGCCTATCGGGGGACGGTTGGGCATCTCAGCCGCCTTGATCCGAGCTCGTACCTTGGATTTTTAAATCCGCGTATCGAAAAGATCGTATGCGTCTCAAGAGCGGTTGAGCGGTATCTGTTGGGTAAGGGTATCCCAGCGAAACGGCTCGTCACCATCTATAAAGGGCACGATCCCACGTGGTATACCGCTGGGGCCGCGGTTGATCCCGCGGATTTTGGCGTACCCCCCGGGGTGCCCGTTATCGGATGCACCGCGAATATGCGTCCGGTAAAGGGTGTTGATCTCCTCCTCGAAAGTTTCGGAGCAATTAAGGATCAGACCTCAGCCCATCTTCTTTTAGTGGGAGAGGTGCGTGACCGTGGATTGATGCGAACGGTTGAGGGTTTGGGGATTCAGGAGCGGGTGCATTTTACCGGATTTCGCGCCGATGCGCCCCAGATCGTCCGCTCGTGTGCGGCGTTCGTGATGCCTTCCCGGGGGCGTGAAGGGTTGCCAAAGGCGGTCATCGAAGCGATGAGCCAGGGGGTGCCCCCGATAGTCACCGCGGTCGGTGGGATGCCGGAACTTGTCGAGGATGGTGTTTCCGGAATCGTTGTTCCCCCGAACGATCCGGGGGCGCTCGGATCGGCAATCGTGCGGATTCTTGCCGAGGCTGGGCTTCGAGATCGTTTGTCGGTCGGGGCGCGGGCGCGAATTTCAGGGGAGTTCTCGATCGAGCAAACGGTTGAGGCGATGGCGCGTGTTCTACGAGGTGATAAGTAAAGAGAGTTTGTATGCCCCCAACACCGCTCATAAGTGCTCAGAAAGTCACCAAGGTCTTCGGAATTCGGCCCCTTTTCACCGATATCTCGATCGCGGTCAACGAGGGGGAACGGGTCGGAGTGGTGGGCCCTAACGGTTCCGGTAAATCGACCCTTCTACGGATCTTAGCGGGGCTCCAGGAGCCCGATGAGGGCGGGGTCGCTTTACGTAAGGATCTCGTGATTCGTTACGTCGCCCAGGAGGATCGCTTCCCCGAGGGCTCGACGGTAGAGAGCGTTCTTAGGGGAGCGGTACCCCCACACGAGGGCAACCCCGATGGCCGGGTAGCCGAGGCGTTGGGGCTTGCGGGATTCTCCGAACGCACCGCGAACACGGCGCAGCTCTCCGGGGGGCAGCGCAAGCGATTAGCGATCGCTGCGGCGCTTATCAGCGCCCCGGAGCTGCTGCTCCTCGATGAACCCACAAACCATCTCGATATCTCCGGGGTAGAGTGGCTCGAAGGTGTGCTGAAGCGGGGAAGCTTCGCTGCGGTCTTTATATCCCACGATCGGTATTTTATTGAGAACGTGGCGGCACGGGTTATCGAGATCGACCGGCGTTACCCCGGGGGGTTCTTCTCGGTGAACGGAGGGTACAGCCAGTTTCTGGAGAATCGCACGGTTTTCCTCGAGCAACGGGAGCAGTACCAAGCCTCGCTCGCTAATAAAGTGCGGCGTGAGGTTGAGTGGCTTCGACGGGGAGCAAAAGCGCGGACGACGAAGGCGAAAGGTCGGATTGATCGCGCGGGTGACCTCATCGCTGAGCTGAAGGGGTTTGAGCCGAACGCACGAACCGCGGGGATCGAGTTCAATGGTTCTGATCGCAAGACTCAGGAGCTCATTCGGGTCGAAGGGATCTCGAAAAAGATCGGGGAGCGCACCCTTTTTGAGAACGTAACTATCACCATCGCCCCCGGCACCCGACTTGGGGTGGTCGGCAACAACGGTTCGGGAAAAACCACGTTTCTTAATACCCTCCTCGGGAAGATATCGCCCGACAAAGGGCGAGTTGTTCAGGCCCCCCGGCTTAAGATCGCGTTTCTCGATCAGGGGCGCTCAGCGTTGAGCCTTGATCAGAAACTTCAAGAGCTCTTTTGCCGAAGCGGCGATTCGGTGGTGTTTCAGGGGAGGGAATACCACGCATCCGCTTGGGCGAGGCGATTTCTCTTTCGCCCCGAGCAGTTGAAGCTTCCAGTCAGCGAGCTCTCCGGAGGGGAGCGGGCGCGGGCGTTGGTGGCTCGATTGATGCTTGAGCCGGCCGATATCTTAGTGCTCGATGAGCCCACGAACGATCTCGATATCCCGACCCTCGAGGTTTTAGAAGAAGCGCTCGATGAGTTTACCGGCGCGGTGGTTTTAGTGACCCACGATCGATATCTTCTCGACAGGGTTGCGTCGACTGTCGTGGGTCTTACCGAGATTCCGGGGAAACGTTCGCTCTTGTACGCCGATTACCATCAGTGGATTGAGGTGGTCGAGAGCGCGGACGACACCGTAGTCGAAAAGCGGGGAGCAGAATCGACTGAGGAGAGCCCTGTGCGGGCGCAGCCGAAGAAGCTCTCGTATATGGAGCACCGCGAGCTTAAATCTATCGAGGGTAAGATCGAAGCTGCGGAGAAAAAAGTTACGGAGCTTCAAGCGAGTCTCGCCCTACCGGAGGTCGCTGCCGATAGCACGAAACTTCAAAAGCAGTGTCAGCTCCTCGCTGAAGCGCAGAACGAGATCGAAACCCTCTTCTCGCGGTGGGCCGAGCTCGATGCCCGTACGAAGAAGGAGATGTAGCTATGATTGTTACCGAAGAAGTGGTCGATCTCGAGACGGCGGCGGGGCCGATGTGTACGTATATCCATAGACCCGCAGCTCCGGGTCGTTATCCCGCTATCGTCCTTTTTTCGGAGATTTTTCAGCGCACTGAGCCGATCCGACGAACCGCTGCAATGCTTGCCGGACACGGGTTTGTGGTGGCGGTGCCGGAGATCTTTCATGAGCTTAATCCGCGCGGCACGGTGCTCACGTACGATCAGGTGGGAGCTGATAAGGGGAATAAAGATAAGATCACGAAGACGATGTCGAGCTACGACAGCGATGCGGCGGCGGTGATCGATCATCTGGTGGGGCGTCCTGACTCGACCGGGAAGATCGGCACAGTGGGAATGTGTATTGGTGGGCACCTCGCGTTTCGTGCGGCGTTTGACCACCGCGTTCGAGCGGCGGTGTGTCTTTACGCAACCGATCTCCACAAAGCGAGCCTCGGTGCAGGGATGAACGACGATACTTTAAAGCGAGCGAACGAGATTCGGGGTGAGGTCATGATGATCTGGGGGCGGCAGGATCCCCATATTCCGGGGGAGGGGAGACGAGTTGTCTACTCACGGCTCGTCGAAGCGGAGCTCCACTTTACGTGGCACGAGTTTAACGGCGCGCACGCTTTTATCAGGGATGAGGGCCCGCGGTACGACCCGGCGCTTACCCGTACGGTGTTTGGGCTCGCGTTCGAGCTTTTCCATCGCCGACTCGGGGAGGGTGCAGGTGTTGGGGGTGGGGCGGATGTGAGCGCGTGTTAAGCCCTGCTTTAGCAGGTTAGCGGCACCCACCCTACGAAAAACTCTCAGTGGCTTCGGGGGATATCGGGGAAGTTGTGATGGCTCTCTCCAAATCGATACGATTTTAGTCAGTTAGCGATAATTTCCGCGCTCAGAGCTTACTGAAAATGCGCCGCGTGTCGACACCTCTACTCCGGCGGGGGGAGTCGGGTTTTTTCGGCAGGTTGGGGTGGTTGTACGTTCCGGAAAATCTTTTGGATTGATCGTGGTGTTGTGTGCCCGCGCGGTTCAAGCGATCCTCCGCACCACTCTCTTCCTTATCGCCCCTCTCTGCATTCCTGCTTCAGCTTTTTCCGATGACGAGACGATCTGTCCGAACGGCGAGATGCTCGTCCAGTTCTCCTCGCACGCGCTCCGTAACGTTCTTGTGGATCGAGAATTCCGCGCTCATCTGCGTGAGAGCGGCGGCCCAGCCTCTCGTGATGAGCGACTTGCAAAGGCGCAGGAATTCGTTATCGAAAACCTTAAGGGGGTTGAGCTTGAAAAGAAAGATGAACTTAATCTTGGCTCGACCGCGGCGCTGATTAAAGAGGAGGACACGGCGCAATTCGATTCTACGCAGCAAGTGCTCCGAGTCGCTCGGGGAGAAGAGAGGAGTATCCGAGCTATCGAATGTAACGCACACGCCTCGATATCGCTCGTTCCGAACGACTCGAGCTACTCGAATCTGTGGGGAATGAGGGGGTTCCCGGGAATTGACGCTCAGACAGCATGGGATCGGGGAACCGATTCGGGGAGCGCAGTTGTCGCGGTGGTTGATACCGGGATCGATTATAGTCACACCGATATAGGCGGAAACATGTGGCGTAACCCGGGGGAGACCCCCGGTGACGGGATTGACAACGATAACAACGGATACGTCGATGATGTCTACGGGTACGATACGGTTAACTACGATGGAGATCCTTTCGACGATAACTCGCACGGCACCCATGTTGCGGGAACAATCGGTGCGGTAGGTAACAATAGCGCGGGAGTAGCTGGGGTTAATTGGTCGACAAAGATGATGGGGGTGAAGGTTTTGAGTTCGAGCGGCTCCGGTTCGTACGCAGGAATCATCGCGGGACTCACGTACATTAACACGATGCGTGAGCGGGGGATCAACGTTCGGGTCATAAATATGTCGCTCGGGGGTGGGTTTCGAAGCTCGACCCTCGAGGCGGTGATTGAGCGTTCGAATCAGCTCGGTATAGTTGTTGTTGCAGCGGCGGGTAACTCTTCGCAGAACGCTGATGTCTCGCCGAGCTATCCCGCGGCGTACCCCGGAGCAAATATTATTTCGGTAGCTGCGAACGATAGTTCAGGTAGGCGAGCGTGGTTCTCAAATTACGGAACGACGAGCGTCGATATCGCGGCCCCCGGGGTGGGTGTCCTCAGCACCGTACCGAACGGGGGGTACGCATACTATAGCGGCACATCGATGGCTGCTCCCCATGTAGCGGGGATGGTTACCTATCTGCTCGGGATTAATTCGAGTATTACGGTGGGAGATATAACTGCAGCTATAATCAATACCGGGATTACCGCCCCGGATTTCGTCGGCATCATCGCCTCGGGGAAGATCGCCAGTCTCCCCGCCGCAGCCCAAGCGATCCGGTCGATTGGAAACGCGGTAGGCGGGACAATTATAAGGAACGGAAGTCTCTTAGCTGGGGTTTCGGTAAACGGTGGCCCGCTTGGGACTGCCACAACAAACGGGTCTGGTACCTATCAGTTCCTGAACGTGCCGAATGGGACGAGCGTAACGGTAACCCCGAGCCTTACCTGCAATACCTTTTCGCCGACGAGTATCACCCGGACTGTGAGCGGAAGCTCGATAAACGACCTGAACTTCTCCGCGTCGATCGCGCAGTACGGTCTCTCCGGTCGGGTAGTCGATAGTAACGGAACCGCGATTAGCGGTGCGAGCATCGCGGTTCAGTTCGGTGGGGGAGCTTCGACGACGGTTACCTCGGCAAGCGACGGTTCTTTTCAGGCCGTCAACGGCTCGTGCGGGTCGACCTACTCGGTATCGGTCACGAAGAACGGCTATACCTTTCCGGTGATAAATGGAACTTTGAACGGTGCAGCGAACCTCAACGTCCAGGCGTATAGCTCGACGATGTATTCGATCTCCGGGGTTGTGCGGGACGCGAGTGGAGCCCCGGTAAGCGGCGCCTCTGTTGTGGCCTCCTCGGCGCGTGGTTTGCCCCCGTTGACGGGGCAGAGTCTTGCTGACGGGCGCTACTCGATCACGGCGGTCTATTCCCCGGAGACCTACACGGTCCAAGCCTCGCGAGCGAACTACAGCTGCGGGGGGGCGCTCACCGTTTCGGTGAACGGCGCGAACGGAATAGCGAATTTTACCTGCCTCGCCCCGACTCCGACCCCGGTTCCGCCGACCCCGACCCCGACCCGCACCCCGACCCCTACCCCGACGAGCACACCGACTGCGACCCCGACCCACACACCCACACCGACTCCGACGATGACGCCGACTGCGACCCCCACACCGACCCCGCAACCGGTTCCGCGGATGGTCGTGGTGCGGTTTGACGGGCCAAATGGACCGATGGCCGGGGTGCGGGTAAGTGCGGAATGGAGTTCCCGATACGGTGCGGAGCGGGGGCGCACCAAATTTACCGATTCTGCAGGCACGGTGGTGTACGAGGACGTTCCGGACGGAGCTGAGTTTACCGTCACCGGGAGGAAAGGGGGATTCTCCTTCGAGCGGATAACCGCCACGGTAAACGGGCCCATCAATGTCGTTGTTCGGGGCGCGCTCCGTACGTTTTCGGTGAGTGGTAGAGTTTGGAACCGGAGCGGTCAGGTGGGGCTTCCGGGGGTTGTCATCACCGATGGCAACGGTACGACGGCGGTAAGCGACTCCTCGGGGCGATATGAATTTATTCTCCCGCACGGAGCACAATACCGGCTTGAAGCGACGCTTAACGGAACCGCGTTTGCCAATATCCCACTCGGATCGGTGACGGGGGATATCGACACAACTATTTTAGCGCGACAATAGGGGTCAAAAGTAGGATTTTTGGACGAAGCGATGATGAACCGATTAGGAAACGATAGGAGTGGCTGGATGCGTAAAGCTCAGCCATTTCCGATTAATCGGCTTGTTATCTCCGCTTTATACGTTTTGATGGGGTTTTTATCTCTGGGCGCCTCATCGAGCCGTGCTGAGGAGTTTACGATCCGGGTGCGGGATACGAATGGAAATCCGGTCTCGAACGTCCGGATCAGCGGGACCAACGGATTCAATGAGTTCGGTGGGCGTTTAACCGATTCGAGCGGTGATTTTAACTTCGATGAGGAGGAGCTTACCGGACCGTCCCTGATCGCATTCGCTAAAGACTCGGCGGCTCTACGGTTCGAGCCTGCCGAGCTTACGATAGGTCCCATGCAGTGTCCCGGGCGGGTGTGTGCGGTAACCGCCCATAACGATTCTCCCGGCACGACGACGTTGACGTGGGTCGTGCGGGGTTCGAACGGTAGAGGTATCGCGGGGGTGCCGGTGACGGTCTCCGATGCGGTAGCGCGGTGTGAGACCCGGGTGACCGATAGCGCAGGAGTAGTTGTCTTTGCGATCTATCGCACCGCTGGTGGGTGTAACGATAACAACACAACGACGAGCGATAATTTTACGACGATCACCGCGCAGAGCCCCCCGGGCACAGCCTACGTTATATCAGACCCGGCAAATCCGAAGTTCGCGCGGTGCGCCCAAAACGCGATCTCCGGATTCTTCGTGGCCTCTGGTGGTCCTGCCCCTGCCTTGTCGGTCGGCAGCGCCATCACCTACAAGATTACCGCCCGTTCCCCCCAGGGTAGCGCTCGCTCAGGGGTTGTTTTCACTGGACCTGAACTCGGGATGCTCCCCGAAGCGCTTCGGACCACCGGCTCAACGGGGAGTTTCTTCGTCTCAACGACCCAGCTCGGGATAGCTCCAGGCGCGAGTTGGTCCCTCGCCGCGCTGGGGGATTACGATGTCTATCCCCGCCAGATGACGATCCATCCGCAGACCCGGGTATCGGACGAGTTTCGTTTCACTGCATTCTCGAACTTTCGGCGCTCCGGTGCCGCTGTCGTCGAGATCCGAGAGGAAGATAACACCCTCCTCGGTGGTGTCGCGGTAAGCTCTCCGCAGCTGGCAGCGTGTGGTGATGCTCCGGTGACGAACGGCGACGGGCGAGCGCTTCTCGGTTACAAAGTCGTCTCTCAGTGTAACAATGCCGACAACGATCGTCGCAACGACTCGGCGTCGTTCATCCCAGGAATGCTCGGATGTCAGTTCACCGATAGCTTTCAAACTCCCTTCGAGCGGTGCCCCGGTGAGAACACCACGGTAGCGCTCCGCGCATATTGCGGTGAACCGGCGCCGGCGCAGTACTTAGTAAGCGGCCGGGTATTCGATCAAGATGCCCAGCCGCTCGAAGGCGCCTCGATCATCCGGGACGGTGTGCTCGCCGCCACAACCGGTTCGAGTGGGGCATACTCCGTCTACGTTGATGAGTTTACTTCGCCGAGTTTTCGGGCGTTCTCCGGTACCCTCATCTTTGATCCACAGAGCATCGGTATCGCCGAGATCGATCGGCACCACGAAAATATAAGTTTCGCCGCGGTGGGGCCGCTATCACCGCCTGGGGCGACCCCGACCCCTCCGACGTGTCCCGCCTCGAGCACGTACACGATCAGCGGCAGGGTAACGGCGCTCGATGGTTCTCCACTCGTTGGAGCGACGATATCGGAGAATAACGTTCCACAGACTACAACCGACGCCCTCGGCCACTACTCTTTTACGATCGATGCGCTCGACGATGTTTGGGTTACGGTGGCGGCGGGGAATCGTCGCTTCGATCCAGCCGGGCGGTATTTCCCCGATACCCAGTGTAACCGGATAGCGGATTTTCACGAAATCCTCGAGGAGAGCTACCAGCTCGTAGGGCGGGTTGTTGATGCGGTGTACCAGCCGTTGGCCGGCGCGCGGATATCTCTCGTTCATGGTGGTCAGGAGACGATCACAGAGACCGACAACGACGGTTACTATCTCGTGACGGCTCCCGATGAAGCACAGTATGTGATTACGGCGAGTGCTCCGGGACACGAGTTCTCCCCTGCACTTTATTCCGGTGAGGGTGAGCGAAATCTGACCGGCTTAAATTTCACCTCGACGGTACAGCCGACCCCGACTCCAACGGCGATTCCGACCCCGCCCAACCCAGGGAATACGCCGCTGCCGCAACCGAGTGTGAGCCCGACCCCAGCTCCAGGCAATCCGAGTCCAGCACCCACCTCGACCCCCGGAGCACCGGCTCCGAGCCCGACCAATAACCCTGGTGGTCCGAGCCCAGCCCCCTCAGCGACCCCGACTTCGGCTCCGGTAGCTCCGACGGCGACCCCAACTGAGCCTCCCAGAGGAACACCTCCGCCGACCGGGACACCGGGAAATCCCCCCCCAACGCCGCTCCCGACAGGTACGCCGCAACCCCCGGCGGTGACACCTCCGCAGGCACCGACGGGGACGCCGCGATCACCAGTGGCAACTCCTCCGCCAGCGGTCTCACCGACAGTTCCCGCGGGAACGCCGACACCGGGTAGCACACCTCCGCCAACGGCATCACCCACCGTTCCCGGAGGAACGCCGACACCGGTGGGTACCACGACTCCGATCGCCTCACCCACGGTGCCTCCAACTCCTCCGGTGGGAACCACTATCACCCTCGAGTCGGTATGTTCAGCTGATCCGAATACCGAGCTTCGTTGGTCGATTACGAACCCCGGTCCGGTTGAGGTTGTATTAACGTGGGATGTCTACGGTACGGTGCAGCAAGGGACGATCACCGCCGCTGTCGGGACCGTCTATCTGACGACCCTTCGCGGAGGGGGCTCGAATACCCTCCGGCTCTTTGAGGGTGACCGAATGATCGCGGTTCGAAGCGCGAGCTTCGAGCCGTGCCCAGCCACTCCGACTCCGATACCGTCGAGCACGCCGACACCGGAGCCGACACCGACCCCGGTCCCCCCGACTCCGGCCCCGTCGCCGCCGTCCCCGCCGTCGACTCCGCCCACGGTGCCACCCACTCCGCCTCCAGCGCCACCGACCGAGACTCCGACGCCAACGATCTCGCCGACCCCGATCTCCTACCAGAGGATTAGTGGTCGATTGACCGGCCCCGGCGGCGACTCACTCTCATCCTCGATGCTCGCCCGGCTTGAGCGGCTCGGTAACGGAGCAATCAAGGTGCTCGCGATCAATCGCCATACCCGCGAGCGTTTCGGGCAAGCGTTGGATCGCCCGTTCCGCTACACCCTGACCGTTCCTAAGGGGGAGTATCGGTTTCGCCTCGTCGCGCCAGACCTCGTGGTGATCTCCCGCGGAACTTATTCTCTCAGGCTGTATACGCGGGGCAAGACTCGGGCGAACTTCGCTGTGAGATTACGATCGCGCTGAGCGATATCCCGACGATACGACTTATGTCGGGAAAAATCCCTCGATTCGGATATCCGATTCGGGGCGAATCACGCCATAGCGCTCATCGAGAGCAAACGAGATGAGATGTCGACCGTGGTGGTGCGCCGCTATTATGGCGCGGAGAGGGATTTTACTTGCGGGGTGGGCCCATGCGGCGAACGGTCCAAACGTTATCTCCCCGATTGGGGACGACTTTCCGCGCTTCTCGAGATCTAATGCGATAAGAGAACGGCACGCACCGTCAAATATACTTTCACCGGGACGATTCACGAGCCGTTCGACCTCCGCTGCCATCACGCGGGGGTGAATCATCAGAGCTTCGATACTCGACTCGAGGTGCGTTCCCCGGGACAGCCCGAGGGCGGTGCGTAAGCTGGGGAGCACTCCGGTCTGGGGAGTTTCGTCGATGTGGATGATAAATCCCCCTAATTTACGGGAAGTCACCATGGTTTTTTGATCGAGACCCGGGATGATTCGGAGCCCATTCCGGTCTTCGATCGAGGCGAAGATGTGATGGTGCGGTTCTTCGGTGGTACCAGTGCTCGCCGAACCGTGAACGATGATGTGCCAATCTTTTCTCCAGAGGCGGGCGAATGTCGAGCGCAGATGCGCCTCCACCGCTGCCTGCAGAGCACCCGAAGTAGGTCCCCTGCGCACGTCCTCGTAATCGAGCCGCTCATGACATCGCCGAAATGCGTCGCTGAGATCAATCGAGCGAGCCATCCCTCGGCTGGGTTGGTGGATGTTCGTCGCGAGAGGAATGAAGAATTCTATCTCGTGGAGCAGTCCACCCCCCGGATTCACGATCTTTGCAGCG
>JBJOHD010000225.1:0-4506 GCA_046047875.1 Pseudomonadota bacterium | reverse complement strand
GCTCATCCGTCTGGGCGCCCCAGAGGAGCGCGTAGTGACCCTTACGGTCGAACGCATCTCGACCTTAAAGGCTATCCTCGAGAGATTCACCGCTACCCCGCCAAAGGGGATAATTATTACGGGGCCCGGTGCGGAGATGTTTACTGCCGGAGCCGATATCAACGCCATCGCCTCGGTGACCGACCCAGCGATCGGTGAGAAGCTCGCTCGCGAGGGCCAGCGGATATTCGACCTCATCGAGAATCTCCCGTGCATGACCGTGGCGGCCATAAGCGGCCCGTGCGTCGGAGGCGGATGCGAACTCGCGCTCGCCTGCAAGGTTCGGCTGTGTACAGACACGAAGAGCACTGTTATCGGTCTTCCTGAGGTGAAGCTCGGCATCCTTCCGGGCTTCGGCGGCACACAGCGGCTTCCCCGGCTTATCGGCCTCCCCCGCGCACTGGATGTAATCCTCGGCGGGAAAACCCTCAAGGCGCAGCAAGCGCTCCGTTACGGCCTTGTAAACGAGGTGGTCTCCCCGCAGACCCTGCTCTCACGAGCTGAGGCGATCGCGCTCGGAAATTCGGAGGCAAAGAAAGCTCCCCTCGATCTCAAGACGAAACTTCTTACCTTTACCGGGCTGGGCCGGGGGATAGTTCGCCGACAGGCCGCGGCGTCGATCCGGAAGGAGTCGAAGGGCTTCTATCCCGCCCCCCCAGCGGCGTTGGAATCGGCGATCTACGGTCTCGCCCAGGGGACAAAAGCGGGTCTCGATTTCGAGGCGCGTGAGCTCGGGCGGCTTGTCGTGACGCCAGAGAGCAAGAGCCTGGTGAATCTCTTCTTCCTCACCGAGCAAGCGAAAGGTCTCGGCAAAGCTGGGAAAAAGGCGGTGGAGACGATCAATGCGGTGGTTGTCGGTGCAGGGGCGATGGGTGCCGGAATCGCTGGAACTCTCGCCCGAAGCGAATGCTCCGTTATTCTAAAGGATACCTCGGACGCCTCGCTGAAACACGCATTCGATCATATCCGAGCGGGCCTTTCGAAATCGAGATCGCTGACCGAACAGGAGCGCAGCTTCATCCTCAATCGGATCGAGACCACTACCCGCGAATCCTCGAATAGCGCCAACGCGAATTTCGCAATCGAGGCGATCTTCGAGGATATGGATCTGAAGAAAAAGGTTCTCACCGACTTGGCGAGGACGGTGGCACCCGATGCGATCGTTGCGACGAATACCTCGTCGCTCTCCGTATCCGAGATAGCCGCGGCGATCCCCACGCCGGAACGGGTGGTGGGGATGCACTTCTTCAATCCGGTTGAGAAGATGCCGCTCGTTGAGGTGATTCGGGGGAAGCAGACCTCGGATAAGACCGCACTTGTCGTGGCAGCACTCGCGACTAAGCTCGGCAAATTCCCGATCATCGTCAACGATGTCCCGGGCTTTTTGGTCAACCGAATCTTATCGCCCTACCTGAACGAAGCGGCATTTCTTGTCGCTGACGGGTACGCCGTCGAGGATATCGACAACGCCGCACTCGCTTTCGGCATGCCGATGGGCCCGATAAGGCTCCTCGACGAGATCGGTCTCGATGTAGCAGCTCATGTCGCTGATATCATGGTGAAAGGGTACGGCTCGAGAATGGCGGGGCCTGGATTCGCCAAAACTCTCGTCGCTCATGGCCGAAAAGGCAAAAAATCGGGGGGTGGATTTTACGACTTCCAAGAGAACACCGCATCGGTAAGTCCGGAGCTTCGCAAGATCCTCTCCATCGAGAAGGCTGCGGCACCCGGAGACCCCGAGGCCATTACCGATCGGCTCATCTTAAGTCTGATAAACGAAGCGGCACGGTGTCTCGATGAGGCGGTAGCAGGTGCCCCGGGGGTTGATGCCGCTAATCAGATCGATCTTGGTTCGGTGATGGGGTTCGGCTTCCCGCCGTTTCGAGGGGGTCTTCTCTATTACGCAGATTCGATCGGAGCTCAGAAAATAGCGATAAAGATCGCCGAGCTTCACCGCAAATTCGGGGAGCGCTTTGCCCCGGCACCGGGGATTTTGAAACGGGCAGAGACGGGGGGTAGTTTTCACTCCGCGGTGATTCTCTAGTCCTTCGACAAATAAGTTTTTTCACTCCCGCGGAGTGAAAAACTAACTCAGGACTAGTGGTGAGCATAAACTCTATGACCTTGCAGGTGAAAGAATTTAACGGTCGAACCACTAGGAAACGAGCGGAGCAAGGTGCCGCCTCGCTCAGATCGAAAACCTCCGCTCAACGGCAGCATTGGACCGAGGGGTCAGACCGATTCCGGTGGAGCTCCGGGGGCCCGTTACCTTACTGACCTACCGCGAGATCCGTCCCCACTGCGGGGATACGAATCGGAAAATTTGCCGTCCCCCCGAAGCTCACTGAACTATCGAAGCCGGAGGGTGAGATCGTCCACAGAGCATTACTTGAGGGCGGAGGAAGCAATTCCCCGGAATTATCACAGAGTTTCATCTGAACATGGTTCGGCGAACCCTCGAATTCATGCCGAACCCACCACGCGAGGATACTCGGTATGGGTGCTTCGAATTCGTATTTCTGCGGCTCAAGCGGGACATGTGCCGTCCTCTCATAGTCCGGACTGCATATCTCCGACTCGGGGACTTGCGGTACTGAGCGGTGCGCCTCGAGCGAACATACCGGGTCTGGGATCTCTATCCCGGGCTGGTAGCGCAGCGCGTACTGAGCAAGCTCGATGCTCATTTTAGAAAAATTCTCTTCCACCCAGACTACAGTTCCAGGATAAATCTTGCAGGTGACCCCTCCCGAGCTGCAGAACCCGGAGACAAGTTTCGGCAAAGAGGTGTATATGACGCGCTCTCGGCTTTGTGGAGCAACCACATAGGGAACGGGGGGCGATCCTGGCGGTCTGTGTTCCAAGGGGAGCATGGCGCTAACTGAAAGGCGAGCGATCTCTTTTGTTTTGTACTCGCTTATCTTACATCCGCACGCGAGGTTCCCATTCGGTTCGATAGCTGTCTTCGTCGGAAACTTTTTCCAATAGACGACCGCGCCTTGGAGTTGACACGCTCCTTGGACACGGATGAGGGTGTACCTACCATTGAAGTCCTCGTGGGGCTCGAGATCGATCGAGGTAACGCTGGACCTGCCTTCCGCCTTGTCACACTTCCCTGAGTCAGCCGCCTCCTGCCCTGCCGTGATAACCCGATCAAGCTGCGCACGGATCCAGTCTTCGTCGAATTGGTTCAGCTGCGTACAGGAGTCGCTGCCGATCGGATCCTCGGTTTCACTCGAATTAGAGCCGCCCCCACCGGAAAGTTGCGCGAATGCGGCTGGAGCACCGAGAAGGGCGAAAGCCGCAGCCGTGACGAACGAAAAACAGCGAAGCCTCTCAGCGATTGTACGGTGAGAAGGTTTGAACCCCACAGCCACCGGAAAACCCCTTAAAAACCCGCCAGCACCGAAAGAGAATTCGGTCGGCACCGCATACCCCATGAAACCTCGAGGATCGGGGTTCCACAGGGGAAGTTATGGCTCCATCGCGTCGTCCCGTGCTCTCGGAGTCACTTCGCGATAATCCTCATAAAAAAGGTTACCGAAGAGAGGCTGTTTGAGAGGTTGAAGCCTCATAACTCCAGTTACCGAACTTTTATAAGATTTTGGAAATATGAGAGAAATTATAGGTTTTTACGAGGTCAAGCACCGCTACTTGAACGCAAATCGTCGTGCGAAGGCGGAGAACCTACGAAGTTTTGGACCCTACACGGGTACAACCGTATGAGCGCCATCCGGCCTCTGAACCGAGGGGTGAATAACGCTCTCACTGGTCGAAAAGCGGGTAAGCGAAGACCGAAAGCACGCTACCAAGACCCTGAGTTTCGCCGCACGCTGAAGCCGGAGGCACTTCGTCTCAGAGACTTAGCGGGGGGTCGCTCGGATCTTTAGAAATAAGCAAAATAGGAGGGCGTAACTACCAGAAGTTCTTCACTAGAATTTGTCCGGACTTGAAAAAGCTAGATAGCTGAGCTCTTCGGATGTGCGCCGATTAGGAGACCCGAGTGTTCGATTCTTTCAAGTGCAGCAGCTCGGTTTCACCGACGAGGCCTCTCTGAGGACTACGAGTTTTCCAGTGACCTATGCGCTTCGTTACGTATACGACCTACTCCTTCCTGCATTGAGACAGAGCTTGTGAGTTTCTAAGATCCCCGGATACTCCGAATGGCATTATTGAATACCGCGAATCGACCGGTGTCGAATCCAAGCCACTCAAGGAGGCCACTCGTTTTTATCGCCTCCTCGAGTGCTGGAGCCGCCGCCGGGTCTTTTACCTCTCTAAGCGCCATCGCTGCCCACTCCCGAACACTACAATCCTTGTCCTTCAGCGCCTCAATGGCATATTAGCGCGTGTTCACCGAGAACGTCATCGGGAGAGGCACCAGATAATCGGGCGGAATGCTCTTGCGGGTAAACTTAGTCCCTTCAGAAAGGCTGCTCTCAGGATCGATCCCGAAACAGTGGCCGTCTA
>JBJOHD010000224.1:0-2664 GCA_046047875.1 Pseudomonadota bacterium | reverse complement strand
GGTCGCGCTCCACTTTTTACGACGATTCGGTGAGGGGTCGCCGACATCACTCGCGGCGTGCCGGGCCCTGGGGTGGCAGCTTTCGCGAATTATCGAATCACAGCGGGTTCTCATCCTTGTCGGGGAGCGGCGCCTCGAAGTGCTCGAAGCTGGAGTTCCGCGGCCCTCACCGGTCGACCCTATTTTTACCCGCGGGCTGTACCATGTGGTGTCGAGTCACGGGGGCGAGGAAGGGATATTGCCGTTTCGTGATTTGAGTCCGCAGTTTTTAGCGCCATGCATCGACTGGTTCGGTTTTGCGCCGGCTGAGTTCTTCTTCCTGCGAGTGACCGCTATCCTCGATGGACGTGAGGAGACCATCGTTATTGTGCTTCCCTGCACCGTTACGGCGCGGTTGTGTGGCAACTCCCGGATCCTGCGGATCCTGGGCGGACTTGCAGCTATCGTGCGGGGCTGGCTTGCCGCGGCGCGGGGCCGGTTTCTTTCCTCCGATGTTATTATGGCGAGTCAGCAGTCGATCTCTGCGCGGGAAGAGGATCTGAACAACCTCGTGCATCTCGTCAACAATGTAGCCCAGGATATATCGGCTGAGTGTGATGAGCTCCGCCAAGCCCGTGCCGCGGGGGATGCTAGCTCGGTGCCGCCCCAGGTAGAGGCGATTGAGCGGTTGGTGCGGAGTCTCTCCGCTGGTGTATCCGATGTGAAGCTCCTGAAGGAGCTCCTCCGTGTGCGCGTCTTACCGGCGCCGGATACGGTAGATGTCGACTCGCTTATCGAGGATGTGGGGATGTTCGGAGCGTATCGAGCAAGCCGCTCGGGCAAGCCTTTTCGCGTGGAGGGCGCGGCGCTGGGGGAGGTACGGCTGAGCGTCGGGAGCAGGGAATTCCTTGGGATGGTTCTGCGGATGCTCATACGGCTGGCCGAGAGTCGAGCCCCGCAGGGAGACGAGATCCTGCTTAAGGTGAGTGCAGATGAGAGTTATGTGCGGCTCGGTGTCAGCGACCGCGGAGCACCGCTTGAATCGGAGCGGCTTCAGCGTGAGATGGTAAAGCTCGACGAGGGAATGAACGCTGACCGGACTATCGATATGTACCGTGCTGCTTATAATTTGGCGCGGCTCAGTCGGGGTGAGTTTTCGCTGGTCCGTGAGGGCGATCGCTCCGAGGCGGTGCTTCGCTTTCCCCGTGCTGCTGAGCTTGCTGGTGCCGCACCGGTTGATGGATGGATCTTATTAGTTGACGATAACCCTCAGGTCACAAGTTTTTATGCGCGCGTTGCTGAGGCGCTGCATCAGCGCTATTTCACCGCTGCATCGGTCGAAGAGGCTCAGGCGATCGTTTCACGGGAGGGTCGTCCCCGCCTCGTTGTTACCGATTTACAGTTGGGGGAGGGGAGCGGCCTCGACCTCGTGCGTGAATTGCGGCAGCGCTTTGATAGGGAGCTTCCGATTGTGGTCGTGAGTGGGAACACGGGAGGCGGGGTCGTCGATGAGGTGCGCACTGCGGGGGCAACGTCGTATCTGGCGAAGCCGGTAGGACGTAGTAGATTATTGGCGGAGATGCAGTCGCTGTTGCATCAGTAGGAATTCGTATGCCTACGGCCGGGCAGCGCGTGGGGAGGGAGGATTATGGCTGGAAAGTCTAACGATAAGTATACCGGTGATGCGCTTGATCCCGTTCTCATTCGGAACGTGGTTGAGACGAGCGCTGAACGGTATCTGAAGCTTCTTGAGGAGACGCTCATCCAGGAGCATGACGTCATCGTCGGGGAGATCGCCCGTCGGATACGCGCCGTCGCTGGCGGGGAGTTGGCTGCGCCAGGAGAGACACCGCCTGTCTCCTCTGATTGGGTTGAAATCGAGTCGTTATCGCGACTCCGCAGCATCGTCGGAGGGCGATTTCAAAATTTAAGGGATCGGTGGGTCGGAGCAGGCTTTCCCCTCCGCGAGCATCGCGGCGATAAAGATGGCGAATTCGCTCTTAATGAATCGGGCTGGTTCGAGTTGTCGAACTGGATACTGAAGCAAGGCTTTGAAGCCCGCCTTACCCCGGATCGGCCGGGATGCCTCTTTGAGCTGCGGGCGACTAAGTAGGTCTGCGAGCGGTGACGCTGAAGCCCCGTCGTGGCTACCCTTTGAACCTGACTTCCCCTTCGGCAGCGTTACGCCTTGATGGCGGTTCATACTGAGATAGGTACGAGTTTTTCCTAGTTTCGCGGTGCACCAACCCCCACGTTCGACCGAGAGTGGGGCACCCCTGAGATATCAAAAGCAGTTCTAGCATCTCGTGTGCCGAACCATCGAATTAGTCCACCGTTCGAGGAGTAATCCCTAATAGATGCCGAGAGATATGCCGACAGATCGATCGAGTCAGAGGATTTCGGATCGCTTGTTCCTGCGTCGCTCTCGAAAGAGGCTCGGGTAATAAGTCGATTCGATTGGAAATAATCACACAGGTTCGACCCTCGGCGGCAGAGCGGAGGAGTTGGAGCTGAGGGGTGTCGAGTGCGGGTTCATCCCCGCCTCGCTGCCTGCTGGAGCGTGGGAGGCCGGGCATGTTGCTTGACGGAGGCGAAAAAGAGCGGCGCGACGAGCTGTCGAGTGAAAACCACTCCGTCCCTGCGGCGATCACCGATACCGGTTGCGAGCGAGAACTGAACGAGGAC
>JBJOHD010000223.1:0-3076 GCA_046047875.1 Pseudomonadota bacterium | reverse complement strand
CGCAACGCTCGGATTAAGGTCTTCGGCATCGGCGGGGCCGGGTTGAACGCGGTCAACAACATGATCCGCAGCGGACTTGAGGGGGTCGAGTTCTTCGCTGCGAACACCGACGCCCAAGCGCTGGCATCGAGCACCGCGCCGAACAAGATCACCCTCGGCGATGAGATGACGAAAGGACTCGGCGCGGGCGCTGATCCTGACGTCGGCTACTCCGCTGCGAAGGAGAGCATGGAGAGCATTCGTAAATCGCTTGAGGGCGCCGATATGGTGTTCATCACCGCGGGGATGGGTGGAGGAACCGGGACCCTCGGTTCCTCCGTCGTAGCCGAGGTGGCAAAGGAGCTCGGATGCCTCACCGTTGGTGTGGTGACAAAGCCATTCCTTTTTGAGGGGAAGCGCCGGATGCGGAACGCAGACCGGGGTATCGAGGAGCTTCGGAAGCAGGTCGACACCCTCATCACGATCCCGAATCAACGGCTCCTATCGATCGCGGGGCGTAACACCACGCTGCTCGACACCTTCCGCCGGGCTGATGATATCTTGTACCAGGCGGTCAAAGGCATTAGCGACCTCATCATCTTCGAAGGGTTGGTCAACGTTGACTTCGCTGACGTTCGCGCCGTTATGTCCGAGATGGGCATGGCGATGATGGGAACCGGTGAGTCCTCCGGGGAAAACCGTGCGACCGAGGCTGCGGAGAAGGCGATCTCGAGCCCCCTCCTCGAGGATATCTCGATCCACGGCGCTCGCGGCGTACTCATTAACATCACCGCCTCCCCCGATGTCACCCTCCAAGAGGTCAACGAGGCGGCGGAGCTCATTCACGCTGAGGCGCACGAGGATGCGAACATCATCTGGGGTATGGTTATCGACCCGAACCTCGAGGATCGGGTGCGGGTGACCGTCATCGCCACCGGGTTCGGTGACCGCGCGTCCGACGACACCACCGTGACGATGACCCAGGTGGTTAACACCAAAGATGCGACCCCTGAGCGGGTTGACCTTCCCGCGTTCGCCCGGAAGAGCAAAGAGGGCCCGGTGGGTGAGGTGATCAAGCTGAAAAAGTTATCGGTACTGTCGAGCGCTGAGGACGAGGAGAAGTACGAGATCCCCACGTTCTTGCGTAAGCAGGTCGATTAATCTCCGGGTGAGGGGAGCTTTCCCCTTGTGTGGAGCGGGCCCTCACGGGCCCGCTTTTTTTTGCGCATCAGTTCGAGGGTACGCCAGGCGGGTAGATGAGTGGAGCTCGGTGAGAGCGTTCCTTGTCACCTCGCGGGGTAGGGGGTACACTTTTCCGACCCCGGACGACACGGTGCGCCGGTGCTTCTAAGACGTTCGCTATGCCGAAAGGAAATCCACTTCGTCTCGCCGTTCTGTGCGGTGGTCCCTCGCCGGAGCGGGGAATATCGCTTAATTCAGCCCGCTCGGCGTGTGATCACCTCGATGCTCCCGATATCGAGATCGTGCCGGTGTATTTCGATATCGCTAAACGGGCGCACGCGATCTCACGGGGGCAGCTCTATTCGAATACCCCCTCAGATTTCGACTTCAAGCTCCATACCTCCGGTAAAGCGCTCTCAGGCGCGGGGCTCCGCACGTTGCTCCGGGGGGTTGATCTCGTATTCCCGGTGATGCACGGACTCTTCGGCGAGGACGGCGGGATTCAGCGTCTCCTTGAAGCGCTGAATGTCCCGTTCGTTGGTTCAACCGCTGCAGCATGCGAGCGGTGCTTCGATAAATTCGACGCAAACGAAACGATCAAGGCGAACGGCTTCTACGCACTCCCCTCGATAGCGATCAATCGGGGCGAGCGTGATATCCCCAAAAAGATCGAGGCTTTTTTTAAGCGCCATCGGCTTCAGCGCGCGGTAGTAAAGCCTGCGACCGGGGGATCCAGTATCGGGGTGTTCTCCGTAGCGACCCCCCGGGAAGCGGCGCGCATGGTTGAGAAGCTGTTCGCGAGTAACTTCTACCGCCGGGTCGTCGTTGAAGAGTTCTGCCGGGGTACGGAGTTTACCGCGGTGATCGTCCAAAATCGTTTCGATATTCCGGTGTGTCTCCTTCCCGTCGAGATCGAAGCGGACTACACCCGGCATCAGATCTTCGATTATCGGAAGAAATACCTCCCCACCCGGCAGGTGACGTATCACTGCCCTCCGCGGTTTGAGAGCCGGGTGCTTGAAAGGGTGCAGAGCCACGCCGAGCAGCTCTTTAATCTCTTCGGTCTCCGTGATTTCGCCCGTTTCGACGGATGGGTGATGCCCGACGAGAAGATCTGGTTCTCCGACTTTAATCCGGTAAGCGGGATGGAGCAGAATAGCTTTCTTTTCCTCCAAGCGTCCCGCATCGGTATGAGCCACCGCGACATGCTTCGCTTCGTGATCCACCACGCGTGTCGGCGGGCGGGGATCTCGTTCGATCCGCTCGATCCCCCGGTGACCCGTGGAAAACGGGAGCGGGTGAACGTCCTTTTCGGAGGGCGCACCGCGGAGCGGCAGGTCTCAGTGATGTCGGGGACGAACGTATGGTTGAAGCTCCGGCGCTCGAAGCGGTATGAACCTCATCCGTACCTCCTCGATATGGACGGTGCGGTATGGGAGCTGCCGTACTCTCTGACCCTTAACCACACCGTTGAGGAGTTGATGGCGGGATGCCGGGGAGCCCACGGCGCTGAGCGGGAATTCAAAGCGCTGAGAGAGCGGGTCTTAAACCGACTTGCTCCGCTTCCGGGACAGATAACCGAGGATAATTTTTTACCGCGGAAGATGAGCCTTAAAGATTTCGTGCGGAAGAGCCCGATAGTTTTTCTCGGTCTCCACGGAGGCATCGGGGAGGACGGGCGACTCCAAGAGATGCTCGCCCGCGAGGGGGTGCGGTTTAACGGGTCCGACGCAGTGGGCTCGCGGGTCGGGATGGATAAGTACCGCACCGGTGAGATAGTAAAGAGGCTTGAACGGTACGGGATCTATACAGCCAAGCGGCTCGTGCTCCGCACCGCCACCCTCAAAAGACTTGCCGGGGGTGATTTTGCGGCGCTCTGGCGCCGGCTCGAAGGAGAGCTCGGAGGACGCTCGTT
>JBJOHD010000222.1:0-5294 GCA_046047875.1 Pseudomonadota bacterium | reverse complement strand
CATCCTTTAAGACCGTGCCCTTTCTCGAATCACCACCGCTCGTTCGTAAAGATCTCATCGTTTTTTTGATGTCCTAAGAGCGGAGTCACTACGAAGGTACTTTCGCCGGTGGAGGTGCCGGGGTGAGCCTGGTGTGGTTTTGGCGTAGCCACCCGCGACCGCAACATCGGAGGGTCGGAGCGGCTCGGCTCGGTGGTAATCGAGATACGGCTCTTCGCTGGGGGGCGGAGGGTTAAGGGGGGAGGGGGCCTCGCAAATCCGCAGATAACGGAGAGAGGAGACTGCCCCGTTTGATAAACCCGTTGAAATCAGTTAAGAATTTAGGGTCGTCGGGCGAGTCTCACGGCGTTATATCGGCAAGAAAAAGAGCGGTCGTCTGTGTCCCGAGAGAATATCCGAAATTTTAGCATCATCGCCCATATCGATCATGGGAAATCGACCCTCGCCGATCGGATTTTAGAGTTCACCAAAGCGCTCGAGAAGCGCGAGATGCAGGAGCAGTTCCTCGATAAGCTCGAGCTCGAGCGGGAGC
The DNA here is from genome assembly GCA_046047875.1 of Pseudomonadota bacterium. Lineage (GTDB taxonomy): Bacteria > Bdellovibrionota_C > UBA2361 > UBA2361 > UBA2361 > JBILDU01. Next base: position 4,762 of record JBJOHD010000222.1, on the reverse strand, counting down.
GTGGGATTACGATCAAGGCGCAGACGGTGCGGTTAAGCTACACCGCAAAAGATGGGAAGACCTACGCGCTCAATCTTATTGACACCCCCGGCCACGTCGATTTCCACTACGAAGTTTCGCGGAGCCTCGCCGCGTGCGAGGGGGCGCTCCTCGTCGTCGATGCGTCTCAGGGAGTCGAGGCGCAGACGCTGGCGAACGTGTATGTCGCCATCGAGAATAACCTCGAGATCATTCCGGTCATCAATAAAATCGATCTGCCGAGCGCCGATCCGGAGCGGGTGAAGAAAGAGGTCGAAGACGTTATCGGGCTCGACGCGAGCGATGCGGTGCTGATAAGTGCGAAAACCGGTATCGGTATCGAAGGGGTGCTTGAAGCGATCGTAAAGAAGGTTCCGCCACCGACCCGGGGAGACCCGCAAGGCCCGCTCCGCGCGCTCGTGTACGATTCGTGGTTCGACTCGTACTTGGGTGTCGTGGTGCAGATCCGGGTATTCGACGGGTCGATAAAATCGGGCGATAAGATCAAATTCGTCAGCACCAAAGCCGAGTACGAGGTTTATAAGACTGGGGTCTTTACCCCCCATCCCCGTGAGGTGGCGAGCATCGAGTCGGGCGAGGCGGGATACTTCTCAGCGTCGATTAAAAACCTCCACGATGTGAAGATCGGCGATACCGTAGCGCTTGCTCGCGACGAAAAGACCGAGCCGCTCCCCGGGTTCGTTGAGGTGAAGCCGGTGGTCTTCGGGGGGCTCTTCCCGGTTGATTCGGCCGATTACGCCGACCTCCGCGCCGCGCTCGAGAAGTTAAGCCTCAACGACGCGTCGTTTACATTTGAGGCTGAGACCTCGGCGGCGCTTGGTTTCGGCTTCCGATGCGGGTATCTCGGGCTCCTTCACATGGAGATCATCCAGGAGCGGCTGGAGCGTGAGTTCGAACTCAATCTCATCACCACAGCTCCCACGGTGGTTTTCAAGGTGTTGATGAACGATAAATCGATGGTGATGGTCGATAATCCGACGAAGCTGCCAGCGGCGCAGTACATCGAGCACATCGAGGAGCCGATAGTATCGGCAACGATTCACTGCCCCACTGATTTTGTGGGGAACGTCTTCAAGTTGTGCGAGGAGAAGCGGGGACGCCAAGTCTCGATGTCGATCCACTCGCAGAATCGAGCGATGATCGTCTACGAATTGCCGCTGAATGAGATCGTGCTCGATTTCCACGATCGGTTGAAGAGTATGACCAAGGGGTACGCCTCGTTCGATTACGAGGTGAAGGGGTACCAGGCCTCCGATCTCGTGAAGCTCGATATAAAGTTAAACGGCGAACCGGTCGATGCGCTGGGGATCATCGTTCACCGCGATAAAGCGTATGCCCGGGGGAAAGAGCTCACCGAGAAGCTTTCTGAGCTTATCGACCGCCAGATGTTTGAGATCGCGATTCAAGCGGCTATCGGGGGGAAGGTTATCGCCCGTTCGACGGTAAAGGCGCTCCGCAAGAACGTAACCGCAAAGTGTTACGGGGGCGACATCTCCCGGAAGCGCAAACTCCTCGAGAAGCAGAAAGAGGGGAAGAAGCGTATGAAGCAGGTGGGCAGTGTTTCGATCCCGCAAGAAGCGTTCCTTGCAGTCTTAAAGATTGAGAGTTAGCTGTTTGATGCGGACGTTCGTCTGTCTCACGCTCTTGATTCTTCTGGCGCCGGTGCGCGCTGCCACCACTGAGATTTCAAGTTTTGGTCTTCTTTCTACCGGAGTTTTTCACAGCGAGGAGGTCTCGGTGAAGGACGGCGAGCGGTGGCTCGGGGTGTATTCTTCGGACAGCGGGCAGCCGGCTGAAGTGGTTGGGGGACTGTGCGGATCTCCCCGTTCTTCGATGCGGTGACCGACGAAGAGGGTCAAAAAACCGGAAAGAAGGTCGAGTTTCTACCCGCGGTGGCGCGAGCCCCGGGGGAGCCGATGTTTCTCGTGAAGGGACCCGGCGTGAAAGTGGGGAAAGTGGGGGCGATCACCGGGGGAGAGGGTAAGATTCTTACCCCCGGCATCGAGGTGGAGATATCGCAAGTGTCGCCCGCAGGGCGTTCGGCCCGATTCGTTGTCTATGCGACGGGAGTTGCTGAGTCGGGGGACGCAGAGGGGGCGGTCAAAATAAGTGACTATTGTATGAACGTACTCTTTGCCCCGTCGTCACAGATTCAGCAGGGCGAGAAGCGTAAACGGCTTTTTTGCGAATCGATTAAGGAGCCGGGATACGGAGCGGCTCTTCGGTGGATCGGCGACCTCAACAGCGATGGGGTGCCCGACCCCCTCGTTTCCGTTTTGCGGAAAAATCCGAGACCCTCCGTCTTTTTCTGAGCGGGCAGCGGCCTCAAGAGATCGTGAGCGAGGCTGGGGTGTTTCGCACCACCGGTTGTTAAATAGCGATTCGAATTAGGCTGGTCCCCACCGCGGTTTCGCGGGTAAAATAGACGGGATGCCAGCGACCTATCCACAGTGGATCGAACGGATTGCGCGTTCCCTTGAGCGGAGCGAACGGGTGTGTCTCGGGCTCATGTCCGGCACCAGCGCAAACGGGATCGATGTAGCGATCTGTCGCGCGATCGGTTCGGTCGAGACCGGGACGACCGGGGTGAAGCTTCTTTATTCGGGGGTCGCGGAGTATCCGGAGGATCTTCGGGAGCGGATTCAGCGGGGTAGTTTGAGCCTCGATACTCGGGGAGTGGCGGAGCTTCACGGGGCGATCGGCGAGGCGTTCGCCGATGCAGCTCAGCGAGCGCTCAAGACCGCCCAGATCGCCGCCCGTGAACTCGATGTCGTCGGCTCTCACGGTCAGACGGTGTACCACCACAGTCGTCGCCCCGGTGTAGCGCGGGTAACGCTCCAGCTCGGCGACGGTGACCGAATTGCGGCACGGCTCGGGGCGCCCGTGTTTTTCGACTTTCGGGCGCGTGATGTTGCGCTCGGCGGAGAGGGTGCTCCGCTCACGCCGTACACCGATCGAATTTTGTACGGCGGGGTAACCGGTCGTGCGGTGCTTAATCTCGGTGGAATCGCCAACCTCACCTTTCTCGCCGACCGACGGGAGCGGATCACCGGCTTCGATGTGGGGCCGGCCAATGCGCCGCTCGATCGAATCGCTCGGCGGCTTACTGAGGACCGGGAGTCGTACGATAAAGATGGTGAGCTGGCGCGGAGGGGGACGGTCGTAAAGAAGCTGCTCGATGAGCTGTGTGTGGGGGATGAGTTTGTGAAGCTCGCGCCCCCAAAATCGACCGGATTTGAGAGCTACGGGGATGAATTTGTTGAATCGCTTGCACGACGGTACGGCGGGCCGGTCGACGTGCATGTGCTTCGCACCGTGATCGAGTTTGAGGCGTGGGCGATCGTTGATGCATTGACCCGGTTTGTGCCGGCCGGTCTTCCTCCGGTGAAGGAGTTAATCATCGCTGGTGGGGGAGCGGAGAACCCGGTGCTGATAGGGGCGCTTACCGAGCGGTGTTACACCATGGGTATCGTGGTGAGACGCTCGGAGGAGCTCGATATTCCGAGTGCGGCGCGGGAGGCGCTGGCGTTTGCGGTGCTGGCGCACGAGGCGCTGCTCGGGCAGCAGACATCGCTCCCCGCGGTAACGGGGGCGAGTCACGGCGCGGTGCTCGGAAAGCTGTGCCTTCCCCCGATCCTCAGCGGGGGTGTATGACCAAGCCCCGTGTCTTTGAGGAGATGCCGCGACGATTATACGCAGTGGGCGATATACATGGATGCGCTGATGAGCTTGGGGAGCTCCTGCGTTATCTCAAGGAGGTCGCGGGGCTGGGGCCGGAGGACGGGGTCGTTTTCATCGGTGACTACATCGATCGGGGGCCAGCGAGCAACGAGGTTATCGAGCAGCTGCTGCGGTTTCAGCGGGAGTTTCCCGGAGCGGTATTTCTGCGGGGCAACCACGAAGATATGCTGCTTGGATATCTTGGTCATCCAGGGAGTATGGGGCGGATCTTCCTCGAAAACGGGGGGCTTGAGACCGTTACGAGCTACGGGCTCAAGGTGCCGCGCGGTGTGGGGGTAACGGTCGATCAGGTTCAGCAGGTGATGCCGGCGCGCCATCTCTCGTTTTTCTTAAACCTCGAATCGTTTCTTGTTTACCCACGATTTATTTTTGCTCACGCGGGCTTGAATCCAGAGCGGGATATCGCCAGTCAAGTGGGTGAGGACCTTTATTGGATCCGCGATCCTTTTATTAACAACGTGCACCGCTTCGAGAAGACGGTGGTGTTCGGTCACACTCCGTACGAAAATGTGCTGTTCCATCTTCCGTACAAGATCGGCATCGACACCGGGCTCGTCTATGGAAATATGCTGACCGCGGTTGAGCTGGTGCAGGGGCACATCTTTCAGGTGAGACGGCACTCCCAGCGCGTTGAGGTTTCGACCTTCCCCGCGGACTAGTCCTTCGACAAATAAGTTTTTTCACTCCCGCGGAGTGAAAAACTAACTCAGGACTCGTGGTGAGCATAAATTCTATTACCTTGCAGGTGAAAGAATTTAATGGTCGAACCACGAGCTCACGGTGATACCTGTTGCTGCCGGGGAGTTAGAATCGCAGTGAATCATCCCGGCTTGAGCTCAGCCGTTCCTCAGCGAGGGCGCGGCGAAGATGCTCTTCTTGATCGAGAAACTTCTGGGGTCCAACGAGCGGCGAGGTGCTCGGGATTGAAACAGCACCGGTTCGACGAGCCACGACGATGTAGGTGATAGAGGTAACCATAATA
>JBJOHD010000221.1:0-9477 GCA_046047875.1 Pseudomonadota bacterium | reverse complement strand
CCTCAAATGAGATTTGACCGTTAGAGGAATTTCGTATGCTGCACTCAGCCGTCACTCGGTCGCACACCGTCGCCCCTCCCTCTTCGCTTGAGCGACGCTTGGAACGCGCGCGGGAACACGTCTCACGGATGTGGTTCCCAGCAAATCCAGAGATCCTGGAGCGTATCCGCTCTGGGCTGGGCAGCGGAGCATACGAGCTTGATATCGACTTTCTTCTCGACGAAATTCGCGATGACTTTGCGCTCTTCACCTATTGCCTCAAAGGTCTTACCCGACTCCTCGCCCAGGAAAAAGTCGAAGCCCCACTCGATCTGAGTCCAGTTGAGGTCCTGCGGTGGGCAGGGCTGCCGCGGCTCAAGATCATCCTCGCCGATAGTCACGACACACTCACCTTCCATAATCTTCGGGAGCTGAGCGATTTCCAAGCAGCCCGGCTCCACGAGGCGATAGTGAGCGCGTCAACTGCGGAGGTGCTCGCTGAACACTCCCAACTGAACGCAGGAACCGGATACTCCGCCGCGCTGCTCCGACAACTCGGGCTTACCCTTATCGCCTGGAACTACCCCGCACTTTATCGGCGGAGTCTCGCCGCCCAGGATCCCCTCGGACTCGATGAGGTCCTCGCCCGGGCGCTTGGGTTCTCACCCGCACTCCTGGGTGCGGCGGTGATGCGAGACTGGCCCCTTCAAAGCGATATTCAAGCTGCCGTCTTCGAGTCAAGTCGCAGCGGGCGACCGAACTCCCCGGGGCGACTCGAACACATCTGCAGGATCGGCGAGATGCTTGCTCGGGCCAACGATCCTGAGCGACACCCCACAGCCTCAACTGACTGGGAGCAGGCCCAACGGGAAATTAAATCAACTCTCGGCGCAGATGGACTTCACCTTATCCAGATTCGAGCGCGTGCGCACGGGAAACACTACTCGGGGCTCGATATTGCTGCTCTTGAGGATATCTCAGCGATCGATCCCGCTCGACGGGTACACGGACACTCAGGCAGCACCCTTCTCCGCAATAACCGACATATCCGCAATTGTCCCCCACTCCTCGCTCGAAAACTGCGCGATCTTTACGGTGATATCGTGCCCGGACGAATCGACCGCGCAAATATAAACACCCTTGTGCGAGAGATCATCCCGAGCGCCGGCTTTAGTGCAGGGACTATCTTCATCCTCGATCCGGTTGAGCCGCGCCTCATTCCCCGACTCAAGTTCGGCGAACCAGGGGAAAGGGCGTTAACTTCAATTCCGGTATCGGGAGCAACCGATATCATCATGACTGCGTTTCAATGCCGTGCACCTGTTCAGGATAGCTCAATGAACGGACTCGCCGTCGTGGCCGGGAGCTTGGGCGGGGAGCATCGTGCCGGTGTCCTCTATCTCGAGTTTCCACCGATCCTCGCATCGGGCCCGCGGATCCTCACCGCATTCAAAGCGATACGCCGCGCCCTCGATGACTGCCTTGGACTCTAGTCTTAAACGCTCAACGACGGTTTGCGCGCGCCTCGCGCCGCTCCCTATCGATCCGCTCCATGATTTTACGAGCTCGCGGAGTATCGATCTTTCGGAGGGCGTATGCCGCCGCACTCTGAACCCCCACGTTATCGTCGGAGAGAAGTTGGGAAAGAAGGGGCACCGCGCGGTCTGCCTTTGCCCCGCATCGGGCGAGCTTTAATGCAGCCTCGTTCCGTTCGCTCGCCACCGCACTGTTAAGCTTGCTGATATTACGCGGGATGTCTTCATCACGACAGCAGCCTGACGACCAAAGGAGGGCCACAATTAAAAGCACTCGGAGGGACATGCACATGAGTTTACGACGCTCCTCCCCAGCACGCACTTCTATTTTAGCGAACTCTTTTTTTTATCGCCGCGCGACGGTACACTCAGACCCATGACTCGCTCCCCCGCTTCACGACGTCCGGTTCTCCCCCCCCGGCTTAAGCCGATCGGGATCGTTCGCTCGAGATTCTCCACTAAGTTTTCAGCACCCCATCAGCCTGAGAGTAGCGACGAGAGCACCAATCTCATCGAGCTGCTGCCCCGTCGAAACTTCGAACAGGCGCTTAAGGACCTCGCCGGATTTTCGCATATTTGGCTCGTCTGGTGGTTCCATCAGAACCGGGATTGGAAGCCGTTAGTACGACCTCCTCGCGGGGGCTCGACGAAACGAGGGGTCTTTGCCACCCGCTCCCCCCACCGGCCCAATCCGATCGGTCTTACAGTCGTTTCACTCCTCGGTGTCCATGGCAGGGTCCTAACTATCGGGGCATGCGATCTCCTCGACGGCACCCCCATACTCGACCTGAAGCCGTACATAGCGGAGATAGACTCGCTTCCTCATGCTGCTCCCGGCTGGCTTCAGTCGATACCGAGCGAGCCTCGATATTCAGTCACCCTCTCCCCGCGGGCAAGGGCTCAAGCGGCTTGGCTCCTTGAGAATTTTAATATCGATTTTGTAACCCGCGCCGAGCATCTGCTCGCGCTCGACCCAAGTCCGCATCGCACTCGGCGTATCGTAAAAACGAATGATGGATTCCGAATGGGTTGCGGGGGATGGCGTGTCTATTTCGGCGTTGAAGGGACTGTGGTTCAGATTGAACGCCTGAGCTCGGGCTATCTCGAGAGCTATCTAAAAGACCCTTCTTTGACAAAGATCCCCGATCGCGAGGCCCAGATCGCCTTTCGGCAGCGCTGGGAAGAGAGGTAATAGGCCGCGAATCCCCTCACCTCTACCACCTACACCTGGTGAAACACCCAGGGCTCCACTCGAGCCAAGACATACGAAGCTATGAACATCAGAGGGATCACCACCTAGTGGTTCGACCATTAAATTCTTTCACCTGCAAGGTAGTAGAATTTATGCTCACCACTAGTCCTGAGTTAGTTTTTCACTCCGCGGGAGTGAAAAAACTTATTTGTCGAAGGACTAGCGACCAACGACTTCATTCGAAACGTTTGCGGCATTCATGCGGGCGCGAAGCAGATGCGCCGAGGAGATACCGATCAGCGCCGTCGACAGCTTGCGCTTGAGAGTCGATGCGTCTATGTGTGAGAGCCGCTCCGGACGATCGGGAGGATCCTCGATCCGAATGTTTGAGACGACGGTGTCATAGCCCCCCACCATAATCATCAAGACGAGGCTTGCTATCATCACGATATAAATAGAACCCAGAAATACACGCAGCAAGGGATTCTCCTCGAGCCGGGGAGCGCTCTCCAGGAGGAGATACACCGTATGACCGAAAAAATAATAATAAACTATTTGAACGATGATGAGACCCAGATACCTAAAGACCAAAATCCACCGAGACATGAAGGGCCCCTGGCATCAAGAGCCGGTGATCTTGTTTTGTAATGGGCTCGTCGTCGCTCCTCAGCGTCCGGCATCGATTTCAGCATTAGCGAGATCTTGGGCCGATGCCGCCTCAAACTTCCCTCTCGTCAACTCGGCTACTAACAGCTGAGCGCGAGCAGCTCGTTTCGGACTCCGCTCAATGCCAACTGCGTCAAGACCCACCGCATTCGCCACGGCGAGCATACTCCCATGGCCACAGAAGGGATTCACGACGACCTGCGAACCAACACGGTCCTTGATGAAGTGAGCCGCCACTCGACAAACATCAAAACCCATTCCACGCTCCCACGTTTTATCACCGAGCTCCGGAAGAACGTCAGCGGTAGACTCTCCGACAACCGCCCGCACCGATTCACTGAAACATAGAAGATGGCCAAACCCTGGCCGGCCGAAGGTCGCCTGCCCTGGTCGGGCTCGGCACGCTATCTTATGCCACAGAAGTTTTCGGCCGGCGCGCTGAGCCGCCTGCTGGCAAAGAAATCCCTTGTCGATCCAGCTCCCCTCAACTTTAATGTCGGTCTGATAAAAAATGGTCACACCCTCCGGCGGGGTAGCACTGAGGGTGGCGAGCGCCGCTTCCTGAAACCAGACAATCCATTCATCGAGCGTCTTCCCCGGGAATTCTGAAAAGTCCGGAATCGATGCCACCAGTGAGCTTCCAGGAAGCCGATTATTTCGCAGCCATTCAACGGCATCTCCAACGATTACGTTCCGGATTCCGGTTTTCATCTCCATGCAGATTCGATACCACGACGCCGCACGATTTGCACGAGCTTCGGCTAATCGGGAGAGGACCGGGGGACTGAGCGCCCCTGCGCTTTCAACGCAAACGCGGCGATGGCGTATCGGGTTTCCTCTTTAAGCTCCAGACCGGCCGCGATCTGAGATAGCACGACGAATTCAGCTGATACCCGAGCCCGATCTTTTGAGGATGCGATTGATGAGTCGAGGATATCGGCCATCGATTTCAACTCTCCGTAAATTACTACTTCGCGCTCAACACAGATTGCTTGCTTGGTCGTCGCCCACTCCTCAGCGAGAGTTTCACAAATTGTCGCAGGAAGTCCTTTCCAGTAAAGATCAAGTTGCTCCTCGTGCTCCACTAAGCCCCGTAGCGTTGGAAGATGCCCCGCGATGAATCGCGCATCAGTGAGTCGCTCACGTGCCTCCATCAAGACAACATCGAACGGGGGTTGGTTTCGATATCGCGCAAAGCCCTGAGCGCCGGTCAACCTCCCTCGTACCGCCCCCTCGTGGAGCGTGTAAAATTCGGCAAAACACCGGGCAAATAGGTCTACGTTATTATCGGGGGACATATACGGCAAGGCGACCATCGTTCCCGACTCATGAAAACCCAGGGAACCGAGCACCGCCCGATGCGAGAGCTGAAGCTGGGGTGAGCCCTCCACAAACGCACCCTCATCGATCAACCGGGGCTTCACGCTCACCGGTGCTACGATGCAGTCTCGGGAAACGGGAGCCTCACGGATAAGACGCTCCGCCTCCGTCGAAGCGATGAGGGGAGATAACACGATATCTCCACGATCCACTCCGTGATTAACTATCGGTACTACCGTTCTGCGGAGGCTTTCTCCAGAGCCGGCGATATCATCGATAACCACGACGAGGCGCGGGCGATCCCCCCGAACCGCAAGCCAGCCGTCCAGGTTCGCTGGTGTGGTAAAAGAGCCGGTGGGGAACTCCGCATTCGCCTCACGAAAGATGAGCCCATACATCGAAAAGCTCTTATTGCGCTCCGGGCAATGGATGGCGATATCCTCGATGTCGACCCCCCGATCCGCCGCGAGACTCCGAATCATCTCACCGTGGACTCGCGCATCCCGACCGAGGGAGATATGGCTATGCACCTGCGCATGCCGTGTCAGGATGTCTTTTATCGGTCCCCGATATTCGACACCGAAAAGGTCGAGCTGACGCCCCAGAGACTCTGGGGACATCCCTGCTCGACCGTTCAGTTGGTGCGTAATTCGCTCGACAGCGTCATGCCCCGGCGCGAGCCGTGCCGACACAAACTCAACTAAGTCACAAAGTTTGGGATCGATTCTATTGAGCTGACTGAGGACCTCGAGCTGGAGCGTGGCCTCGACCTGACGGCTAACCTCACTGAGAGTGGCATCGGGACTTATCTGTGATACCGCAAGAATATTACCCACCCGCGTCTCTATCTCCTCGATTGAGGTCATCCGAAAGGGGGTTACACCATGAAGATGTCCCAGCGGACTCAGGAGCGTCGCCCGGGAGGCGAGAAGTTCACGTGTAAAATTGGAGTCGCTCCGCATCGTTGCGAGGATCACCTCATCGAGCACCACGACGGCATCCCGCCTCAATTCTCCAGTCGTATTTACTTTCCAGTCGATGGGAAGAATCGACTTGTTAACCCCGAGGTATCGCAGCACGGAGCCCAATGAGGTATCTCCAGCGCAATACAGCGCGGGGCCCTTCGGATCACCGCAGCGCTCGTCGATTATCTCGGCAAGCCGATGAAACTGTTCGAGGGAGCCGTATTGCGTAGTGAGTTCGTAAGCAAGCGCAACGAGCTCGCGAGGTCCATCGAACCTCCACAACGAGCGATTCACCGTTTCAAGGGAGTAGTGATTCAGCTGCGAATTAACGACCGCAGCCACATGCTCGCATAGTAACTCCCCGCACACGGTCGAACCTTGCCCCGAGCGGTATAACGCTACCTCTGCAGGTGAGAGTCGTGGTCCATGATCTGACACGAACGCTCGCGCCACCTTCGTTCGGAGCGTCGGAGGATCGAGGCGGCTCGACTCGTTCGGGATTTGTGCAGCTGGGACGAGGTTCCCCCCGGGGTCTGCCCTGTTCTTCCGGCACACGGCTTCGCGGCTTCGTGCTGAGGTCTTCGTTTCCTCGATTTCGGTCATCGGAAGATGAACTCCTTCGCAGTGTTATGCCGCGAGCGGGTTCGAATGTGCGCTGCCGGAAAATTCGAGGGTCTGCTCTATGCCATTGATATGGCTTACGTTTTCTTTTGTCTCTTCCGATGCCAAAGGCCTCATATCAGCGGAGGGGTCGTTACGGCAAAGAGAGCCGTAGGCGGAGAACCTTAACGAACGGAGAGAGCCTACGGATATGTTCGACCACCGCGGAAAAACACCACTTCTATCCTCAGAGAAAACCTCGATAAGCGGTCCCGTGCAGGAGCTTCCGGCTGGTGGAGGCGTTGAAGTGGATCAGAGCAGCTGGGGAGCCTTCCGTTCCGAGGACGCGGTGGTCTCAACTGGGGGGCTCGGGCCGTGCTGCGGTATCGCGGTCTTCGATAGTCACTCAAAGATCGCGACGGTTGGTCACTTCGTCTGCCTCGCCGTAGAGAGTCATTTCGTTACAGAGATGTTTGACTTCCTGAGCTCAACGATCGCCGATCCCACTGCGGTATCGGTCACTGTTGGAGGGCTCTCTCCGATGGGTAATGGAGTTAGAGGTTCAGCTGAAGCGACAGAGCTTCGACGGTCGGTCGTATCCCGCCTTGAATCACTCGGCATTTCAACCGACAGAATTGTTACATGCTGGGCCGAGGAGGATACTACCGTTTCTCTGGACATCTTTACCGGAACCGGTCAGATCGAAGCCACCTCCTACGACATCTCAGATGACCCCGATCTGTTTGTATAACGAACATTAGCTGCTCCTTCAGCCCCTCGCTGATACCCGTTTCGGGAGCTTCGCGGCGATCACATCGACGCAAGGAGTGAGTTGAGCGCCTCAGGCAGGAGGTCTACAAGATTTTTATTGCGGAATCGAAGATCTTCGGTGACCTCTCGACCGAACCAGTCAGGGGGGATAAACGCGGCACTCGCCTCGATGGTTTCGAACTCGACCTCCACGAGGATAAGTTGGGTTAATCCTCCGCTGTACCGATCGATCTCCATAGTCACGCCGTGAAGTACCGCAACGTGCCGACGCTTCGACAACCGCCGCCCCGCGGTCTCCGACCAAAGAGCCTCGAATTGCTGGGCTGAAAGAACGATCTCGGTCTCTCCTCGCGCGAGGCCCCCCCCCCTCTTTACCGTTAAGGTGTGGGCTCCATCTGCGCGGCGCACCCGCACCTCGCCGCCATCCTCACCAAAAAGGAGATAGCCCTGCTCGACCTCGAAAACCCTTTGGAAGCTAAGCGCCGGAAGAGCCTCCAAAAGAAACCGTCGCTCGATCTCAAGTCCCATTAGCTCACGCCTTCACGACGGGTACGAACACGGCGTCGCAACGCTTCTAACTTCTCGGGGGTCCCCACATCAACCCAGAAAGCAGAATCGATCCGATGAGCACCGACCTCCTCACCACTCTTTACTCCACGCATGTACGTCGTAATGATCGAAAAATTTCCGTCGTCACGTTCCAGATATTCTAAGATGCGGGGTGACACAACGTGAATCCCGGAGAACGCTAGCCGCTCTACTGTGGGCTCACCTGAGGGAGCGAGATCGTTTTTTCCGTCACCGTTCTCCCACCCCCGCAGGGCCCCCTCCGGGGAAAAAAGGAGCGCTCGCGATGTTTCTCGACGCATCACCGCTAACGTCGCCAGCGACCGAGCTTTATGGGCCTTCAGTAATGCTCGCAAATCAAGGTCGGAATATATATCAGCATTGTGCACCAGGAACGGCTCGGTAGGATTTAGAAGAGCCCAAGCGTTTTTTAAACCCCCACCGGTGCCGAGCAGGGTGTCCTCAGGCGATAGCTTTACCTTGACCGGGAGGCTCGCATCACTCACGAACCGCTCCACGCTCTCCCTCAGATGATGGATATTAATCACCACCTCGCTAACCCCTGCCCCAGCGAGACGGAGGAGCACCCACTCGAGCATCGTTTTGCCTCCGACCTCGACGAGACACTTGGGGGTAGCCTTGGAGATCTCTCGAAGGCGGGACCCAAGACCCGCTGCGAAAACCATCGCCTTCATCGGGCTACGGCCTCGTCAACGGTGGAAGCTGCTTCTCGAGCCCAAGGTGTCTCACCGGAGCAGCCACCGTCATCGTCTTACTTAAGTGACGCGACATCGTCTCCGCCATATACACCGAGCGGTGCTGCCCCCCGGTGCACCCAAAGGAGACCATCAGATTCTGAAAATCTCTCGATACGTAGTTCTTGACCGCCTGCTCGACGATCGACGCGCAGTGCTGAAAAAACTCCTCCACCTCCGGCCGGGTGTGAAAATAATCTATAACTTCTCGATCGAGCCCTGTGAGCTCCATGAATGCCGGCTGCCGCCCCGGATTCGGCAGGCATCGACAGTCAAAAACAAATCCGCCTCCGTCGGCGCCTGTAAACAAGGGACCCCCGTTTTTATACGAGAAACTGAACAGCGACACGGTAAAAGCCGATGTTTTCATTTCCGCTCCTCCGCAAGATACATTCCATACAAAGCTTCAACTATTCGCTCGAACTCAGGCAGCTGACTAAGGAGCGGCGTATCCGCAGACAGCGCTCGTAAATTTTTTAGCGCTGGTGGGATGCTCTCGATAAAATACTGCTTCTTCAAGTTCAGTCCCTGCTCCCCGTACGTGCCCAAGACCTGTAGGAGGCGGACAAGGACGAAACCGTAGAAATGCTCGAGGAAACGGGCGCGATCGATCGGCGCGTATCGACTCGCCGCCGTTAAATAGGACTCAAGGATCCGTCGCCGCGCCTCGGCGGGTATCTTAGCTTTCGCCTGATACAGCAGAGAGGCCACATCGTACTGGAGCGGACCTTTCCGGCCACCCTGATAATCGATGAAGTGCAACGCCCCATCTCGAACCATGATGTTGCGCGACTGAAAATCCCGGTACATGAAAAACCCGGTCGGCGCGCTCTCAAGAAAATCCGCGAGCCGCTCGAAATCCCCCTCCAAGCGACCCTCGTCAAACGAGATTCCGGTTCTTCGAACGAAACTTTCTCGAAAGAAATGCATATCCCACAACATCGACTCGCGGTCGTACGAGCGACGTGGATGACAGAATTCGTAGTTCAGACTCGAGCCAGCCACTATCTGAAAGCGGGTCAAAAGGGCTACGGCCTCTCCGTAGAGACGCTCTATCGCCGCTGGAAAAATATCGTCTTCGGTTCGAGTCGCGGACAAAACATCGTATAAGGTTGAATCGCCAAGAT
>JBJOHD010000220.1:0-13947 GCA_046047875.1 Pseudomonadota bacterium | reverse complement strand
TGTCCGGCGGTCCTCCGTATCCCGGTCGGCGGGTACATCCACGGTGCGGCGTACCACTCGCAGAACATCGAGGCGACGTTCGCGCACTTCCCCGGTCTCTATATCGCTTACCCCTCGAACGCGACCGACGCGAAGGGGCTTTTGAAAGCAGCGATTCGGGGCACCGACCCGGTCTTGTTCCTTGAGCATAAGGGGCTTTACCGCCAGGTGTACGCGAAGGGACCTGAGGGGGACAAAGATTGTGTGGTGCCGCTCGGGAAAGCGAAGGTCGTTCGCCCCGGCACCGACGCCACGATAGTCACCTGGGGTGCGATCGTGAATAAGAGCCTCCTTGCAGCGAAAGAGCTTGAGAAAGAGGGGTATTCGATCGAGGTTATCGATCTTAGAACGATCGTGCCGTTCGACCGGGAAACCGTCTTCGAGAGCATCCGTAAGACGAATCGGGTGCTCATCGCGCACGAGGACGTACAGTTTATGGGCTTCGGCGCCGAGATCGCAGCTCAGATCAGCAACGACTGTTTCACTTCGCTCGATGCGCCGGTAAAGCGGGTCGGCATGAAGTACGCGGCCGCCGTGGCGCACTCGAGCTTTATCGAGAACGTGGTGCTGCCGCAGAACGAGGATGTTCTTAAGGCGATCCGCGAGCTCTTAGCGTTTTAGGTATTTTCCCGCCTCCCGCGGGAGTTTAATCTTAGAAGGTCTTTTTTCGGAGAGTGACATGAAAGTCGATATGGTAATGCCCCAGATGGGTGAGTCGATCGCGGAAGCCACCGTCTCGAAGTGGCGTAAGAACGTCGGTGACAAAGTCGAAAAAGACGAGATCATCTTAGAGATATCGACCGACAAAGTTGACTCCGAGATCCCCTCCCCTGCGACCGGCACCCTCGTGGAAGTTCTTTTTAAACAGGGCGATGTCGTTCCGGTAAAGACCAAGATCGCGGTTATCGACACGGCGGGGGGCGCTGCCGCGCAGCCAGCGGCGCCGAAGGCTGAGGCTCCCGCTGCTCCTGTGGCAGCCCCGGTGCAGGCGGCTCCGGCGAAGCCCGCCCCGATCGCGGTGGCCTGCGCTGCTCCGGCGGCCCCCGCTCACGACGAGGGTGGACGGTTCTACTCCCCGCTCGTTCGAAGCCTCGCTGAGAAGCACGGGGTATCGGTCCAAGAGCTCGGCGCCATTCAAGGCTCCGGCGAAGGTGGACGTGTAAACAAAACCGATTTCATGAACTACATCCAAAATCGGGGGTCCGGTAGCGCGCAAGTTCAGGGGAACCTCGCGATCGCTGAGGCTCCCCGCGCTGTGGCCGCTCCCGCTCCAGCGGCAAAGACTCCCGCGGTCGAAATGCCGAGCCTCGATTGGGGTCCAGATGGTACGAAGATCGTCCCGATGGACAACATGCGCCAGGCGATCGCCGACCATATGGTGCGCTCGAAGCACACGAGCCCCCACGTCTACTCGATGCAGGAGGTCGATATGACCGCTGTGTCGAAGTGGCGTACTAAGAACCAAGCGGCGTTCCTCCAGAAAGAGGGCTTCAAGCTGAGCTTCACCCCGTTCTTCTTGGAAGCAGCGGTGCAGGCACTCATGCGGTTTCCGTATGTGAACTGCTCGCTCGACGGGAAGAAGATAATTCTTAAGAAGAACGTTAACCTCGGGTGTGCGGTAGCGCTTGGCAACACCGGGCTTATCGTGCCGGTCATTAAGAAAGCCGAGGAGAAGAACTTCGTTGGACTCGCCCGGGGGCTTAACGACCTAGCGCTCCGTGCCCGGAACAAGAAACTCCTCCCCGACGATGTCGCAGGGGGCACGTTTACGGTCACAAACCCCGGGGTTTTCGGCACGATTATCGGCACCCCGATCATCAACCAGCCGCAGGTCGCGATCTTGTGTCTCGGTGCTATCGTGAAGCGCCCGGTGGTGATCGACGATATGATCGCGATACGGGAGATGTGTTACCTCACCCTGTCCTACGATCACCGGATCGTCGATGGCTCGCTCGGAGGCCAATTCTTGGCGTTCATCCGCGAGTACCTCGAGGGTTGGGATCCGAACCGCACGTTGTAAGACCTCATGCGCGTCATCGCCGGAACGGCTAAAGGGCGTAAGCTTCTCGCCGTTCCGGGTGATACCACCCGTCCGATCTTAGACCGAGTTAAGACCGCGCTGTTCGACGTTCTGCGACCTGAGATCGCTGGGGCGAAGATGCTCGATCTCTTCGCGGGGAGCGGGGCGGTCGGCATCGAGGCGTTAAGCCAAGGAGCCGCGCACTGCATCTTCCTCGACCTTTCAAAAAACGCGGTTGAAACGATAAAAAAGAATCTCGAAGCCACCCAGTTGGTTGCGAGCGCTGAGGTGAGGCACTATGATGCCTTCAGTTTCTTACGGAACTCGGCGAAATCGTTCGACCTTATCTACGTAGCGCCCCCGCAGTACGAGTCGCTGTGGATTCAAGCGATGCAAACGATCGCTGAGCGTCCGGAGATACTTAACCCAGCGGGGTTGATCGTAGTGCAGATCGACCCCAAAGAGTACGAGGAGCTAAAGCTTGCGGCGTTTCACGAAACAGAGCAGCGAAAGTATGGCAACACCCTCCTCGTCTTCTATCGTCCCACCGCGGCTTGTCGTCCCCCGGATTGATACGGAGGCTTTGCGGTAGGTGGCTGGGACTCACTCACGAGATCACTCGGCGAAACACGTTGCGGCGCTCACCTTAGGGGCGCTCGGGGTCGTGTTCGGAGATATCGGCACCAGCCCCCTCTACGCTCTTCGGGAGTGCTTCCACGGGCCCCACGCAGCCACGCTTAGTGAAACCACCCTCTACGGCGTCTTATCGCTGATGTTCTGGGCGCTCATCGCTGTTGTGACCCTTAAGTACCTCCTCTTCGTGATGCGCGCCGACAATAAGGGTGAGGGGGGAGAGATGGCGCTTCTCGCGCTCATCAACAAGCACCGCCCCCAGGATATCCACTCGTCCCGGCGGATATTTATCTTTTTAGGGATCTTCGGCGCCGCGCTCATCTACGGCGACGGGATGATCACTCCAGCGATCTCGGTCGTGAGCGCGGTCGAGGGACTCAAAGTGGTAACCCCGATATTCGAGCCGTACGTCATCCCGATAACCCTGGCGATACTGACCGTTCTTTTCGGCTTTCAAAAATACGGCACTGCCAAGATCGGCGCGGTGTTCGGTCCGGTGATCTGCCTCTGGTTCGTAACGCTCGGCGTGCTCGGGGTCAGCGGCATCACGCTCCATCCAGAGATCCTTCGCGCCTTGAGCCCGGGCTACGCCATCGAATATTTTCAAACCCTCGGCTGGGGCGGTTTCGCGATCCTCGGTGGTGTATTTCTTGTGCTCACCGGCGCTGAAGCGCTCTACGCCGATATGGGCCACTTCGGGAGACTCCCGATTCGGATCGGTTGGTTCGGTCTCGTCTTCCCGAGCCTTATGCTTAATTATCTCGGCCAAGGGGCGCTCATCCTCCACGACCCGGGCGCGCTGGAGAACCCATTTTATAAGCTTGCGCCGGAGTGGTTCATCCTCCCCCTGGTCGGGCTCGCAACCCTTGCCACGATCGTGGCCTCCCAAGCGCTTATCTCGGGGGCGTTTTCGATCACTCGCCAAGCGGTACAGCTCGGCTTCCTTCCCCGGCTTGAGATCCGACACACCTCCTCGGAGGAGATCGGTCAGATTTACATCCCGTTCGTAAACTGGGTCCTTTTCGGCGCAGTGGTGTGGCTTGTCGTAACGTTTCAAACTTCGACCCGACTGGCTGATGCGTACGGGGTCGCGGTATCAACGACGATGATCGTCACCTCGATCTTGACTATCTATATCGCTGCGACCGTGTGGCGGTGGAATAGATACTTTATCGGTCTTCTGCTCATAACCCTGCTCGCGATCGATATCGCTTTTTTTGCCGCGAACTTCGGCAAGTTCTTCCGGGGCGGCTGGTTTCCCCTCTCGGTCGGTGTTGTGGTTTTTGTCGTGATGGCGACGTGGAAGCGGGGGCGGGCGATTCTCGCACGACGGCTTCAAGAACGGCTCCCTTCGCCGGAGAAGTTCTTAAAAGACGCGCTCAAATCGAATCCGCGACGGCTCCCCGGAACAGCGATCTTTATGGCGCGAAGCCCCAAGTTCACCCCGTCGGCGCTTTTTCATAATTTTAAGCATAATCAGGTGCTCCACGAGCGGGTGATTCTCCTCACTATCAATACCGAGGAGATCCCCCACGTCCCAGCGGAGGGTCGAATCGAACTCGATCCCCTGGGGAGCTCGTTCTTCGCGGTGACCCTCCATTACGGGTTTATGGACACCCCCAACATTCCCGAGGCGCTCCGCGACCTCGCGGTCCACGGGCTCGAGCTCTTTCCGGTGTCGACCACATATTACTTAAGCCGGGAAACCCTGATCCCGACCCCCCTCCCTGGGATGGCTTTATGGCGGGAGCGGCTCTTTGCGTTCATGTCCCGGAATGCACAGCGTGCGGCGACCTATTACCGGATCCCCTCCCAACAGGTGGTCGAGATCGGAGTGCAGGTGGAGCTGTAGAGGCCCTCGCTTAATACGAGAACCACAGGCGAACCAACCGAGGCGGGCCTGATCCCGTCCGCACAGAGCGCCGCAGGTGATTGAACCGATCTGGAGGGCCGGACTCTGTCCGGCTGGAGCGCCACGGTAGTACCAACACGGCTCGACGGAGTCGAAACCTCCATTGCGGTAGTAATCCCAACAAGGCTTCATACAACCTCTAACCGAAGCCAACCCGGAACTCGCCCGCAATGAACCTATTTCCCGGCGTATTAAAACCCTTTGAACTAATCCTTGAAGGGACTATCATCCCCCCGTTCTTTCTTTTTTAGGAGATTTATGAAGAACCTCATCGTCGCTCTCACGCTTTTTATCGTTGGTGCGCCGCTCGCTGCGAGCGCCACCCCACACTGCCAAGCGTGCCCCTATTCGTGCGCCGATCTCGGACTCGGCAAAAAGGATTGCAGCCAGCTCAGCGAATCCCGCGGACTCTGTTGCGTCGACCTCACCCAACGCGGTCTCGAGCTTGCGAAGGAGCAGGAGCGGCTTCTCGCGAAGAACAACGTAACCCCGTGTCCTGCCGGCTTCACCCCGAGTGAGCAACGGTGCAGCGACTCTGAGCGTAAACGGGGGTGCCGGGATCAACGGGTCGGCCCTGAGCGGAGAGGATGCGTGAGCACCGGGTTCCGGTAAGCCGGTCGCGCGTGGCTCGTGGGGTTTCCTCACCGGCCACGCCCCTTTCCTCGGCGACCGTGCTAGTCACGCGGTGAGCAGATGTGCTTTCTCACCTAGCGGCATCTGACCGCCGGCTTTTAGGTGAGCATCAATCGTGGCAACAACTATTATCGGCAGCTCCCCATGAATGTTCGAGCTCTCCCCCTTCTAATCTCTCTCCTGATGCCAACGCTCCTCACCGCCGAGGAGCACCGCTTCGTCAGGAAAGTGAAACTTCCGTCGGGGCAAATGGCGGTAATAGCGGAGGGCGATTTCGAAGCACGCTCACTCGGGAGCTTCACTGTTCGGCTGTACGACAAGGCAGAAGCTCAGGATGAGACAACCTTCTTCTCCTCCGGCGTCGTCCTTTCGCGAAATGGAGCTGTAGAGACGGTTCTCCTGGGTGATATCGATAAGGACAAAAATCCGGAGATTATAGTCAATGTCCGCTCGGTGGGCTCGGGAAGCTATCTCTCTGCTCACGCTTTCACGATTGAGGGAGGGACTGTGCGCCTCGCTCGATCACTCAGCGAGCTTAAGGCGAATGCTGATACCCTAGCAGAGCTCAGGAGCGCTGTCGGATATCAATAGGTTAGAATCCTCTATTCGAGGCGCGAGCTGGAGCTAGCTCACCGACTTTAAGGGTCGAGACTTCCCGTAGGCACGGGCCTTAACCCTCACCTTACTCCTTATGCCGCCGTGTAACACGGGCAGCCAAACCCTAGAAGTCGCCACATCGTTTGCCGAGCAGGGGCGAGTCTTCAAATCACCAATTCTTCATGAGTTTACGTCACCTCAAACCTTCTTCCGCCCCTCAAGGCAACCGCTGCTTGTACCGGTCCACCGACATTCGTAAAGGACGCCGTTCTCAATCTGACTTACATACACATCATCAAGAGGCTGGCCCTCAAGAATCGCTCTGATAACACCTAAGCAGACATGATGGCTCACAATTATAATGTTTTCCGCCTCGTCATTAAGAATCCCTTCGAGCGCTGGCTGAACTCGAAGGGCAACGTCCTCAAGCGATTCGCCATCTCCAGGAGCACGAAAAAACCGAGGACTTTCTCGACGCTGCTGAATCAGCTGAGGGTAGCTCGCCTGAATATCAGCTCCCAATAACCCTTCCCAGTCACCTAGACTAATCTCTCGTAGGCGTGGTTCGAATACGAGCACGAATCCACAGTGATCACTTATGATACGAGCTGTTTGCCTGGCTCGCTCTTGATCACTAGAGTAAATCTTTGCTGCCGGCAAAGACCGAAGACTCTGAGCTAACGCGCGCGCTTGCTCGACCCCGGTCGCATTTAGTCCTTCGCCCCTTCTCCCCTGATAGCGACCTTCCACGTTCCATTTGGTTTGTCCATGCCGAGCTAGAAGAAGTTTCTTCATCTTATCTCCTCTCGCGGTACTCAGGTATCTCGCACATAGGGGGACGTGCATGCTCAAACACATTCTCAACCGAAAGAAAGAGATGCCCCGGCTCATGCCGAATGATCTTCATAGTGCGATCAAACTCGTCCACGATCTTTAACTTGTTCTTACTCTCGATTTTATCAATTGCGGCCTGAAGTATTAGGAAGGCCATTTTACTCAGGGCCGTTAGATTTTGATTCTGATGAATACGCTCAAGCAAATCGACCTGACAGATCGCATCAAGACCAACCAGATTAAGCGCATCGATGAGTAGCCCAATCTCTACTCCGTACCCAGAGTAAAACGGCGCTCTCTCCAGAAAAGAGCGTCGCCCCCCATATTCACCCGAAAGCGGTTGAACTATGCCTGAGAGCTCAGGGAACAAAAGATTGATGAGGGGGCGAGCCATGAGCTCAGTGACACGCCCGCCACCGCCCGCTTGAAGCTTTCCATGAACCTTAAGGGGACGCCGATAAAATCCCTTCACAAACTGCAATTTGGGTCGTGAAAGCAACGCGCCAATCGGTCCCCAGACGAAACGGGCATTAAAGTTTGTGATGTCTGTATCCGAGTACACCACGATATCGCCACGAGTCAAAAACAGCCCCTTCCACAAGGCCTCCCCTTTACCAACTCGCGCACCGTAAGCTGGCAAAACCTCCTGGTGGATATACACCGGAACCCCCAAGGACTTTGCGATGTCTCGGGTATCGTCGCTGGAGCCTGAATCCATGACAATGAGCTCATCCACCAGAGGGTAGTCATCCATCAGGGTGCGTTGAATCGAAGTGATGACTGTCTCAATAGTTTGAGCTTCATTCAAAGCTGGCAGTACTACCGAAATCGATTGACCGAGTTCACGCTTACGCTCCACCAGCCTACGGAGGTCGGAGAACTCAGAGGCATGGAAGGTATTTCGGGCGAACCAACTATCGACGAGAACCGAGATGGCTTGTTGACCGGAGGTGTCCGAATCAAAGGATTCAGGCAGCTTTTGACGGGTTTTAACCACGACAACGGGGCTCGGCGAGCCATCGGCAACAAGCTGCACTGTTCCACTAAAGAGAGTAGACGCGGGCACATTACTACCCGATGCGCCCATAAATATCAGATCATGCTTCTTGCTCTCGTTGAGAATCGCATCCGCCGGATTGTCCGTCTGAATCTCGGAATGCCGGATACGAGACATATTTCTCATCATTTTCTTCATCGCAGTGTAGCTCTTGCTCCACTCCTGCATTGAACTCTGCTTACTCAACGGTCGAATGGTGAGAACATCGATAGCGGCATCTCCAGAAGCTCGACTCATCAAAGCCATGCGAAGCGCCAACTCTGAGTACGGCCCCCCCCGGATAGGGACGAGAATTCTTTGGCTCGAGGCTGAAATGACACCTTTGAGAATTGCCAAATCCGCGGGCGGACGCGACACGAGGACCGATAGTGTCTGGGACTCACTACTGGCAAACTCAGTTTCATCGATCACGATGAGATTCGGCTTGAACTTCTTCGTACGAGAACAAAGAACGTCAAAAGGCTCGCTAACGACATCGACTGACACCGATGATAACTGATCGTTATCCTCCTTGAACTGATAAAGCTGCTTCCGCATCCGGCTTGCATTGCTCGCTCCCAAGCTCAAGGGTTGCCCCGGGGGAACTACAACGAGACCAGCAATGTGAATCTTTGAATGTGGCGCTAAAAAACGACAGAAACTAAGCGCATTCGAGGTCGGCACCCCAAAAAACGCCACAACAAGAATTCGATCGAAACTTGTTTCGCTATAGTCTTTTGCGGTCTTACCGCCGACAGTGGTCATTCGGGATATCACCTTGGTTTTTGAATAATCGAATGTAGATGAGATGCGTAGACCGCTTCCCATGAGAATTCACCCCTAATCTTGCGGTAAGTCAGCGACGGTATGCTCGAGAGAGCCTGCTCAATGGTGGCTACGGCCTCATGCGCGGAACCGTGCGGGTTAAAGAAATGCGCTAGCCCGCCGGTTACCTCACGAAAAACCGGAATATCAGAGCAAGCCACCGGGGTCCTCATCGCTGCAGCCTCAAGGAGAGGGATGCCAAAGCCTTCCTCAAAGCTAGGAAGAAACACCAGATCCGACGCCCTGAGCAGCTGCATAACACTCGAGTGCTCAAGGCGGATGTCTCTCTCCGCACAAAAGAAGACTTCCTGCTCCAATGACCGCGCTGCACGGAGCGCTCTAAGCTCGTCGAAATAGGTACGATTATCGTTGTTATGGGCTCCCAATGGCCCCGTGATGATCACTCGCACACTGGGATATGTTTTTCGCAACTCCGCCGCAACCTCGATACCCATTTCGATATTTTTCCGTCGGGTCACCCTTGCTGGAATCACGATCAAGGGCCCGCTTGTGACTCCCACCATACGTAAGAGATCCCGCACCTGTACATTCAAATCAAGGACTGCTGCCAAATCGATTCCGCACGGAATAACTCGCACCAAGCGTCGATCCATGCCGCTCTCTCGACACCACTCATCACGTCGACACTCAGACACAGTTATCACCGAGGTGCCTTCGGGCACACTCCGCGTCAGCTCCCACGGATAACCCCGGCGAACCTCTCCAACATATCTCTCTGAGGCCCAGGCAAAATCGTGGTGCCAGAACACGAAGCTGCCCGGCGAACGGGCTGCCAACGAATGAATCGCTGCCGTGAGCGCTAGATTCTTGTGGAGAGAACAGACGTTATGCGCGATGACAATGTCGGCGTCCGCTATATTGGTTCCGATTTCACCGATCAACTCATCCCTTAAAGATTCGAAATCTGGGGGTATCACCCCCTGATCCAACTCCCTTTTTAAAGCCTCAACTCTGCGATGACGCGAGTGCATCTCCGGAATCTGAACGACGGGAACATCTGGAGAGATCTGTTCGCCACAGCCGACGACGAGCCGGACTGAGTGGCCGTGCTGCACGAAAACCTCTGCATGAGCCTGAAGCAAATGCTCCACCCCACCGATTATGGGAGCAGAGGAATAATGAAGAAGAGCGATCCTCATAGCGGGATACTAGCGAACTTTGACTTGAAGAACAAACATACGGTCTCCTCGCAGCATCAGAGCCAAACAATCATCCCTCACCACGATTTAGCTTCATTCAATCCCACTTCTCTGCGTGCTTTGGCACAAAGGGGCGCGTTGGATGAATCGTCGGCGGATTCACGAGGACGCATACGTTGGAAGCCGCTGGGCCAATCGAGCAATCCGGGCTTTCTGAGGAGGCATCTCACCCGAGAACGGGAACGGATGTCGCGGAACCAGTGGGCGCCGCTCGGGCCTGAGTGACAACCCCACAATTTTCGAAGGAAGCGCACTCATATAGCCCTTGAGGATCCGACTCGATGAATGAGACAGGTCTTCGCGGTCGTAAACTAAACTCCCTGTTCGCACGTCGCTTCCGCGATGGATCTCAAACGGAAAAGGGCACTCAATCACCAGCATGAGTCACTGAATGATTCATGTCTATGAGACTCCCGCTGACGATACCAATCCACCAGCAGCGGAATAACACTCCAAAGCTGCTTGTAACGAATCGATACCTCCCAAACTGAAATCACTCCCGGAATCTCCAATCGCAATTGAGCTACTTCTGCTTCAGCGAAGTGAACAAAAAGAGACGCCTTAGGGGGGGGGATATAAAGTGGTGGTAGGGGCGACGAATAGTTACGGTCTAATGTCACCCACGTAAAACTGGATATCACTCACTGCGGTCTCGCCACTCAGAAACTTTTTAAGACGCACCAAAATGATGTCTTTCTGAAAACTTAACTCCTGCGCCCACGAGGAATTAGCGACTCGCACAACAAGGGCATCTTTCCGGATACATTCGGGGCGGGTGCGCTTCGCGATCTCTTCACCCACGATCTCTTTCCAGTGAAGAACAAACTTATAACGGGCGATATCTTTATCGATGCCGTATTTTTTTAGTGCGAGTGCGAGAACTTTTTCGGCCGCAAGGGGATCGCGTCGGCGGGGGCGGAGATTCGGGTCTCGAATGGTAATATTGCGACCCGCTATCGGCATCTCATTCCCCTTCAAAACTAGCGCCACGAAGCGAGGGTCTCGCTTCGTCTCAGTCCTTCACCGCGGTCGACTTTTTATCGAAGATGACTACAAGTTCATCGGGGCGGGCGAGTCCGAGCTCGTTTCGCGCCGCCTTCTCTAAGCCCCGCGCATCGTGGCGCACAGCATACACCTTTTCCTGCAGCGACTGAACCTCACCCTGGAGTTCGAGGTTCTTTTTCCGCTGTGCTTCGAGGCTCGCCTCAAGGGAGGCAACCCGGGGGAAACTACCACCGCCTACGAGCGATAAAACGGTCGTCACAACAGCGATAACCAAAAGGCTTAAAAACATGAGGGGCTTCATGCGGTTAGGATAAACGAGGTTGATATTACTGGCTAGAAGTTGTTTTATGTCGGGTGGTTGAGGGGCCTGCGCCCCGGTTTCAAAAGGACCCCGGAATTTCAAGGAGATAGCGATGACATCCAAAACGACCGCACCAAGCTCGATAGCCCACGTCACCGCCTATGAGTGCCTCGACTCCCGAGGGTACCCAACCGTCGCTGCAACGGTGACCCTGAAAGACGGCTCCGCCGGGTCAGCGATGGTGCCCTCAGGGGCGTCCACCGGTGAGTACGAAGCCCACGAGTTACGCGACGGTGACACCGAGCGGTATCTCGGTAAAGGTGTTCTGCAAGCGGTGACGAACGTCACCGAGAAGATCGCCCCCGCGGTCCTCGGACGCGATGTGGTGGATCAAGCCGAGCTCGATCGGTTCCTTCTGGAGCTCGACGGCACCGAGAACAAATCGAAGCTCGGGGCGAACGCGATCTTAAGCGTCAGCCTCGCAGCGGCTCACGCCGGAGCGAATTTTTTTCATCAGCCGCTCTTTCGGTATCTCGGTGGAGTGAATGCGCGAAAGCTCCCCCTCCCTCTCGTGAACGTAATTAATGGGGGCGCACACGCAGCGAATTCGCTCGACTTCCAAGAGTTCATGATCGTGCCGCAGCGGTCTGCCACTTTTTTCGAAAATATCCGGGTCGCAGCGGAGGTATTCCACCATCTGAAGAAGCTCCTTAATAAACGGGGGCTCTCAACCGGGCTCGGAGATGAGGGTGGTTTCGCCCCAAACTTAGGCTCACCGGTCGAGGCGCTCGATTGCCTTATGGAGGCGATCCAAGGGGCGGGTTACGAACCGGGCCGCGATGTGTCGCTCGCGCTCGATGTGGCGGCGAGCGAGTTCTTCGACGAAAAGAGCGGCCAGTATGTGTTTAAGAAGAGCACCAAGGAGAGCTTCTCGTCGGCTGATATGGTGGCGCTCTACTCCTCCTGGGCTGAGAAGTACCCCCTCATCAGCATCGAGGATGGTCTCGATGAGAACGACTGGGAGGGGTGGCAGCAGATGACCGAGGTCTTGGGCTCAAAGATGCAGCTCGTTGGTGACGACCTCTTTGTTACCAATAAAAAGCGGCTCGCGGATGGAATTCAGAAGGGAGCAGGTAACGCCGTTCTCGTAAAATTAAACCAGATCGGTACCCTCACCGAGACCCTCGAGACGATCCAACTCGCTCACGACAACAACTACCGCACGATCATCTCGCACCGCTCCGGCGAGACCGAGGACTCGACGATCGCCGACCTCGCGGTGGCGGTCGGCTCGGGCCAGATTAAGACCGGTTCGGTATGTCGGGGCGAGCGCACAGCGAAATACAATCGCCTCCTCTGGATCGAGGCGTTCATCGCCGGCGAAGTGAGATAACGAAGGAGCGCGGGTGGCACCGTATTGCCTGGCGATCCTCGGGGCGACCCTCTTCGGGCTCGCATGGTGGGTCCCGGGGAGCCCACTCTGCGCGCTCTTGGGGTGGATCGCTGTTTTTTTTATCGTCGCTCTGGTGCGGCGATTCCCGCTCTATCGCGCCGCCTACCTTGCTGGCGTGGTGCTGTATTCGATCGGTTTTTACTGGCTTTTTACGACGATTAAAGATTTCGGCGGCTTTCCGGCTGTGCCTGCGGGTGCGGTGTTCGCTCTCTTTGTAGGGGTTTCAGCGCTGCAACTGGTCGCGTTTCTCTTTCTTTTCAAAAATCTCCCCTATGCGCTCGATCGATTCTCCCTGCGCTCCCCGATCGCGTGGGTTGTAGCCGAGTTTGGTATCTTTAAGATCTTTCCGTGGATGTGGGGACACACTCAGCTCGCGTTTCTCCCCCTCGCCCAGACAGCCGATCTCGCGGGGGTTTCACTCGTCTCGTTTCTCGTCTTTTGGTGCGGTGAGGGGCTTTACCGCGCTGTCGTTGAGGGGACGCGGGGGCGCACGCTGGGGGCTCCCCTCCTCGCGCTTCTTCTCGCGCTTGGTTACGGCACGCTACGTGCCGGTGAGTTTAAAGAGCCCCACGGGACCCCGCAGCCGGTAGCGCTTATTCAGGCGAACCTCACGATCAGAGAGAAGGGAAACATCAAGTTTTTTCAAACGAATCTCCAGCGCTACGTCGAACTCACCGAGAAGATAGTACGCCCCGGACTTCTCGTTGTTTGGCCGGAGTCGATCTTCATCGACTTTGTGGCGGCGACGATCGGATCA
Organism: Pseudomonadota bacterium; assembly: GCA_046047875.1. Classification (GTDB taxonomy): domain Bacteria; phylum Bdellovibrionota_C; class UBA2361; order UBA2361; family UBA2361; genus JBILDU01. Next base: position 682 of record JBJOHD010000220.1, on the reverse strand, counting down.
GTGAAAAACGACCCCCGCCTCCCCTTCTGGGATAAGGGTGTTTCGCTCCTCATCGGCGCGCTCACCTTCACCTCACGCACCGAATATCATAATAGCGCGCTCGCGATCCTCCCGGACGGTTCGATTCCACCGCCGTATCATAAACAGATATTGATGCCGTTCGGTGAGTACACTCCACTCGCCTCGGTGTTCCCTTGGATAAAGGAGCTCAACGCCACCGCGGGTGATTTCACCGCGGGGAGAGATCTTTCGATATTCCGCTTCCCCGGCGCGAACGGCGAGTTCGGGGTCGCCCCCCTTATCTGCTACGAGGATATAGTTCCGCCGCTCTCCCGCGCCGCGACGCAGCGGGGGGCGCATCTCCTGGTGAACATGACCAACGATGCGTGGTTCGGCGACACCGCGGCCCCCCATCAGCATCATCTCATCGCCGCATGGCGAGCGATCGAGAATCGGCGCTTCCTCATCCGGTCGACAAATTCGGGACTCACCGCGATCGTCAATCCGCTCGGTGAGACGATGGCGACGCTCCCCACCTTCTCGGAGGGGATCCTCGAATCGGTAGTTGTGCCCCTTGATATTCAAACCGTGTACACCTCCACAGTTGGGGAATACCCGTGGTGGATCCTCACGATTGTGAGCCTTCTCGCGGTCGCTAGAAACCTCGGCCGGCGACGGGGTC
>JBJOHD010000219.1:0-2535 GCA_046047875.1 Pseudomonadota bacterium | reverse complement strand
TTTTACCTCCGTTGCGGCTCGAGCCGAGGAACTAACGTGGTCGATGAAGCGAGCGAGCAGGTCGGGTCAGTAGGCGGGTGCTCCCGTGTTTCCTTTAAGGCGAGCACGAGCCTCGCGCGCGCGGCCGCCGCGGGGGCACAGGGCTGACAGAGCGGCTGCTTAAATCCAGATAAAAATAATTATTTCAATCTGTTGCAGGCTCCTACGGCGCGGTCTCGACCTCGACAAGCGGGATGATACCGTGTATTACTGGACCGTTCCGTTAGTCGCTCGACGGGGGCTCGGGTGCGAGAAATGCCCGAAGGCTTATTGTCCGCTTTTGTCTCAATCATTCTGAAACGTTAGTGGGGTTATGAACATACTCGGGATCTCCGCCTTCTACCACGATAGCGCTGCGTGTCTCGTTCGGGACGGAAAGATCGTTGCCGCCGCTCAAGAGGAGCGCTTCACGCGGAAGAAACACGACTTCGATTTTCCAAAAAACGCAGCGAACTTCTGTCTGAAGTCTCAGAATCTTGAGGTTAAAGATATCGACTACGTCGTTTTCTACGATAAGCCGGTGTTAAAGTTTGAACGGCTTCTCGAGACGTACCTTACCACCTCGCCTCAGGGCTTTACCTCTTACGCGAAGGCGATGCCGCTGTGGCTGAAGCACAAGCTCTGGATCCCCGACACGATTAAGAACGAGCTCGATTACTCGGGGGAGATCCTCTTCACCGAGCATCATCAAAGCCACGCGGGCAGCGCCTTCTATCCTTCGCCGTTTCAGGAAGCAGCGATCCTTACGATCGATGGCGTCGGGGAGTGGACCACCAACAGCCTCGGGATCGGTAAGGGCAATACATTCTCGCTGATCAAAGATATTAAATTCCCCCATTCGCTCGGCCTCCTCTACTCCGCGTTTACCTACTTCACCGGATTTAAGGTCAATTCGGGGGAGTACAAGGTGATGGGGCTCGCGCCGTACGGTGAACCGAAGTATGTCCAGGCGATCTACGATAATCTCATCGATCTGAAGGAGGACGGCTCCTTTCACCTCAATCTGAAGTACTTCAACTACATGGCCGGCCTCAGTATGACCACTGAGGAGTTCGGCGATATATTCGGGGGCCCCCGTCGGAAGCCGGAGAGCCCGCTTACCCAGCGAGAGATGGATCTCGCTCGCTCGATCCAAGAGGTGATCGAGGAGTGTATGCTCCGGCAGGCCCGCTTCCTACACAAGGAGTCGGGGCTCGATAATCTTTGCCTCGCGGGTGGTGTCGCGCTCAACTGTGTTGGAAACGGGCGGGTGCTCCGTGAGGGACCTTTTAATAACCTTTGGATCCAGCCCGCTGCCGGTGACGCTGGCGGGGCATTAGGAGCTGCGCTGTGCGTTTGGTACGGGTACCTCAACAATCCACGGCTCACCGACAACAAGCGCGACTTCCAGCAAGCTTCGCTTCTTGGACCTGAGTACACGAACGATGAGGTGATGGAGAGCCTTAATAAGCTCGGAGCCACGTACCACAAGATCGAAGGCGATGCCCTCTACCCGCGAGTAGCGGAGCTGCTTGCCGAAGAGAAGGTAATCGGCTGGTTTCAGGGTCGGATGGAGTTCGGCCCACGAGCGCTTGGAGCGCGGAGCATCATCGGGGATCCCCGTTCCGCAGAGATGCAGTCCAAGATGAACCTCAAGATCAAGTTCCGAGAGTCGTTTCGTCCCTTTGCTCCGGCGGTTCTCCGCGAGCGGGTTGCCGATTACTTCGAGCTCGATGCCGATTCGCCGTATATGCTCCTGGTCGCACCTGTAAAGAAAGACCGTCGCCGCACCATGACCGCGGAGCAGGAGAAGCTTTTCGGGATCGCGAAGCTCAATGTGCCCCGCTCCGATATCCCGGCGGTGACCCACGTTGATTATTCGGCGCGGGTTCAAACGGTGGCAAAGAACGAAAATCCGAATTTCTATCGCTTGCTCTCCGCCTTTGAACAAAAAACCGGGTGTGCGGTGCTCGTAAACACAAGTTTTAACGTCCGCGGCGAGCCGATAGTTTGTACCCCTGAGGATGCATACACATGCTTCATGAGAACCGAGATGGATTGTCTCGTGATAAACAACTTCCTGATGTTGAAGGAGGAACAGCCCAAATGGCGGGACAAGGTGGATTGGCAGAAGACCTTCGAGCTGGATTAAGTCCAGCCAAGTTATCGGTGGTATCAAAGAGCGCGGTCGATCCGCTTGACGAGCTGTCGTTTCGTAAGCCGGTGCGACAGCATGTACGGGAGTTCGGTGCCCTCATCGGGGTGATCGTGCTCTTCGCTGCGTGTTACATCGCCTGGCGTGAGGGCTCTCTTGCAACGGTGGGTGGTCTCACGCTCACCGGACTTGCGATTTATGGAGTTGGGGCGAAGGCTCCCCGAATGCTCCTTGGAGTGTGGCGGGGATGGATGCGTTTCGCAGAGGCGCTCGGTGTCGTTATGACGAGCCTCATCCTCGGGATCGGATGGTTGTTTTTGATGCTGCCGACAAGTCTTGCCTTAAGGGTGTTTCGGATAAAG
>JBJOHD010000218.1:0-10922 GCA_046047875.1 Pseudomonadota bacterium | reverse complement strand
AGCGACGCACGCCACTCCCCATCTCTCAGTTATAATTCCGGTCTTCAACCAGTGGAGCTACACCGCACCGTGTTTGCGAACGTTGCGGGAGCGCATGCCGAGCCACGTCCCGTACGAGGTGATCGTTGTTGACAATGCGTCGAGCGACGAAACCCCACGTGGGCTTGCAACGCTCCAGCGAGAGTGGCCGGAGCTGCGAGTGGAAAGACTTTCCATAAACACCGGATTCTCCCCAGCGTGCAATCGGGGGGCTGAGGTAGCCCGGGGAAAGCTTCTTGTATTCCTTAATAACGACACCGAGGTGCAGCCGGGGTGGCTCCCCCCCCTTCTCGCCGAGCTTGAGAAACCGGGGGTGGGGATAGTTGGACCGAAGCTCCTCTACCCGTGCGGGACTCGCATCAACCACGGGGGATATGTCTTCGGGAACGGAATATTTTACGGCATCTATCAGGAGCGTGCGGCCGATCTCCCTGCGGCGAACAAACCGCGGGGATATCAAGCGCTCCTCGGTGCGTGTGTGGTGCTTTCGAAAGAGCTGTTTGAATCGGTCGGAGGCTTCTCCCTCGATGGGCTGGAGGACATCGATCTGTGTCTTAAGATCAAGGAGCGGGGGCTCGAGGTGCGCTACGTCCCCTCATCGGTGGTTTACCACCACGGTTCGGTAACGTTACGCTTAAGCCCTCCGGGCTCATTTCCGATCACCTCGAACCGCGGCTTCGCCTCCCGGTGGGGTGCTCATAAGCTCGTCTGGGACGACCATGTGTGGCATCTCACCGACGGCGAATGGACCGCTCCTCCAGGGGCGGTCAGCTTCGAAGAAAGCCTAAGGCTGGCGACCGAATCGATGGCGCTGGCGATTAAAGCGGACCAAGCTCGAGAAGGCGGCGATAGTTTGCACGCCGAGGCTTACCTCCTGCGGGCGCTTGAATTATGGCCGTGCAACCCGTGGGCGTTCATCCGGCTTGCGCACCACCTGTTTGAGAGCGGGCGAACGGTCGAGGTCTTATTTTTACTCGCACGGCTCGGGGAGTTTCGATCTGTACCGAACTTCGTGAAGGACCTTGAACCGGTCATACGGGGAATTCTCCCCCCGGAGAGCTGCGCCGCGATCTTCTCCGATAAACCGGGCGAGTAGAGCGCTCTTCTCGGGGCCCCGTTTTTTAGGCGAAATTTAGCAGACGTTCTGTGTTTGCAAATCCGGGTGTGGGCGGCGACAAACGCAGCGAGCTTGCCATCCGCGCCCCCGTCCTCGAGCGAAATAACTCCCCGCGTTGACCCTCACGCCGTTCTGCCCTAGCATACGCTCAGTCACCTCTTCCGTTCGAGCCGATAACACAGAGCGTTTTTCGGAAAAGAGAAGATGTCTGTCCCACGCGTCAAACCTCACTCCGCTCCCCTTGTGGGGATCATCATGGGCTCCACCTCCGATTGGCCAACGATGGAGCATGCGGCCACGGTGTTAAGCGAGCTCAAGGTACCGTACGAGGTGCGGGTCGTCTCAGCACACCGTACCCCTGACCTCTTGTTTTCATACGCCGAGAGCGCGGCGGATCGGGGGATCGAGGTTATAATCGCTGGCGCCGGGGGCGCGGCGCACCTCCCCGGCATGACAGCGAGTAAAACGACCGTGCCGGTACTCGGCGTTCCGGTCGAATCGCGCGCACTTAAAGGTCTCGATTCCCTTCTTTCGATAGCTCAGATGCCGGCGGGTATACCGGTCGGCACCCTCGCCATCGGGGCGGCGGGTGCGACGAATGCGGGGCTTCTCGCGGCCGCAATCGTCGGGCGGAGCCGCCCAGCGGTCGTGCGAGCTCTTGAGCAGCGCCGCCGTGCCCAGACCGCTCGGGTGCTCGCGGTGCGTGACCCCCGTTCTCCAAAAAAGAAACCCTCCCGAGCGAAAAAGCGGCGATGAAGATCGGTATCTTAGGGGGTGGGCAGCTCGGGCGGATGCTGGCGTTAGCCGGGTACCCGGTGGGCCTCGAGTTCCGGGTGTTTGAGCCCGCAGCGGGATCCCCCACCGCAGCGCTCGCGCCAACCACGGTGGGCTCGTTCGATGATTACCGCGCTCTCGAGGATTTCCTCCTTGGAGTGGACCTCGTTACCTACGAGCTTGAGCACCTACCGCTCAAGGCTGTTCAGTTCGTGGCGGAGCGAAAACCGGTGTATCCCCCACCCCGCGCCCTCGAGGTTGGTCAAGATCGTCTCCGTGAAAAGGATCTCTTTCGCTCGCTGGGTATCCCCACCCCGCGGTTCAGCGCGATCCGAAGCGCAGACGATGTGGGGACCGCACTTGAAGAGGTCGGACTGCCAGCGGTTCTAAAAACCACCCAGCTCGGCTATGACGGTAAGGGCCAGCGGGTCGTGCGCTCGGTTGAGGAGGGGATAAGAGCTTTTCACGATCTCCACGCCCCCGTGCTCATCGCGGAGGAGTTTATCCCGTTTGAGCGGGAGCTCTCGATCGTGGCGGTAAGAGGCCGCTCAGGGGAGGAGCGGTTCTATCCCCTCGTTCAGAATCGCCACGAGAAAGGGATTCTTATCCGAACCGATGCCCCCGCCCCGGACCTTACCCCAGCGCTCCAGAGCGAGGGAGAGGATCTCTGCCGGCGGGTACTCCGCGATCTCCAGTACGTAGGGGTTCTCACCATCGAGTTCTTTGTACGCGAGGGGCATTTGGTTGCAAACGAGATGGCCCCCCGGGTGCATAATTCCGGGCACTGGACGATCGAGGGGGCGGTAACGAGCCAATTCGAAAATCACCTCCGTGCGGTGGCGGGGCTCCCGCTCGGAAACACCGGGGTAAGAGACGAGTGGACGATGTTTAATCTCGTCGGGGGTGAGCCCTCCCCCGCAACTTTTCTCACCGTTCCTGGGGCGCACCTCCACCTGTACGGCAAAGCCTCGAAGCCGGGTCGTAAGATCGGCCATGTGACGGTTCTACGACGCGATGCAACGGCGGTGGAAAGTCTAGTGAGGAACGAGCTGGCGGGGTAAGCGGCGATCGGTGGCGGGCCCCACCGTGTTTGTATCACCCGTGGTATCCGCCTCACCTGTGAAGGTCCCGATTCTATCGGGCCGTGCTCGCACCACCGGTGGTGTTCGTTAGCCGGATAGAATCCGACCCGCCACATTCACGTACACCCGGTTGAGGGCCCGACGAGCATCCACCGAGCGTTCTCAAATCGTTCCATTGAGCGAATTTCGATGGAACACGAACTCCTCAACCGGATCGCCGCCGATAAGGTGCTCTTGGATTATCCGCTCAAGCACTGCGGGGGAGCACCCGCGATACCAAATCCCATCGGGGTAAACGACCGCGATCGGTCCCTCGCGGCAGATCCGAAAACACCCCACCTTGGTGCGGTACACCGAGGGGTCACCATCGACGAGGTTCAATTCAACGAGGCGGCGCTTTAAGTATTCCCACGCCTCAAGCCCCTCCGCCGCGGAGCAGCACTTTGGCTTATCTTGGTCGGCGCACAAAAAAATGTGGCGGGTGCATCGGTCGAGCCCCTTCTTTTTTGCAAGCTCTTTCAGATCGCTCATACTCACCTTCCGAAAAAACGCCAGACGAGGGAGAGAACAACGCTCACCACGATGAGCGAGGTGAGGGGAAAATAGAACTGAAGCCCCGGCCGCTCGACCCGGATATCCCCCGGAAGCCGTCCGAACCAGGTGAGCACCCCCGGAGCATAGAGGAGGATTACCCCCGCGAGGGCGAGCCCGAGTCCGATAAATATAAACATCTTCCCGAGCGGCACCGTCCCCTCCCTAAACTGCGCCCGGATCATGCCACGGAAGCCCTCGAATGAGAACGGAGGGGCCGCACTTGGCACCCTTCGCTCAAGGTGCGATACTCCCAGCTGTACAGCCACCGTTTCCAGGTGCGTTTTCGAGGATCTACCCAGTGTTCGGAGTAAGCTTACCCGAGCTTATCGTCGTTTTCGTGGTCGTGCTCCTCGTCTTTGGGCCGGATAAGCTTCCTGAGATCGCGCGAAAATTCGGCAAGTGGACCGGCGACCTGCGGAGGACCTCCGACTCCCTTCGTCGGGAGTTCTACCACACCGTCTACAACCCCGTGGACACCGCTCGGCGGGAACTTACATCTATGAGAACGGACCTCATCGCTGAGCCCCCGCCGCCCTCCTCGGGAGCGACCCCGAGCGAGCCCGCTCCGCCGGCCCCCTCCCCAGAGACGAACGGTAAGCCGTCATGAGCTTGACCCCCCGCGAGATCGGCGAGATGGATCTGTTCGGTCACCTGCGCGAACTCCGGCGGCGCATCGTGATCTCGGTGCTTGCTATCCTCGGTGGGGCGATCGTGGCCTACTCGTTTACGAAGGAGATCTTTGACTTCCTCTCGCGCCCGTACTTCGATGCTTTTCCAGACAATATCCTGATCGGAACGGGGCTTGCCGAGGCGTTCATCCTTAAACTCAAAGTGGCCTTCTTTGCGGGGATCGTTCTCGCAAGCCCGGTGCTCTTTTTTCAACTGTGGCTTTTCATCGCTCCGGGACTCTACGACCGGGAGCGACGGCTCGCCCTACCGTTCGTGGTTTCCACAACCGGGCTTTTTCTCCTCGGTGTGTGGTTTTGCTACACCTGGGTATTCCCCTTCGCGTTTGATTTTTTTAGGGCGGAGTACCTCTCGATCGGGGTCACCCCCACTGTGCGTATCAGTGAACACCTCGCCTTAATGATTCAGGGGCTGGTGGGATTTGGAGCGGTTTTCCAACTCCCAGTAATAGCATTCTTTCTTGGGCGCCTCGGCATCATCGACCACCGCACCCTTATCGGCGGTGCAAGGTACGCCGTGGTGATTATCTTTGTCCTTTCAGCGATCCTCACCCCCCCCGATGTGCTTACCCAGTTTCTCATGGCGGGGCCTCTGATGCTCCTCTTCGGCATCAGCATCATCGTAGTGCGCTACACCGCAGCGCGCCCAGCCGATGAGGACTCGAGTCCCGAGGGGCCGGGGGATGAAATTACGAAAACTACGTAACATTGTTTTATTGACGCCCCCCTGAGAATCCGCGATCATTAAGAAAGTAGGGTTCGTCGGTGGGCAGCCATCCCTCCCCGTTCTTAGCTTCCCGAATGGCTCCCGCGGACGATTCAGACTCTACCAAAGACGGGGCACTCACTCGGAAACGGGTGAGTGCTTTTTTTTCGCCCACTCCTCAACACCTCCCGCAAGGTCCTTTCTTTTCATCCTACCCCCGATTTCCTATAGTGTCCGCGGTCGTTAAAAGCGAACGTTGTTAAGATGCCCCGAAAAAATCTCAAAACTCCGATCCCCCTCCGCGATATAGCCACGGTCATCGGGGGCACCCTCGTCGGCGATGAGGCAACGGGGATCGATTCGATCTGTCCGTTCGATGCTCCCCTTCCGCACGGTATCACCTTTAGCCGCGCCTCGACCGCGAGCCAACTTGCGAAGGCGCTCAAGGATTTACGGTGTGGCGCGGTGATCGTGGATGCCCGGGCGGTATCGACCGGAGAAGCCCCTCCTCTGCCCCTCGTGGCGGTAGCCGATCCGGTGCTCGCGCTCACAAAGATTATCCCACTCTTCTTCGAGGATGCTGAGATCCCACCAGGTATAAGCCCAAAAGCCGATGTCGATCCGACCGCGCAGATCGGAGCGAGGGTGACGGTCGGGGCGTTCTCCTCGATCGGCCCGCGGGTCGTCCTTGGTGAGGATGTAGTGATCCACCCCCATGTGGTGCTGTACCCCGGGGTTAAGGTAGGCCCCCGGACGGTGCTCCACTCCGGTGTCGTGGTGCGCGAGGAGTGCGTTGTGGGTGCAGACTCGGTGGTTCAAAACGGCGCGATAATCGGCGCCGACGGTTTCGGTTACACCCCCGATCCCGCGAGAGGACTGGTTCCCGTCCCCCAGGTCGGTACGGTCACACTCGGCGACCGAGTCGATGTGGGCGCTAATAGCTGCATCGATCGAGCGACCCTCGGGGAGACGACGATCGGACTCGGCACGAAGATAGATAACCTTGTGCAGGTCGGACACAACACCGCGATCGGCAAGCACTCGATCTTATGCGGTCAGGTGGGGATAGCCGGGAGCTCCAAGATCGGTGATCAGGTGGTACTCGCTGGAAGTGTCGGAGTGGCTGACCATATAAATATAGCCGCAGGGAGCCGGTTTGCTTCGCGATCGGCGGTGGTGACCGACATCCCTGAAAAGGGGGACTACGCGGGTGCCCCCGCCGTGCCGGCTCGGCAGTGGAATCGGGCGATGATTGCCCTCCTCCGCCTCGGGAAACGGAGCACGAAGGATTCAAAGGACGAGTAAACAGCTGCGAAAAAGGTTCTGCATGATGGTGTATTTTCCTCCTGGTAAACCGCGAGATTTGGGAGGACCGAATCGCACCATGCGGCGTGTGCTCGGTGTCCTCTGTTCGGTCCCTTTATTGCTCGGGTGTGAGCGTCGTGAGGAGCCCCGCCCGGCAGTGAAGTCCGCCACCGTGCGCATCGTTCACGGGCCGGAGCTCCGCGCTTATCTGAGCGACCTCAAGGAGCGATTTTATGTCCAGAATCCCACCCTCTCCGATGGAACGAAGATTACGATAGAGCTCGTGTCGGAGTTAGGGGTAGTAGCCGCTCGTAAGCTCGCCTCCGGGGAGTTAAAGAGCGAAGCGTGGGTTGCGCCCTCCTCCTCATTGGTCAACTTGGTAAACTCCTCCATCTCCGGACTCGGTGCAGAGCAGGTCGAGTGCCAGCCCCTCTTTACGACCCCGATAGTGGCTGCGACCCGGCCCGAAAGTAGGGAATTTTTCAACACCTCCACAAACCGTTTTTCGTGGCGAGAGGTTTTTGAGTCGAAACTTGCGCAGGCCTCGACCGCACCCGATACGAACTATCTAGCGTATTCACACGCCGCTCCGGAATCGTCGGTGACCGGAACCGACAGCCTGCTTCTTCTTGCTTACCTCGCAGCCAATACCGCCGGGCCGTTGACTGCGGAGGGACTCCTTGGAGGACTGACCCTTAAAAGACTCGAGCGTTTTGAGGATGTCGTTTCGAATTACAGTATGAGCGAGGCGTTTCTCCTCGAGAGAACCGCGCGGGCAACAACGAAACGGATACGCTTTACCCTTACCTCGGAGCAGCAGCTCGCTCTTTACAACGTGAATCGGGGGCCGGGCGCTCACCCACTTATCGCCCTCTACCCGGAGGAAGGGTCGGTTGTGCAAGACTATCAGTTCTGCGTTTCGAAAGCCGATTGGGTGACTCCGGCGCACCAAGCAACGCTGCGTCTTTTTGGTGCGCTTTTACGGGGTCCTGTAGGACGGGAGGCAGCCACAGCGAAGGGATTCCGCGTACCCGAATCGACGGGTCCTCTGCGAGCCCCGCTAACCCCCGAGTTCGGGGTTGAGCTCTCTGCCCCCTCCAAGGTTTTTCCTCCCGCCGAGGGGAAAGCCGTCCAGGCCCTCCTTGAACATTGGGGTGATTTGAAGCGTCCCGCGGCGCTCGCTGTCGTGCTCGACAACTCGGGAAGTATGGAGGGTGAGAGCTTACGGCTCTCGAAGGATTTCATTCGGAACCTCGTGGCCCGACTCCCTGACCGAGATAAGAAGGGGCTCGTCAGTTTCTCCACCACCGCCAAGGTCGAGTCGAAATTCTCTACCGACACCGGGGACTTTATTCGTGCGCTCGACCCGATTCAATCGCTTGGGGGAAGCGCGGTTTATGATGGGATTCGCACCGCGATCGAGCTTATCGCCACCTCAGACCTTCAGTCGTATCGCAAATCGATACTTGTTATCACCGATGGCCAAGACAAGAATTCCGAATCTTCCGTTCAAAGTCTCACTGATACTATCAACACTAAATTCTCTCAACACGATGTAAACCTAATCATCGTGGCGATTAGTCGGGAGGATCCCGATTTTACCGACCTCGAGCGGATTACGCGGGCTGCGAACGGTCTATTCCGTGAGGCCTCGCTTGCGAGACTCGGGGCGGTCTTTCAAGAGGTGCAGCGCAACCTTTAAACGGGGCTTGCCTGCTCGCCGAAGGCTTACAACAACTACAGTCATCTAGCGGCCCTCACGATGGGCCCGCGTGGAACTTCAAAGCTCGGCTCGGTTCAGCTCCGCGAGGATGCGCATCCCCTTCAAGGTGAGATGGGGATCGTACCGCCGAATCCGGCCGGAATGGGCGGAGAACAAGCGACCGAGCCCTCCCGTCGCGACCACATGCTCGATCGGGCCCAACTCGTCGACGATTCGATCGACGAGCCCGTCGACCATACAGACATAGCCGCCGACCGCCCCCGCTTGCATAGCTGAGATCGTATCGCGCCCCACGAAACTTTTCGGCCAGGCGAACTCTATCCGGGGGAGCTTCGCGGTGTTTTTTACTAACGCGTCGAGCGCGATGAACGCGCCGGGGCAGATTACTCCCCCCTCGTAATTCCCCTCTTTGCTGATGTAGTCGAACGTCGTCCCGGTGCCGAAATCGATCACGAGCGCCGGCGTGCCGAAGAGGACCTTCGCGGCTACGGCGTTCACGACTCGGTCGGCTCCCACGGTGCTCGGATTCGCGATCTTAATCGAGAGTCCGGTTTTGATACCCGGCCCCACGACGAGCGGCTTTAGCTTGAAGCTATCTTCGACGAGACGCACGAGATCGTTCGTGAGCGGGGGGACCACGCTCGAGATAACGCACTCCTTAAACTCCGCCCCCGGCCCAAGCTTTCGATCGATAAGACTGAAAAGAAGCGCCGAATATTCATCGAGGGTGCGCCCCGGATCGGTTTTAAGCCGGAACTCGAAGAGTAACTCCTCTCCCTTGAACGCTCCGATCACGATATTTGTATTACCGATATCGATAACGAGTAACATAACCGCGCTCTCTCCTCACAAACCTGGCCGCTCTACGATATGTCCCGCAGCGACAACACGGGCGGTGCCCCCGTCATCGAGAACCATCCTTCCGATCGAATCTATTCCGGTAAAAACGCCCCGCACAGTCTCCTGACCGAGGTCGACTCCGATAACATCTCCGACGTAGAGCGCCACCTCCAGCCAACGATGCCGGATCGTCTCCAGACCGTGCGCTTCAAACTCAAGCCAGATGCCCCAAAGCTTCTCCGCGAGCCTTATAGCAAAATCAGAGGGTGCTATCGGGGTGCCCCCGAGGGTTTCAACCGAGGTCACCCCAGCGACACCCTGCGGCTCACCGGCAAGGTTGACCCCGACACCGGTGAGCACGGTCGTCAGATCTCCTGAGGGCACGAGCTCGACAAGGATGCCCCCGATCTTCCGCCCATCAGGGGTCAAGAGATCGTTCGGCCACTTAAGCCCAACGTGACATCCGAGCTCACGGAGCACCTCGTACACCGCGACCCCGGCAGCAAGGGAGAATCCCCCCAACGCGTTAACCTGTCGTCCGGTTGTGAAGATGAATGTACCGAGAAATCCCGCTGAGGGGGCGACCCACGAACGGCCTTGCCGTCCCCGCCCCTGGGGCTGCCGCTCCGTCATCACGAGTGCAGCCTCGCCCGGTCGAACTGAGAATCCCCGCGCGGTGTCCATCGTTGAGGGCACTTCGCTGTAGCACTCGATACGCCAACCCCGGGGCAATGCCGCGACTATCCGTGCCTCCCACGAGGTTAGGCGTTGAGGATCCCCGAGACTCATACGGCACCCCCCTCAAGACGCAGGGAGATATCAACGTTCTGAGCTTGGGTCGTGAGCGCCCCCATCGAAACGATTTTGACCCCCACCCGAGCAAGCTCCGGCAGCCGCTCAACCGTGACACCCCCCGAGATCTCCACCGCGATACCCGGCTTCTTTGCAGCGATCTGCGCGAGCGCCTCGGCGATAAGCGCGGTGGGCATATTGTCGAGCATAATGACCGCCACATCGAATTCGAGCGCCTCGGTAAGCTCCGCGAGCGAGCGCACCTCAACCTCAACCGGGAGATACAGCGGTTTCGCGGTGAAGACACCGTGCAAAGTCGCCCGAACGCTCCCGCCCCGAGCATCGATGTGGTTGTTCTTGACGAGCACCATATCGCTCAGACTTCCCCGATGGTTCGCTCCTCCGCCGGTGCGCACCGCATACTTCTCAAGGAGACGCCACCCCGGGGTAGTTTTGCGAGTATCGAGAACGGTGATCCCGTGGGCGTGATCGACCACCCGCCGGGTTCCGGTAGCGATGCCGGAGAGGCGCTGCATGAAATTCAGTACTATCCGCTCGGCGGCGACGATGTGTCGAACCGAACCGGAGAGCCGCGCCAAGGGAGCTCCAGCGACGACCGCGCTTCCCTCTGTCACCTGCGGCTCGACCGTCACCGGCCAGCCGAAACCTCGAAATACCGCTGCCGCGATCGGGACACCACACACCACCAGCGGCTCACGGGCGATAATCGTCCCCCGGCCGATCCGATCGGCTGGAATAGTAAGCTCCGCGGTGACATCACCCGCCGGAAGATCCTCCTCGATGGCGAGCTCGATAAGCCGCTTTACCTGAGGAGCATCGAAGATGAAATCGTTGGAACGTAGCTCTGCCATGGTGCCTGCCGCGAGCCATCATACGTGGAACGGGGCGGGGTTTTCAAATGATAAGGCCCTAAAACGGCCGAGAAGGGCCGATCAATATGCTTCCCCTCCCCCCCTAACCCACTAACCGCCTGTGAAGATACCCCGCCAATACCCGGAGAGCCGCCGCCGCGGGAACCGCTAAGAATACCCCGAGGAGCCCGAAAAGCTGGCCGCCGACGACAAGGGCGAGGATCACTGCAAGCGGCGAGAGCCCCACCTTCTCTCCGAGGATGCGGGGGGTGATCACGGTTCCCTCAAGTCCTTGCACGATCGCAAAGACGAGCCACACCTGCAGAACATGGGAGAAGTCTCCGAAGGTGACGAGCGCCATGATCGAACTCAAGATGATACCCGCGAGGAAC
>JBJOHD010000217.1:0-2791 GCA_046047875.1 Pseudomonadota bacterium | reverse complement strand
ACGTTATGGTGGGTCTTAATCGTGGCTGAGGGACCACGTACCGAAACGCTCTCGATCACATCAGGATAAAGGGTTCCCTGGACGAGGTGTGTCACGTTCGGGATCTTCGCCGCCGCCCGGTCGAAGACCTCGATAAACACCCGACCGATAATCTTGCGCTTCTCCTCGGGGCTCGTCACCCCACGGAGCGCGGTTAGGAACTCCTCGCTCGCATCGACTAACTGCACGTTGAGCCCCAAGCCATCTTTGCCGAGCCGTGCCATAACCTCTTCGGCCTCCCCTTTTCTCAGGAGCCCGTTATCAACGAAGATGCAGTGGAGCCGGTCACCGAGCGCCCGATCCACGAGCACCGCAGCCACCGTTGAGTCGACTCCACCGCTCAAACCACAGATGACGTTCGCTCCAGCAGCTACCGTGCCACGGATCTTTCCTATGGAGGTCTCGATAAAGTTCGCCGGATTCCAAGTACGGCCGCACCCCGCGATCGAAAAGAGGAAATTCTCGAGCATATCTTTGCCCCGCGGGGTGTGAACCACCTCGAGGTGATACTGGAGGGCGTAGATATTCTCAGACGGGTTCGCCATCGCCGCAATTGGGGATCCAGGGCTTTTGGCGGTTACTCGAAACCCGGGGGGCAACTCGACCACATGATCCCCGTGGCTCATCCAGACACTCGTCTTCTCCCCCGCTTCAAACCCGCTGAACATCGCTGTGGTATCGACGATCTCAAGAACGGAGTGACCGTATTCACGGCTCGCTCCCTTCGCCAGCGTTCCCCCCCGGAGGTGTGCGATCAACTGCATACCGTAGCACACCCCGAGGATCGGCTTCCCGATCTCAAGCCACTTAGGATCGAACGCCGGAGCCTCGGCATCGGTGACGCTCGCTGGTCCACCTGAGAGGATTACCGCCTTGAGCCCCGCAGAATCTATCTCTGAGGGCTTTACCGTGCACGGCTTTACCTCACTGTAGACCCCGAGCTCACGGGTTCGTCGAGCGATAAGCTGGGTGTATTGAGAGCCGAAATCGAGGACGAGGACGTATTCTTGCATGGAGCAACCCGATAGGAATTGAGATTTCAGCTGGTTATAGCAAATAACCGGAAAAGCTCAAATGCTAACCCCCTGGAGACCGTGAGGCTCCAGGGGAGGTCGTCCCATCCCGCCAGAAATGCTAGGAACGGGCGTCGGAGCGGGTCTGGTCAGCCTTCTCAGAGCGCTTCTTGAGCTGAAACTTAATGTCGTTCCCGGGAAACGGATAGACATCGCGGATCTGGTTCTTAAGGTACCGCTCGTATCCGTAATTGATACGCTTCGGGAAATTAAGAAAGAGAACGATCGTCGGCGGAGTTACGCTAACCTGCACCGCGAAGAAGAGCTTCACCGGATGTCCCCGATACACCGGCGGGGGCTTCTCAGTGAACGCCCGGTCGAGGAGACGGTTCAGATCGGAGGTGGCGATACGGGTGTTCGCCGCCTCGTACACTTCGAGAACGGTATCCAAGATCGAAGGGCACCGCCGACCGGTGAGCGCCGATACGAAGATTATCGGGGCGTAACGGGCGAATTTAAACACCTCGTGCACCATATCGGTGAACGCCTTCACCGTCGTATGATCCTTTTCGACGGCGTCCCACTTATTGATTACGATGATAAGCGATTTGCCCCTCTCGTGGATCAGTCCTGCGATCCGTGCATCCTGCTCGGTGGGAAGACCCGCGGTTGCATCGAGCATCAACACCGCCACGTCGCACTGAACGAGCGCTTTCAGCGAGCGGAGGTTGCCGTACCGTTCGGCTGATTCGGGGTCAACTTTGTTCTTCTTCCTGAGCCCTGCGGTGTCAACGACAACAAAGGTATGGCCGTCCCGCTTCACCGTCACATCGATATTATCACGGGTGGTTCCCGGCATCGGAGATGCTACGACACGGGCCTCTCCGACCAACGTGTTCACTAAGGTCGACTTACCGACGTTCGGCTTACCCAAGATAGCGACCCGGATCGCCTCTTTGAGCGGTTCACGCTCCTCAAATTGATCGGTGTCTTTTATCTGGAGGTGTTCACGGATCGTGGCGATAAGCTGTTGAATACCGATTCGGTGCGCGGCGCTAACAAAGACCAGATCGTCGAGTCCAAGTGCATAGAACTCCGCTGCGAACTCTGCAGTTGCAGGCTTCTCGCATTTGTTGACGACAGCGATGACCGGCTTACCGGACCGACGGAGGCTATCGACAACATCAGCGTCATGGGGTTGTGGACCGGCGAGCCCGTCAAACACCGCTAAGATGAGGTCGGCTTCTTTAATGGCGATGTCGGACTGGAGCCGCACCGCCTCCTCAATTCCCGACTCCTCCTCACCGATAAGCCCCCCGGTGTCGATGAGGGTGAACGGGAAACCGTGTCGCCCAATAACCAGATAATTGCGGTCACGGGTTACTCCGGGGGTATCCTCCACGACAGCGACACGCCGGCCAGCGATCGCATTAAACAGGGTCGACTTACCGACGTTTGTCCGACCAACGATAGCTACTGCGGGGATTTTACGGGTCATATACTACTCCGTCTCTTGAGCCGCCGCGGTGGGGGTCGCGGTCAATAATTTCGCATCGATCGCATCAATGCTTTTTAGCCGCTCAAGCGCCTCAGCGGCGGCAGCTTGCTGCGAAGCCTTTTTAGTGTTTCCTCGCCCTCGGCCGACGATCTGTCCATCGACCTCGACCACCGAGACGAACATCGGAGCGTGCTCGGGGCCCTCAACACATTCGAGGAGATAGTTCGGCGCCCCACTCCCA
>JBJOHD010000216.1:0-4165 GCA_046047875.1 Pseudomonadota bacterium | reverse complement strand
GTCTTAAGGCAAAATCCGGGGCTCTCCATCCAACTTGAAGGGCACACCGACGAGCGGGGTACCGCTGAGTACAATATGGCGCTCGGCGCAGCGCGGGCCCGTGCGGTTCAAGAGGTTTTGGCGAGCCTCGGGGTGGGCGGGTCGAAGATCGACACGATTAGCTACGGCGAGGAGGTCCCCCTCGATCCGAGCGGAACCGAGGACGCCTGGACAAAGAATCGTCGGGTTCACTTCTCCGGATTCTCCCCTGAGACGGCTCAGCGGTAAGCTCAGTCGGATACCGTTCAAAAAGGGCGCCCATCGGCGCCCTTTTTGTTGACCATCTACCGCACTCCCTCCGCCTCACCGAGGAGGTTCGGGGAATGATAAATTTCCCTTTAATATTCAGCGCCATAGCGCCACTGAAGCTCCGCCTCACGAGGACCTCGTTTATTTGCCTCCCCCCTCCCCCCGGGGTATACTCCGCCGGGCGGAGCTTCAGCAGCAACTCCTGCAGAACAAAGCTTCGCGGATCGTTTTCACGGGCCACGCCATGACGAAGTTAATCGACTCACTCGAACTCCCCCGCGGACTTCGCGGATTACCCCCGGAGGAGCTCCAGCGGGTAGCATCGGAACTTCGCGATGAGTTAATCGACTCGGTATCGTCCTCAGGGGGCCACTTCGCCTCGAGTCTTGGGGCAACCGAGCTGACCGTCGCCCTCCACGCCCTCTTCGACACCCCGAACGATCGGCTCGTGTGGGATGTTGGACATCAAGCTTACATTCACAAGATGCTCACCGGACGTCGGGACGGGATGCGATCGATCCGTAAGAAAGGCGGGGTCTCCGGATTTCTCAAGCGGAACGAGAGCGAGTACGACTCCTTTGGTGCGGGGCACGCCGGCACAAGCATCTCGGCTGCGGTGGGTATGAGCCTCGCGCAGCAGCGCGAGAATCCGGAGCGCTACACCGTGGCTATAATCGGGGACGGATCGCTCACCGCCGGGATGGCGTTCGAAGCGATGAACCACGCCGGACACGTTGGTCTTAAAAATTTTATCGTTGTGCTCAACGACAACGAGATGTCCATCTCACCGAACGTTGGGGCGATCAGCTGGCTTTTTTCGAAAGCGGTGACATCGAAAGCCTCGACCGTCGCCCGCTCCGGGTTTAAGAACCTCTACCGTAAAGGGTATGTACCGGAGATCGTTTATAAGGCGATCGACCGCGCGGAGGAGGCGGCCCAAGGCTTCTTCGCCGGCCCCGCTATGCTCTTCGAGTCGTTCGGTTTCCGGTATATCGGCCCGGTTGACGGTCACAATATGGGTGACCTCGTTAGCGCGATCCAGAACGCGAAGCAGCAAGATGTTCCAGTCCTGATCCATTGCTACACCCAGAAAGGTAAAGGGTACGAGCCCGCTGAGGCCGACCCGATTAAATGGCACGGGGTGAATCCGTTCGACCGCTCGAAAGGCGAGTTCGTAGGCGGCGCGCCAGCGGTCAAACCGCCCCCGGCCTACACCGCTGTCTTCGCTGATACGATGATCGAGCTTGCGAAACGCGACCCGAAGATCGCAGCGATCACCGCAGCGATGCCGGGAGGAACTGGCCTCGATAAGTTTCAAGCGGCTCTCCCTGAACAGTTCTTCGATGTCGGGATCTGTGAACAACACGCGGTAACGTGCGCCGCGGGGCTGGCGTGCGAGGGCTTCAAGCCGGTGTGTGCGATCTACTCGACCTTCCTGCAGCGTGCCTACGACCAGGTGGTGCACGATGTCGCGATCCAAAACCTCCCGGTGGTGTTTGCCATGGACCGGGGCGGAGTGGTCGGTAACGACGGAGAAACCCATCAAGGGGTGTTCGACATCACCTATCTTAGAAGTCTCCCGAATCTCGTGGTCATGTCGCCAAAAGATGAGAACGAGCTCCGGCATATGCTCTTCACGGCGGTGAACCACAACGGTCCGATCGCGGTTCGTTACCCCCGCGGAAACGGTGTCGGGGCCGTGCTCGATCCCGAGTATAAACAGCTAGAGATCGGCAAAGCGGAGGTGGTTGAGCGGGGCACCGACGCACTTATCGTGGCGTTCGGGCCCCTCGTCGGCTACGCCCAGCAAGCAGCGAAGCGGCTTCGCGATGAAAGCGGGATTACGACGACGATTATCAACGCGCGGTTTGCAAAACCGCTCGATACCGAGCTCCTCGCCCGTGAGATGCCGCAGTACCCCGTGGTGTGCACGGTGGAGGATCACACGTTAGCGGGGGGGTTCGGTGCGGCGGTGCTTGAATTTGTTAACGACTCTGGTATAGCGCTTAAGACCACAGTGCGGCGCTTTGGAGTGGGTGATGAATTCGTTCCCCACGGCAGTCAGGCTGAGCAGCACGCCCTTCATAGCTACGACGCGGAATCCATCTATCGATATCTCGCGGCGCAATTCGCGGCCCAACCGGTGGCAGCGGTCGGGTAATCCGACCACGGGCTCGCTCCTCTCCGCAGTCATCGGGAACTGTCTTCTTTTAGGACAGTGCGACCTCATTTAGGTCGGAATCGGCGCAGGCATATATCCGAAATATCAACAAAAACAGCTTGTTATGTCCCGGCAGGGCTCTTGCTTATAAACGGAAGCAAGTCGCCTTCATCCACGGATAAGGGGAAAAGTAAATACGGGAAGTACGCTGTGAAAAAGATGGGTAGTAAATCATCGGGCTCGTTTTCAAAGAATTTCCTGAGCCTTCAGCTCCAACTTGAGACCCTCCTTGAGGATGTCGGGGGAGATCGTGCGGTTGAGGTGCTCGACTCGCTCTCGCAGCTTAGCGGGTCGGAACAGAAGCTCGTTCTCGGCGTCTTCGACCGGGTCATTAAGCGTATCGCCGCCGGCTCCGAGCGACTCGTTTCGAACGACGATAGACGGATGAAAGAGTTCGAAGACAGTCTCTATTCCGACATCGTATCGGCGATAGAATCCTCGAGTGGGGAGGCCCCCCGGGGTCGTCTTATCGAGGTACTTGATGGCGGCAAGACACCGAAGCAGGCGGATCGAACTCCGATATCGCTCGACGACGCACGGAAGGCCCGAAAAGCGCGCTCGTTCTTCAACTAAGCCCCCAGAACATCTCACGCCGTCGTCGAGGCCCGGGGGCCGGGCGAAACCCGCGCCGACAGCGCCCTTCAATCTCCTTAAAGGAAGCTCCGCGAGAGAATCTATACCTTACGGGGGTTTACCTCCGTTCCGAGGTGTCTCCGCGAAACGGAGGAAAGTTGGGGCGTACCAGAAGAGGGGGGAAAAGGGCGGTGGATCGTTAATCGAGGGGGTTCGGGTGCCGACCTGATAAGGGCGTAGCGGATGACGCGCAGAGAAGAGGAGCACCCGATGACAGACGGGATAAAAGGAACACGCCCCACCCCACCTTCGCCGAACGGCTCACCGGAGCCCCGTCGTCGGGAAGCGATGCAGTCCAATCAGACACCGGATACCAGCCCGGAACGGGAGTTCAAAGATAAAGTTTCGACCCGCATCGTGCGCTCCATTGAGTCGGGCGTTCAAGCGGCGGAGGATAGTGTACGGGAGACCGCAGTCGCGGCCGAACCGCCCCCACCTCCACCGGTTGAAGCGGAGCCGCGGCGAAAAACGGTCGATGCCCCGACCACACGACGCGAGACGGTCATAGTATCCGCTCCGGAGGGGGTCGATAGTTTTGCCCCTGCGGAGGAGGTTAGTTCGAGCGACGGACCGATTCGAAACCCTGAGGAGGCGACACGGGTCGCGGAGCGGGTTTCGCGAGAGATCGTGGCGAACCCAACCCAAGCTCTTGCAGTAAACATCAACGTCGCTGCGGTTCGCGCCCTCTTCAGCTAACGAGCACACTCCACGAAAGTCCGCGGCCTCCCGTCTGAAGTCGTGGGGTACCCGACTCTCGAGCGGTTCTATCGCTGCGCTCGGGGGGTCACCCGCCCCGGGCGGAGAAAACATCGCAGGGTACTCCGATTAAGTTCGGCGCGGACGTTGAGCTCCGGTCAGCTCACCGCACACTTTCGTGTCGGCGGGGCCCCGCTCAACCGTGATCCCCCTCCCCCTGACACACGCTACCACGCCCTCTGCAAAAATTTACGCTCCCGTTGCCCTCACTCGCGAGAAACTCCCCTTAAACTGAGGGGTTATGCCGCGGGTCGTTTGGCCCCCCGA
>JBJOHD010000215.1:0-2986 GCA_046047875.1 Pseudomonadota bacterium | reverse complement strand
CCGCCGGATGTCGTCAGAGGAGTGCCCATCGACGCTGATCTCCAATGCTTTCCGCAAAAACGGATCGCGACATCCCCGCGCCTCCCGCTCGAGCGTCAAAAAACCGTCGCGGCGCACCGCTCCCGAGAGGTTCACAAAGAACTGGATCCGTCCGAGCGGTGAGTAAGTCTTCTCGATTAAAATCTCCCGGAAAGCCCGTCCCGCCGCACGCAGATCAGGAAGGGGAAAGTGCACCAAACCAGCTCCGATGGTGCCCCCGAGAACCAATAAAAAGCTGGGGATATCGATGAAATTCCCCCCCTGCCCGCTGCCCAGAACGCCGATGCCGACGAGGACAAGACAGAGCCCTACCCCCCAAAGAGCGCTCCTATCGAGCGGTTGTTCGCGGGCGATAGAATCAGCGGTACGAAAGTTAAACATCTTGATCTCCATTTGAAACTCTACGGTAAACTGAGCAATCGATATGCCATGCACCGCCTCGATAACGCGCTGAATCGATTGCCCCCCTTCGGTCCACTCCCCGTGCTCTGTCACCGCACCGACACCCCGGAAATCGAGTTTCCCCCGCTCACCAAAGTTGGTACGGTCGAGGCATCACGGTTGTTCGATGAATTTCGATGTTTATTAACGACGCATACCTGCTCACCCTCGACCCGTTCGCGATTCAGCTGACCGCTACGTTCGGAATCCGCTGGTACGGTCTCGCTTATCTGGTGGGATTTTACTGCGGCTATCTGCTTATTCGTTGGTTCGCTCGTCGCGGCATCTCGCCGATCCCCGCTGAGCTCGCTGGGGATTTCGTCTTCACGGTCGCGCTCGGCACCGTGATCGGGGGGCGTCTCGGATATTGTCTCTTTTATTCTCCCGATCTCTTCCTGTCGTTTCGCAGCGACTTTCCGTTTTGGGGAGTTCTCGCCATCAACGAGGGTGGGATGGCGAGCCACGGGGGGATAATCGGGATAATTATCGCGTGCGTACTATTCGGCCGTCAGCATAAGCTCCCCGCATTCCATCTTTTCGATCTCACAACCCTCGGAGGTACGATCGGGATCTTCTTCGGACGGATCGCTAACTTCATCAACGGAGAGCTGGTGGGACGCCCCGCTCCCGATGGATATCCGCTCGGGGTAAAGTTCCCTCAAGATATCCTCGCCTGGCCGGGCCACGAATGGGCGCGGCTGGAAACGCTCGCCCCGGCGGTCGAAAAGGTCGGCGTACCCTCCAGCCAGTGGGGTGAACTCCTCGCCCGCAGCGCCGCCGATCCCCGCTCTTTTGATACCGTTACCACGGTCCTGCACAGGATCATCGATGGGATACAAGGTGGCAGCGCCCCGCTCTCAGCGACGCTGGCTCCGCTGCTCACCACCCGCTATCCCTCCCAGCTCATCGAGGCGGGGCTCGAGGGGCTCTTTCTCTTCGTCGTCTTGATGCTCATCTGGCGGATCCCGCGGCGTCCCGGTGTTATCGCGGGGTGGTTTTTCTCACTCTACGCGGTGGTTCGAATCATCGGTGAGCAGTACCGTATGCCCGATCTTCAGATAGGCTATCAGCTTCTCGGCCTCACCCGGGGTCAATGGCTCTCGTTCGCGATGTTAATCCTCGGTGTTATCTTTCTTATCGTAGCGGCACGCCGCCACGATAAGCCGCTCGGCGGATGGGGTGCTTTTTCAAACGAGATACGGTGATGTATGAGCGATCTAAAGGTGTTGACCGAGCAGATCTTGGCGTTTCGCGCGGCGCGTGACTGGGCGCAATTTCATAAACCGAAAGATATGGCGCTCTCCCTGATGCTCGAAGCGGGAGAGCTCGCGGAGCACTTTCAATGGAAGAACGAGGCTGAGGTTCAGGCACATATCGAAGCGAAACGTGCCGAGCTCGGCGACGAGCTCGCCGATGTCCTCTATTGGGTCCTCCTCATGGCGCACGATTTCGGCATCGATCTACCTGAGGCGTTTCGACAAAAGATGGTGAAGAACGAGTCGAAATATCCGGTCGATGCAGCTCGCGGGAGGCACACCAAGTATCGCGACCTCAACACCTAGCCGCGCCGAAGGCTCGTACCGGCGTATCGCCGCGGGGCTATACCCCGTTCCCCCGCTCAAAAACTAACGCGGTGCGGCTCGGCAGATAGAGCTTGAGCGGTCCGCTCTTTGGGGTTGAATACAAGAGACTACGATCAACTCGATCAAATCCCCCGAACTCCGGCGCATCGGAATCGAGCACTAAGCGATAACCCCCCGCTGCTACCGCGAACGGCCGATCGGTATACGATTCGGTTGGGCTAAAATTAAAAACGAAAAGTAATCCGCCCCGCTCGAAGGCGAGCACCTGATCACTCACATGCTCGTGAACCATACGGGGCCACGGCTCAGCCAGGATGTTCCGCCGTCCGATAAGTTCGAGCATCCCCCGATCAAACTCAGCGAGGAAGCGATAGCGTAAAATCTCCGCATCACGCAGCCCCCATTGGCGCCGACAGTAGTGGTACGACCACCCGTTCCCCTCCCGAGGAAAGTCGATCCATTCCGGGTGTCCAAACTCGTTCCCCATGAAGTTGAGATAGCCGTGCCCCGCGGTCGCGAGGGTCACCAGCCGGATCATCTTGTGAAGCGCCACCGCTCGATCGATCACGAGGCTTTGATCGCTCGTCCGCATGTGGGTGTACATCTCTTTATCGGCGAGCCGGAATATTATCGTTTTATCGCCGACGAGCGCTTGATCGTGGGATTCCGTGTAGCCGATCGTGCGCTCCTCCCCCCGACGAGCGGTAAGCTCGCGCCAGATCTCAGCCACATTCCACTTTTCGTCGGGTTGCTCCTTAATAATCTTGATCCAATAGTCGGGGATCCCCATCGCCAGCCGATAATCGAAACCAGCTCCGCCGAGTTCGGTCGCGGCAACGAGCCCCGGCATCGCGCTGACCTCCTCGGCGACCGTCAGCGCATCGGGGCGAAGCGCATGGATAAGATCGTTGGCGACACCAAGA
>JBJOHD010000214.1:0-6222 GCA_046047875.1 Pseudomonadota bacterium | reverse complement strand
ATTTAAGCGGTTTGAAGGCGACCCAAGGGACCGTCGCCCGGTCATTCGATCCGTGCCCCGGGTGGAGAGAGGGGAGGAGGGATCCATCTCCCGCCGGAGTGCAGGCTGATTCAGGCGGTTAGCTAGTTGCCACGCACCAGTATGGGGCCCCCCGGTCCAGTTGGTCCCAAAAGAGTGCTTCCGTTGATTCCAGGCGAGAGCGGCGATGGGGGCGGCGAGGGGCGGTCGTCCTCGACGCACGCGGTTGCGGATTTGAAAAATGTTCGCGCTGTTATGTTGAACGGGCGCACCCGTCGATTGGCATTCACCCCTGCTCTATCGGGAGTGTGTTTGGTGGAGCTCCGCAAAGCGGGAGCGGATGTCGACGTTCCGATTGAAATAAAATCGAGCAGGGATGGCGTTCTGCGCAGAGGTGGTGTGGAGATAAAAGTTGAGGCCGGGAAGAGAGTCCTTCTCGACATTGAGCTTGCTCAATCTTTTACCGGTGCTTTAAAGGTCATGGCATATGAGATTCGATAGACTAAAGACTTTCCCCTATCCAGTTCTGCGGCCTGGCAGTGATGATTACCTCGATGGCGAATTTCGAGCGGATGTTGACCTCCAAGCTTCCGGTTCTGACATCACCGCAAGTATCAACTTCGCTCTCTCGGTAGATGAGATTCGCGAACAGGTCCGACTAGGAAATGCGAAGTTCGTCTGCCTCATCTCGTGCCGCGAGACCTATGTCCAGCAGGTGGTGGAATCTTTAACTGATTCCTGTGCTTATAGGTTCGAGAAGGGGAAGCTCCGCGGGGAGACTCGGGTGGATGCGTATGTAGTCGCAGTGAGGGGGTTCGACGGATTCTCCTGCTCGGCTATTAATCCGGAGTTCGGCGGTGGGCCGCTGTCGTTCAGCGCGGGAGACGTTTTGGCACAGGATGAAAGCTATGTTTTTTACATCGAACGAGAGGTCTTCCGCTCGCTTGTCTCGTTGATTGAATTGGTGAAGAAAGATTCGCTTCCAGTCGGTACCTGGGCGGCGGATTTTGAAGATGACTTTATCAAAATACAGCTTAGTCCGGCGGACAAAGAAGCGATTGATTTGGCCCGAAATAAACCGGCCAACAGATTGGTCCTGTTGAATTCGATTTACTTTGCGGTGGTGATGCAGGGACTTCAGCGACTCAAGGACGATTTGGGCGATTACGAGCACTACAAATGGGCAAAAAGTTTTCAGGGCAGATTAGCTATGAAGGATCTCAAGCTTGAAAGCGAGGACTCCTGCAAGCTCGCGCAACTCCTCATGGAGAATCCTTTGAAGCATCTTACAAACGTTTTTGCCGGGAGTGAGAAATGAAAGCGCGCTTTCTAAAAATGACAAAGATGCGTGAGCTCGTCTGCAAGATCGACGAGCATCTCGAGCTCTATCGCTCTGGCCGCTTTGATAATCTTTTAAGCGATCGCGAGGCTTTTCATGAAGCGGCAGTGGAGATCGATGAGGGAATCTTAGGGCAGGTAAGAGGGTCGCCCGAGGATCTCAACGAGGTCGATTCCTGTATGAAGGTGTATTCGGGTATCGGCCGTATTAGTGAGTATTTCGCTCGGGACGAGCGCCTGTGGACGTACTTGACTCACACCTCGTTGCTTGAGTACACGCGATCCCGGTGGCCGATCCCGGCGGAAGCTGATAAAGCTGTAAAGCATATAAAGGATCATTTCTTCTGCAATGGCGATCGCGGAATCAGGCGTAACAACGCGGCCTCGCGGCTGTGGTGGCTAGCCTCAATTTGCAGCCGTTGCGAGGATCTTCCACTCAACGAGGCATTGGAGTGCTTGCTGCACCACGCCGACGTCCGGGCGAATATCGTGGAACGGCCGACGACTGCCCAGAATGTGAGGATTTTCAATTCGATTTTACGTCGGTTGCATCATTCCATGAGAGGCGACAAAGCTCTATTTGAGCGTGAGAGATTTCGGCAATTCATGAGAAATCTGAATGTCCAGGGCGGCGTGAAGCTTCTTGCGGCTATGCCTGAGACCCGGATAGAGGAGATTCTCGACGCCTGCGTTCCGCCGCTGGGAGCCGAAGCCGCTTTGACGTAGTGATGCGGTGAGAGATTGTCTACTTCGGCTACGGCCGAATCGTTGAGAATCACCGCGAGATTTACCAAGCGTCGGTTATTTCGACGTGTCACCTAGCTGCCACGCACCAGCGGGGTAGGCCTTTGCCGGTATTTACGGCGGGTAGAGATCCAGGGCGGGAGTGGATCGCTTCATGGTGTGATCTGGTTCGAGAGCATGTTAAGAGCGGCCGGACGATGGCGCGGGTGCATCTCGTCGACTACCCGCTTTCAGAGTACCTCCGTTTTGAGATCGAAGCGGCGTATCGGTACACCGAAGAGGCGGGGGAGCGGATCTATCTACTCGATCGGGCGAGGTGCTCTTTAGAGCTTCAAGAAAAGGCGGGGGAGGATTTCTGGCTCTTTGATGATGCGGTGGTGATGGTGCAGGAGTATTCGGAGTCGGGGCGGTTCCTTCGAGCGCGGGTGAGTGAGGATCGAGAAACGGTGGCACGCTACCAAGCGATACGGCGGGAGGTTTTAGAGATGGTGGGGGAGGGAGGGGATGAACGGAATATCTAAACCTCCCCCTAACCTAAAGTGCGCATTGATTTTGGTACGCCCCAACTCCCTGTTAATTCAATTGACTTGGAGTCTTGAGGTGTTTTTGTGAGTCGAAGCCGGCTCTTACGGCTTCGATTCGCTTCGAGCACCGAGATCCGCCGTGGGGTTGGAAAGTTGGGGCGTACCAGAGTGGCCAGACTGGCGGACACTCCAGCGGATTGATTTCCTAGACGCGCTTAAAGCACTGCGCCCAGGTGAGCGATGGTCGCCCTCCGACCTCAAGGGGAGGGGAGTCTAGAATTGGTTTGCGCTGCGCCTAGGGGGAGAAACCCCAAAAGCCCCTCTGAGGCTCTGCTCGCCTGATCTACTTTATTCCTTCGGTCGTCTGCTATCGCGAGCAACGATTCCCCTCATTTGAGTCCGGGTACTCTCAAGGTCTCGGAAGATGACGGCTGGCGGCAACTGAGCTCTGTTCAGGGAGAAGAATGGAAAACCGATCCGTTCAGCTTCGTTTGTATCACAGAGCAGGGTTGCGAGCCCGTTCGCATCAAGCGGCTCCCTAATCCCTTGAGCAGCTGAATCGGTCACAAAAAGTTTCGCCGCGATATAGTCAGCTTCGGTAGCGGCCGGCGGCAGCGCACGTCCAGCGATCTGGCGAAGTCTGGCCGCAAACACCGCCGGATTACGACGCTCCTCATTCGATAAAACGCCACTGAACGGAGCAAACTGTGGCAGAGGGGAGGATGGCGCCTCCGCTTTTCCCGACGCCCAAAGTCCAAAGCTCGAAGCAGTAAAGATCCCGGTGTCACTGACACCAAGGCGCGAGCGCCAGCCGAGATCCACCATGAAACGCACCCTTTCCGCGAGGAAGTTGACCCGCTCC
Source organism: Pseudomonadota bacterium (assembly GCA_046047875.1). Taxonomy (GTDB): domain Bacteria; phylum Bdellovibrionota_C; class UBA2361; order UBA2361; family UBA2361; genus JBILDU01. Next base: position 2,736 of record JBJOHD010000214.1, on the reverse strand, counting down.
ACACCCTCGATAACCCGAACGAACTCCGGGTTTTCCTGGAGAAAAACCCGGCCACTCGCCATCGCCTGAATGATCGACTCGGTTACCTTCACCGATGGCTCGGCTCTGGCTTGCGCCAGCGCCGCTTTGGCGAGTTCCTCACCCTCAGCTGACCATGTCGTCACAGCATACTTGTCGAAGATCGCTCGCAGACTTCCCTCTTTGGAAGTAGTAAGGCCAAGATCCTCTTGTACCTTCTTTCGAATGGCGATATCTTCCGCGAGTGCGCGGTCTCGCTTCTCCGGCGTGCTCTCCTCATTCGGCAAAACCGGCTCATAGGCGTATACATTCCCCTCTTCATCGCGTTTGAGGGGCAGACCATCGGGGGAGTACATCGGCTTGCCCTCACTGTCCAGCAGGGTCGGCGGATCGAGCACCTGCTTAATCGGTTCTCGGGCCTCGGTCGGCCGAAGGTAAGAAGAGTAGCTCCCTTCCCACCGTTCGAAAAATTGCGCCGGGTTGTCGATCGTCGAAAATATCGTCGCTCTTCCGCGACGCAACGGGTCGGTAGTGGTAGGGAGACCCGGACTCCTCGGAGTAAGCTTGCGGGAGCAGAGTATCTTCTCCTCCTTCGCGTCGCCGTTTCGAGGTCTAACTCGGAAAGTCACGATAGCCTCGGGACCGTCGGGCCGCCGCGGAAACGTTTCGATGATCCGCCCCCCACTTTTGGTGAACTGCGGAGTTTTGGCTTCAACCCTTTTCTTTTCGTACTCCTCCCAAGCCGCTACACTCGCCCGCCCTGTATTTTCAAAAGTGGCGGTGATGACGATCGATCCTCGGGCGAGCGCCTCAGCTATCACCGGCTTATCTTTTAGATCGGGGAGCCGTACGAGAAAAATTTTTGAATTGCCCCGTAGGTCGTAGTTCTGGACGAATGTCTCTACTTCAAGCGCCCCCGCCGCGACCACTATCTCTCCGTCGCGCCGAGTTACGTTCCCTTGCCACGCCTCCTCGATAAGACTATCAAATGCCTCAATTTCAGCTGCAAGCATTTCGACCGACTGTGCCCATTGCAAAATAGTGGTTCCGAGTACGATCGGAGATTGAGCTACTTTCGCGGTCTCCCCGAGCGCCTCCAGCTGCCGTAGAATCTGGGCGCTTCGCTCCGGTGAATCCACGAACTCGGGATACGTCTCTCGGAGACGGGAGTAGGCCTGAGCCGCATCGATTACATCGAGGGGGCTTGGCTGCTGGGCACGAATCTCCGGCAGAACCTCTCCGCCGAAGCTGCCATGCGGCAGAGTTACCCAGAGGCTGTGATGGAAGGTGCTCCACAATCCGAGCGAAAAGACAGCTCGACGATCGAGCCCCCGTCCATCGCGGAGATTCGATGTATTGAGGGCGCGACCGCTTAGCTGCGGATCGAATGCTCCGTACCCCATCCCGTAGGCCCCGTCGTGCATCAAGCCGGTCGCGTGAGTATGAAATGCGTTCGCCCATTGGGTGAGTTGATCGAGGGTAACGTTGCGCGACGTTGATTCTCCCGCATACTCACGTCTCGGCGAGCTAAAAGCATCTTTGTAGGATTCAGCGAACCGAAGCCTCACGTCCCGCTGATCACTCGCCGACCAGACCGCTCTAAAATCTTCGAGGTCGGCGCGAATGTCTATGAGCCCCTGATTTGCCTCACCCAGACCCGAGCGCAGATCGTTAAGAGCTAAAAGAGTGAGATTAAAGTTGCGGGTGATATTCGAATCGATTCGATCTAATTGCCGATCGACCAGATCAAATCGATCGTTGACATTTCGGCGCAAAGCCACGAGGTCTTGCCGCACCTCGAGTACCTCCTTATAAACAGTGTGCACATCCTCCCGAAGCTGATCTATCATCGAGATAATCTGCTTGAGCATTTTCGTATCGCCCGATTCCTGCCCAAACGAAAGCAGATCCATCACTGCGTTTGAGAGAATGAGCCCGCCCAAAACAGGATTTGCAATCGGCGCAGTAAGCTCCGCAATCCCTATTGCGGCTTTGAGCGAGAAGTTAAGGCTCGCCGATGCTATCGCCCCAGCTTTCGGGTTGATTGTTGAGATTATGCTGCTAAGGAGCTTCGCTCCCTCCTCAGCTACTTGGTACTGCGCCTTGAAGTCCTCCCGAAACTTCAGATCCGCTTGTTGGAGATTCTCAAGCTGAGCCTGTATGGCGGCACGCTGCGCCGCGATCACGTCGCTACGGACGGCCTCGATGCCGTCCGATAGCGCGGCATAGTAAGCCTGCTGCTGCTCCGGAGAGAGTTCATCTACCGTCTGATTCGAACGATCCATCTCTGCTTGCATCATCAGAAGCGGGGTAAGCGACTTCGGTGCCGTGCCGCTAGGCTCCTGCCGAGGAGGTGCGCCGTTCGGCGGAGGCAGAGCGTCGTCGGTGGGATTAACGCCTGCAGGCACCGAATTCAACTCCGCGGCCGCCCAAATGAGGTAGTTTTCGAAGCTGTGAGAATCCCCGGTGAAGTCGATATCGGGCCAGCTCACGTCGGGGAGTGATCCACCGAACTTCGAAACAAAATCATTCGGATTGTTCAGAAACCGCACATCGACCTGCGTCGGCCATAGTTCCGGTGCGGCGAGCGCTCCGGTTGCGATCACACGGATCCGCGAGAGGTATTGGTTGCGTAGGTCGTGCGAAAGAGCGCCCTCGTCAACCATTCGATCGAGCTGACGGGTCACGGAGAGGAGGCTATTTTGAATAATCACCGTT
>JBJOHD010000213.1:0-15101 GCA_046047875.1 Pseudomonadota bacterium | reverse complement strand
CGATCTTCCCCTCATTTGTGATCCCGTTCGGGCAAAGAACCGTAAGCGCACCACCCCCGCGCCCACCAGGCGAACTAGCGCCTCCACCAGCTCCACCGGCGTTGACACCGGGATAACGAAGGGCACGTGCTGCAACTTCTGTAAGCCCTACACCTCCATAATCTCCTCTTTGGCGCAAGTTGCTGTCGCCGTAGGCTCCAAGCCCGGCGGCTCGGTTCGATATACCAGGGTGAGCGGGAGCTACCCCGTAAGGCGGCGAGTCACCCAGAAAAAGGGCGTAGTTTCCACCAAATGTGCCCGGCGAGACAGCTATGGTGCCTTGATTTATAAACTGACCGGTGCACCGAATAACGGTGCCGCTTGGGACTGTGAGAGTGACCCCAGGGTCGACGGTGAAGTTGGTATACATCAAATTTGAATCGGAGAGGGCGGTATCAGCAGACACCACTTTTGCGCCCGCAGAGCCGTCGGCACCAGCGGGGTCGGTGGCTCCGGTTGGTCCCTGCGCACCCGCTTGAGCGAGGACCTCACCATTCTTGCATTTGGAAGATCGAGTCACCGCCTTAAGCTGGAGGATCACCTTCCCTCTTACAACCTTATTCGCCGCTTGTTAGCATTTTACCTGTGCATCCGCGGCGTAATACGGCGCCAACGAAACTCCGGTGATAAGAAATAGTGCGGTCTGGGCGAGTAGTTTTTTAGACATCGGGGACTCTGCGGCTTAGTTTAGACACTTTTTAACCGTCGTCGCCGCGAGGAGAACCAATCGTCTTTAACAAGGAAATCACGAAATTACCGGGGCAAAGCGACTATTTTAGGGCTTTAAGAACATGAATGAACCGTCGAGTCACGAGCGGAGGTAAGTGAGTCCAATCGTCTTGGAGTTGAAACTATTTGGATCGTGTTGATGTTGGCGAATCGTTACCGCCAGTCTGAATTCCTCACTATGGCACTCACCAACACCTCCATCCACCACAATGGAAAAAATGCTCGTGGTCCGGGGAAACTAATTACGGCTAAACGAAGCGGTGCCCGATGCGCGGGTGTATGAGCTCCCCGAATCGAGGATAGCGGATCTCACGATCTCGTCGTTTCGGGGCTTACGCTTCTTTTATCGGAGGTGCCGAGCGTTGATACACCTACGTACCACGCGCAGACAAGGGCTCTGACAGTTGTGCTGCAGGAATTTAAGAGATCGATCGGCGGGCTTACGGTGAGTGTGGATCCGCCGTTTGCTCAAGCCCGGTGGAAAAAGAGCGAAGAATGCTCAGCGATGCGGATAGTGAGCGATTACAAGTACGTGGAATTCGGCGAGAGGCTCGGGTTGTATATCGAAAGTCTTGGACTTTTGACCCATGCGGTGTTTTTAGTCGATAAGGTGGGGTCGTTCGATGCATCGATTACGTTAAGAACATCAGCGCTGAGCGGGAGTATGGGCTGATAGTCGACGGGGAAAGAGGGCTTTAGGATAGTTAGGAACAACCGTAAAGACCGTTAGGACTCCGATTTTTCAGCTTCGGTATCCTTCTCGATCCCAAGAAAGAGCATCCCAAGCATCGCGCTCCAAACGAGGGTGATGACGAGGCCGAAGATGAAGATTAGGGAGTCACTCACGGGCACCTCGCGTCGAGTTTATAAGTAGCGTCCCGCTGCTTAAGATAGATGGGACCCAGAGCCCCACAAAGAGCCCCTCTTCGCGGCGTCCGGTGAACCATAGGTATATGGAAAGAAAGAAAGAGAGGAGCGCAGCGAGGCTGCAGGCAAGTCGGGCTCGTTGCGTTCGGCTAAGGTCCATCGTTCACTCCCTTCACTAGAGTGCTAAGTATCGGGGGAATAGGTGGCTGTGGGTATGACGTTGTCGGTAGGGCGGAGGTATATCATGACCAGCGGAACAACTGCATTTCGTTTCACGCTCCCGGCCGCTCCTTCAGTGGTACTATGCCCTCGTTACCCCCAGGATCTCTGGACTCCCGAGGCAGACGATTAAGTGGCGGCCTGGTCATTAGCGTGGGCTATATTCATCGCTCCACGCTCGTTCTCGGTAGCACGGTGCGGAGAAAAAAACGGAAGATCTTCCCGTAATTCGGGGCACACACCGGATTCAGCCTGAGAGTGTCGCGCCGATTGGATTGAAATTTGGCAAGTCCCGTGACACGGTCCGGGAGGGTGTTTTAACGGAAGGTCATGTCAACGCCGTTTGTAATCTGGTGGGTTAAGCGGGACTGTCGAATCGATGATAATCCTGCGCTCGCGGCCGCAATTCGGACGGGACGGCCCGTGCTCCCCCTTTTCTGCTTCGAGCCCCACATTCTCGCGAGCTCCGACTACTCCCCTTTACACCTCCATGCTCAGACCGAGGCGGTGGAGGGGCTGCGCTCGCAGTTACGAAGCCGGGGCGGTGATATCTACGTAAGTTATGATGAAGTGCTCCCGACTTTGGAGCGCATCATCGGGGTGCGAGCGATCGAGGCGATATACGCCCACGAAGAGGTCGGTAACGGGCTGACTTTCGCTCGGGACAAAAAGGTGACCGCGTGGTGTCGTGAACGGGGGGTCCGGTATGTAGAACTTCCGCAGTCGAGTGTCCAACGGGGCGGAATAGATCGAGACACGATGCACGCGATGTGGCGGGAGCGGATCATCGATTCCCCGGTCATAACTCCACCGACAACTATCCCGATGACAGCAGCGATGCGGTGCTCCGCCGGTACAACGGTTATTCGGGCGGTTAGTGGTTCCAGGGAGTGGCAATCGGTGAGCGAAGAGGCGGGGCACGCGACCCTTAGCGATTTTCTTTACCATCGGGGGATTCGGTATCGAGGCGGGATAAGCTCACCGAATACCGCATTCGGAGCGGGGTCGAGGCTCTCCGTGCACCTAGCGTGGGGAACGCTCTCCCTTCGGCGGGTGTACCAGGCGACAACGAAGCGGATCACGGAGCTTCGCTCCAGCAGCGCGCCCGATAGCGGCCGGTGGTGCCAGAGCCTCGGAGCGTTTTTAAGCCGTCTTCATTGGCGAGATCATTTTACTCAGCGACTTGAAAGTGAGCCGGAGATGGAGTTTCAGTCGCTCCACCCGGGGTTTCGAGAGCTCACCTACGAGAACGACCCGCACCTGTTTGAATTATGGCGGCTCGGGCGAACCGGATTTCCGTTGGTGGATGCGGTGATGCGGTGCCTTAGTGGATGTGGGTTTGTAAATTTTCGGATGCGGGCGATGGTGGTGAGTTTCGCCTGCCATGCGCTCCATCTTGATTGGCGGCTCATTCATCCCCACCTCGCCGGTGTTTTCCGGGACTACGAGCCGGGAATACATCTCAGTCAACTGCAGATGCAGGCGGGGGTCGTGGGGCTTAACACGGTACGGGTCTATAGTCCTATAAAGCAACAGCTCGACCACGATTCAGCGTGTCGCTTCATCAAGAGGTGGATCCCTGAGCTGGAGGAGTTCTCGCCGGAAGCGATCGCTTCCGGAAGAGCGCTCGGTGACTATCCGACCCCGGTGATAGATTGGGCGGAGCGGTCGAAAGCCATGCGAGGGGAGCTTTACAGGATTAAACGGAGTGTAGAGCAGAAAACGGCGACCGATGCAGTATTTAAAAAGCACGGCTCTCGAAAGAGACGGCTAGGGAGGGCTCGTTCTCGTAGCACCCCGGGGGCCTCTGGTGCGCAGATCCCTCTTTTGTTTGCGGGGAAGCCTTAATAAGGCCGGTCAAGCAACCCTGAGCTCATTGCGCAGCGTTTTCTTGAGGAGGCTCAGCCAGCTACGCGATAGTCGATACGCGCTCCAACTCGCTTGGCTAAATCGCCTCTCTTCGCTAGATCTATACAACTTATCGCTGCGACGTCTCACTTAACGACGACTGTATCTTATCAGCTGAAAGTAACCCGGAAGGTCTACAATTCCGAACACCCCCGTGCCGCCGAACTCTCTGAATCTCGGGGTAAGATGTGGGTCGGAAAGCCGGAGTGGTCCAGAGACTTCCTCAGACGGAGTAGATTGCAATCTCTAAGGATTGTTAAAATTTGGGATGTACCGACCTATCGAGCTCCTCCTACATTCACCACCCCACCACTGGCTCTCTCCGATCAAGCCCCACGGGCGCCTTCGGCAGATTTTGCTTAAGAGTTTCAACCATTCAGCCGACCCAGTTGACTATGGCTTTTTTAAAAAAAAATTTGCCTTTTCGTTTTAGCGCTTACGTCATAGCTACGGCGGTCTCGATTGGACTTCTTTTGGCGCTTATCGGAACTCCCACACCGGAATCCGAGCTGCCGTACCTATCAGTTGGCACCATAAATCCCGAGAGCTGCTATCCCGGAAGTTATGCCGAAATTGACTCGGCTCTTGGGCGCCTATTTTCTGAGGGCATCTTTTTAGACCGCATTCAGGGGCGAATCTCCGACCTAAAATCGCCGCTGCCTGCGGACTGCCCCCATGGAGTTACGGTTGAATGCGAGAGCCCACCGTATTTCCCCGCATATCACGTCGAGAGGTGTAAGATCACGTTTCCGCCGAATATTTGTCCGCCGCTGCCCAACGGCCCGCGATCGCCATTTGAGTGGCTTGAATTCTTCGAGGAGATGTCGCAAACCTCATCAGACTTAGATGGATGCGTCCTCGGTTGCATCGGGCTCCATGAGGCGATCCATGCACGAGATTTTTCGGCGAATCCTGAGATACGGATGTGTCTCTCCGAGCTCTATGCTTACGCTCGAAGCAGGGCGTGTCTCAAAGATTGTGATCGAAGATACTGCGCATTCTCTCTCCCTGATGTCTTGTCGTCCGCGGATGATAAATGCCGTCAACTTCACGCAAATTTACGGATCCACGACGCCGCATACGATGTTAACATGTGTCTTTGCAACTACCCGGGAGAGCCGTGCGGCCCCGACGATTCAAGATGTGCCAGTTGCCGTGCTAGCTGCGAGCATCAACATTCCCCGGCTCTGTGTGATCTATCGATAAACTTGTACTGCCGCCCACTTAACCCTGCCACTACCACTGAGGAAAAGACACCTCATCGGATACCCTGACGACAACCCTCGTGGTCTTATCTAACCCTCGATAAAGCGCGCCCCGGTGGTCTAGCGAAACCAGTATCACCCTCTGAGACCGCTCAGCTTGTAGATAGCCATCATCTCGATGGCTTACTTCGTTTCCATAGTTTGGAAGACTCCACCGATGACGGTGTAGCAGCGGTGGGAACGCATTCCATCGAGGAGGAGGAAGATCCAGGTCTCACACCGCATCTGCAAGGGAGCGGAGGACCGATTCATCAAATGTCCCTTTTTGATCGGGTTGGGGAGTAGAGTGAAATCGACAAACTCAGCCACCGTAGGGCGTGGCTAGCACCGGCGCTTCATGCGCTCCCCCACTCTCGGGGGAAGATAAGCACGAGGACCTCGATAGCTGCGCTGGATGTCACGAACGGTTCGCAGCAAGATAAGTTTCTCGGAATACCCGCCCCCCTGCCTGGATGAACTCCCTCGGAGTCAGGGGACTGCGTTTTGACCGCCTCCGAACCCTCATCGATTCCCCGAAATAGTATGCCGAGCATCGCGCTCCAGATGAGGGTAACGACGAGCCCGAAAACAAAAATCAGGGTCTCACTCCCGCTTAACTCCATTCGGGGGGATAAGTAAGCTTCCACTGCTTAGAATCGAAGGAACCCAGAGTCCGACAACGAGGCCCTCTTCGCGGTGCCCAGTAAACCAGAGGAAAACCGTGAGGAGAAAAGAGAGGAACGCAGCCACGCTGCATACGATTCGGGCGCGGTGGGCTTGTCGCACAAGGATCACGCTACCGTCCTTCACCCGTGAGTGTCGGGCACGCTAGGAGTGCGACGTTATGCCGGCACGCGGATGATTGCCATAAGCTCACCTGACTTTGTAGGGGATCAGAGCGCGGGAGCAGAGTTCCCCACAGCTCTTTGTCGCTCATGGGGAAGGGGGCTGACCAGGCCCCCTAATCTGCCCCCTCAGGGCGAGGACGGGCTTATCCATTCAGTCGATTAGAGGAATCGGTCAGGCGTTTGAGATCGGGAAAAATTAAGGCGTACCAGAGAGTTGAGCCCGAGCCTGCCATCTCACTTTAGGTAGATACGGAGTATTCCGATTCAACTGCATGAGTTTGCTGGCTCTCGAGAGGGAGGCTTAAAAGGGAGGTGAGTCTTAAAAGAGGCTCATCAGGAGAGTCGCATTCTTTTTATTCATAAATTTTTATGAAAAGTGGGTTCACTAGCCAGCGGACGCGAGGCTCACTAGCGAAGCTCTTCGTTGCATACATCATTATCTCAACGACCACCCTCCTCATCGATGGACATGCCTCACCCCCGACGATTTTACCCCCCCCAAGTTCTCCTCTGGGAGTTAATTACTCTGCTCCATCTCGTTCCCGAGGAGCTGCTGTCATAAATGAATGTCTCGTCACCGTAAGGGAAGGTGGCTCATCGGGGGGTGGGATTCAAACCTCAAGCTCCCCCGCCCTGGGGCTCTTGATATCTGCGGGAGCTGCTTCTCTCAGGGAGGTTTTTCGCAGCTCAAGTTTGGGCGGGGCGGTGGGTGCGTTCAGTATTGGAGCTGCGGAGGATGCCACGTACCTTGTTCAGCTCGATGCCGCTCCGAGCGTCACTTCGGTTAACCACGCCTCCGCCGAGGCGATGGCTGAGGTGTGCAGCAACTTTGCAGTTGTACCAGGGGTGCTTAGAGCTCAACCGAACCTCCTCTACTCCGGTTCCTTAGAGCCGAACGACCCACTTTTTACTCACGAGAACCGTAACGGCTTTATCGAGATGAACGCACCTGCCGCCTGGGATATCACAACCGGCTCATCCGATATAATCGTCGCGGTGCTTGATTCCGGTGTAACACCTCACCCAGAGCTCGCGGGACGACTTCTTCCGGGATACGACTTTTTCAACGATGACGCCGATCCAAGCGATGATCACGGGCACGGAAGCCACGTAGCCGGTATAGTGGCAGCCACCGGTAACAATGGGGTCGGCTCGATGGGAGTAGCGTGGGGGGTAAAGGTCCTTCCGGTAAAGGTTCTCGGAACGACAAACATCGGTACTACGGCGGCTGTCATCAGTGGAATACAGTACGCCGCAGATAACGGTGCGCAAATAATTAATCTGAGTCTCGGACAACTGACCGACGATCCTGCACTTCACGCCGCGGTTCAGTATGCGCTCGCAGCAGGGAGTCTTCCCATCGCGGCAGTTGGTAACGATGGTCGTGAGCTCAAAGCGTTTCCTGCCGCTTATCCCGAGGTTCTCGCAGTCGGGGCTAACTGGACCGGCCGAGCATATGCCGGATTTTCAAACTTTGGGCATTGGGTCGATATATCCGCTCCTGGACTGGATATCCGTTCGCTTGAGAACGATGGAAGTGGGTTTGAGGAAAAATCGGGAACCTCGATGGCAACCCCGATGGTAGCGGGAGCAGCCACGTTAGTGCTGTCGGTGGCACCGAGCCTGACACCCCATGAACTCCGGGCACGCCTTTTGCGAACAGCACACGGCGCATTCTACGATAACCCAGCTAACAGTGAACACCGATACAATTCTCGGTTAGGTGCGGGGAGCCTCGATGTAAACGCGGCGGTGCGGAATCTCTCGGAGAGAGATTCGATCGTACAGATAAGTTTTTCTCAAGGCGGCGATCCCGTCGTTGAATCCCTTCTCGAGCGGGGGGAAACCTACGATGTCAGCGTCACGGTTGAAAACGTCGCTCCGTTCGCTCGTGCGGTAACGGTTGAAGTGCTCTCAGCTGATCCCCTCGTCGGCATCACAGGAGGAGGACCGCGCATTTTAAACCTAGCTACCGGCGTCCCCGTTCTCGAAACCGGATTTACGGTATCAATCTCTTCAGCAGCAACGCCGAACCTGGTTCGCCCTCTCACCGTTCGCGTCACCCCGAGCGGAGGGAGCGCTGAGGTCCACGACTTCGTCATCTCCACCGCTTTCGACCTCGTCCCCGGCTGGCCCCAAACGATCCCTGAATGTCTCCTCGGAGTGCCGGCCACAGACCCCGCATTCGTTACCATGACTGACGGAGTGGTGCGAATATATCAAGCGAACACGAGCTTTGACACAATTCATTCATACGCCGCTGACGGATCTCCACTCCTTACCACATATGCAACCCCTGAGGTTCTCTACTCCCCTTTGGCAGCGAACCTGACATCGGATGCCGATGAGGAGATCGTCTTTCCGGTGGCGAGCTCTATTGACGGTGCGTTCATCTGGGCGATCGGGAGCGATCACTCGACGCTTTCCGGCTGGCCCGTTCCATTTGAAGGTTTCGCGAGCGGTAAAACCGGTATGGATCTGGAGGCTGCTACTCGAATAAGCGCCGCCGATCTTGATAACGATGGATACGAAGAGATTATCATCGCGGAGTCTCGTCTTTTCAAAACGAGATACCCTTGGTCAACAGGGGGCGCCTATCAGACTCGGGTCTACGCGCTACGGCCTAACGGTACACTTATGCCCGGCTGGCCCCAATTCATCGATGGACAAATATCCTTAAATTTCCCCCCTGCCGTGGGCGATACAACGGGTGACGGTATCCCCGAAATCGTCGTGCCGATAGATACTGTTAGTCAAATCGTCTCGACGAGCGAGATGAACCCAGCGCCTCCTCCAGTGATGGTTTTCTCCGCAGATGGTGTCTTGGTGCGTACGTTGACCCCAAGTCGCGGCGCCGCACAGAGATGCGGCTTCGGAGCTCAGGGTGTCGCCCTCGCTGATTTCGATATGGATGGAGCGCAGGAGATTGTACGCCACTACGGCGGCTGCGGGATAAATGTCTGGAAAAGCGATGGCTCACAGCTTCCAGGATTTCCCACCGTTGCCGGGCAACTCGAGGTTGACGTGCCGCCGGGAATAAACCCCGATACACGAGGAGGCTCACCAAGCGTCGCCGATATCGACGGGGATGGCAGCCTCGATATCGCGGTCACTGCAGGGGGATTCAAGATGTACGGGACCGGTACGTGGGATCCCGTTGATTACACAACCACCCTGCTTGTCGTTGCCTCAAACGGGGTAAGTCTAAGCGGATTTCCAAAGCTTCTCGAAACGATTCCCTATCCCCATCAGTCGTGGGCTCAAGAGCGCGGGAGCGACCCGCTCCTCATCGATCTCGATGGCGACGGGAACCGGGAAATATTTACACAATCAAGGGTGCTCGGAGCCCTTTTTGGATTCGATAAAAACGGTCTCGAAGTCGAGGGCTTCCCCATCCGGTTCAGAAAGGTAAACGCGGGCACCACACCGTTCTCGTTTGCCGATATAGACCGCGATGGGTCGTTTGAGCTTTTAACTGGTGCCGACCTTGCAGATGCACTTACGATCTACGATCTGCCGTTTCAATATGCCGCCTCAAGTGATGTCGCCATCAACCCTGAGTTTGCTCCGTGGCCGCGCGCAGGGTCAGATACCGGGTATACGAGCCGCTCCTCAGATGCGGCAACCACATTCCTTCCCGGAACTCCAGTGCCAACTGTGACCCCCATTCCGACTCCGACAGCGACCCCTCTCCCGACGCCAACGAGGACTCCGACGCCAATCGCCTCGCCACCAGCTCAAGACCAACTTGTTCTCTCAGCGGAGCAGCTTACCAACATCAGGAACGGTTGGACGAAGATCAGGTTTAGAGCTCGGGTCGGGCGTAGTGGGACATTCTCTGCTACCGATGCTCGGGTTGACTATCAATGTGTGTTGGGTGCAGCTCGCCGTACCGGCCTATTGAGTGTCCCAGCCGGGGGTATACTCACGCGAACTCTGAGCAGAGTACTGCCGCAGATGAGATGCACATTTAAGGCCCGAAAAGGTGTCCTAAGAGATAGTGTGAGAGTCGTCCTGCGACGAAAGATTTAGCTCTAGCGCTGCCCGTTGCAGGTGACTCTCCGCTCAAGTATCGGGCGGTACGATAGTCTCTAAGAGCTCTCGATGAGCTGATTATTATCCCCTTTTCGCCTGAGATTTCCCTCTTTTGAATGACCGCCTCACTTGTGCGATTATCGAGGGATTCTTTGAACCGGAAACAAAGCATATGAATCGCGCTTTCTCAAATTTATCTCACAGCGTACTCACCGGGTGCGTGCTCGTTCTCCTTGGCTGTTCAGTTACCCCGGTCGCTGCCGAGATATGTGTCAGAGCCTCCAACAAAGTCGTAAGCGGCAAGGTGGTAACCTCGCTCGCAAAGGTCAACCGAAGCGGGAAATGCAAAAAAGGTGAAGTTGCTGCACTTACCGGTCCAAAGGGAGCGACCGGTACCGCAGCAGCAGATGGGCAACTAAGGATTTACGGCGATGGTTCGGGAGGTGCGAAGACGGTTGCGGCGAACGAAACCTTCTCCGACCCGATCGCGATGTACACCGATGTTGTCATTAACAGCGGTGTAACCTTCACCGTCCCGAGCGGGACGGTAATTCGATGCTCCGGAAGTTTTGTAAATAACGGAACTCTCCTGGTTCAATCCGGCGCGCCGGGGGGTGATGCCTCATCCGACACCACGACCACGATTCGTCCCCTCCTTACCCCCCCTCATCCCGGAATCTCGGCGCGAAGCCCCTCGACCGGGGAGTCGGGGAATTCCACCAACGCCCGCTTCGGGGGAGAAGGAGGCCTCGGCCTCTCTCAATTTCAAGCAGCGCTGCTCCGCTATCCAGGACCGTTCGCCGGTGGCGGCGGCGCGGGTGGATTCTTCGTCGGTGGGGCGGGTGGCGGCAGCCTCGTCGTTCTTTGTGCCGGCGGGATCACCAATAACGGAGTGATCAGAGCTGATGGGGCGAGCGGAACCGGAAACGGTATTAGTGGGGGGGGCGGAGGGGGCGGGGTAATAATCCTCGCATCGAAGACCTCGGTCATCTCTGCGGCCGCGAGCCAGCTTCTCGCCCGGGGCGGAAACGGTGCGGGCTCGGGGGCCAACGCCGGGACAAGCGGCGGTGGTGGCGGTGGGATAATCCACCTTATCGCGCCAGCGGTGAATGCGACGGGAGCGACGGTGTCCGTGACCGGGGGGACCGCGGGGAATATCTCAACAGTAGCGATGAACCTCAACCTTCGCTCAGGTGGAAACGGCGGTGGCGCTTCGGGGGGTTCTGGTGGACGGGGTGGCTCGGTCCTAACGTCTGCGACCGACTCAACCCCCGCGTTCGATGGACAGGCGGGTGAGATCATCTATACCCTCGCGGATCCGACACCGCTGTTTTAAGCTTCCGAGAAGCGGTGCACCCAGCATAGGACGTCTATCCGTACTTTAATGGCTGAGAGGCTCTGCCCACTGCCTTTAATCAACGATGCCACCCTCGCAGCCTCAAGCTACGGTCAAAAAGGGCCTCTCCGGACACGCCGCTATCTTGGCTTAATTTAGTTAATTTAATATCTTAAGGGGCGCTATTCGGCTCGTTGTACCTTCGGGCCAAGTGGTCTATTTTTTTAGTCCGGTGTCACTAATTTGGCGGCTTAGCCGTTTTTTGGAATCTTCCACGCTCCCCATGTCATTCGTTGCCGCCGTTTCAGCTCCGTTCGATCTTCTCACCGATCTCGGAAGCAGTACGATTAAGTACCGTGAGTACCTGAAGCAATCGGTTGCGCGAGACCTTCGGCGCGCGTACAAACGCTCCTCGCTTGGATACCTCTGGAGCATGCTTAATCCGCTCTTCATGATGCTGATATTGGCTACCGTTTTTTCGCGAATCATGCGGATACAGGTCGAATACTACTCAGTGTTTCTTCTTGCCGGCCTCCTCCCCTGGCAGTATTTTCAGCAAACTGTACAAGGTGGTATCGGCGCTATCCGAGCGAATCATCGAATCCTTGATCACATACCGATTCCCAAATATGTCTTCATTCTGTCGCTTGCTTGCTCAAATCTAGTCAATCTTACGCTCGCTCTGGTCCCTTTTCTCCTCGTAAGTCTCTTTGTCGGCAAGGGTCTCTCGCTAGCGCTCCTCGCGCTACCAATCATGATAGTTCCGCTTTTTCTTATGACTATTGGAGCGACACTTTTCTTTGCGGTGCTGAATGTTTTTTTTGATGATATTCGACACCTTATCCAGATCGGACTCCAAGCTCTGTATTTTCTAACGCCCATCATTTACAGCAAAGAGCATCTCCCTGACTCCGTTGCATCGTGGCTTCCATTTAATCCGATGTACTACATCGTGGAACTCATGCGAGCCCCGATGTACCACGGCGAACTGCCAAGCCTTGAGCTCCTCGGCGTTTCAATTGGGATCAGCGTCGGGATTCTTCTCCTGGGGCTCGCAACCCTGAGGCGCGCCGATCCGAAGCTGATGTATTTTATCTGAGGAGCTTCTCTTATGAATCACTCCTCAGACATAGCTATTGATGTGCGAAACATAACGGTCAATTACCGCGCATATTCAAACCAACCAACATCGCTTAAAGAGGCAGTTGTTCGATATTTAAAGACTGGCAAGCTTAAGTATTACTCCGACTTTAGAGCTCTCTCAAACGTCTCGTTCACGGTAAGACGTGGAACCTCACTCGGCATCATCGGCAGCAACGGCGCGGGAAAGAGCACCCTGCTCCGGGTCATCGCCTCCGTTCTTCCGCCAAGCGTGGGCTCGGTGATAACGCACGGGACGATCGATTCGCTTATTAAACTCGGGGCTGGGTTCGATATGGAGCTCACAGCTCGGGAGAATATCTTTTTATTCGGCTCGCTTCGGGGCAGATCAAAAAAAGAGCTCCTGGGAAGCGTCGATCGAATCCTTGATTTTGCTGAGCTCAGGGATTTCTCCTCAACGCCGCTTAAGTATTTCTCGGCAGGGATGTCTGCTCGTCTCGGTTTTAGTTGTGCGATTGAAACCAACCCCGATATCTTGCTTGTTGACGAGGTTCTCGCGGTCGGAGATGAGCGTTTCGGAAAAAAATGCCGGGCCTTCTTCGAGGAATTCCGACGCTCGAATCGAACAACGGTTATGATAAGCCACAATGTGGAAGCTCTTGCGAGCGAAGTGGATCAGATGCTGGTCTTATCTCGCGGCGAGGTGGCGTTTTTCGGAGATCCCAAAGACGGTGTCCAGGTATATCGGAACCCGAATTACCGCACCCGATTAAATGGGACGCAAGGTCAAGCGGCGGCACCAGTGAGCGGCTAGCACCTCTCCTGAAGTGCTAGGATAGGTTCGAGGAGCGAGGATGGGCGTAAGTCTCTCGGAAGAGGCAAAGAAGGTGTGTGGGCTCCTCCGAACTCACGGGGTCGGTGCACTCATTTCAAGGCTTCGATCCCGGCTTCTCCCGCTCAGTTATCACGCGTGGGTCCGTCGATACGGCACCTTGAGCCCTGCCGACCGAGCGGCGCTCACCGGGCAGCTCGATGCCTTGCAGGCACGTCCGCGATTTGTTTTTTTTCTGCTCGGCCCGATCGAACCCCGAGCTTTAGAGCGTACCTTTGCATCTCTCGATGAACAGGCCTATCCCGATTGGGAGCTCGTTCTGAAATCGGGGGAAAAGCTGCCCAATCTTCCCGACCTAAAGGGAAGACTCCGTGTCCTTACGCATCCGATCCGGCTTCCCCCAAATTCCTTTGTGGGGACGATTCGAGCTGGCGATACCATGCCGCCTCAAGCACTCGGTGTGTTTGCTCTGGAGTGTAGCTCGGGGGAAGCCGAAGTCGTCTACTCCGATGAAGACGTTATCAATTCCGAAGGGCACCGGGACTCCCCGTGTTTCAAGACGGACTGGAATCCAGACCTTTTCGCGCATCGGAATTACCTCGGCTCAATGACTGTGATTCGCTCGGATCTTCTACCAGCCCCGGTTCATGTCGACTCGGTGACGGAGTGGGAAGCTCTCATTAATCGGGCCATTGGGCAGCGGACTCCCTCTCCCCAGACGATTCGACATTTGCCATTTATTCTCTATCATTGCGCACACAGAGCAATTCCACCCCCTTCTGCAAACCGAACCGTGCGAAACGATGGCCCCATTGTAAGTATCGTTATTCCGAGCCGCGACAACGGGGCGGTGCTCAAGCGCTGTATCGAGTCGATTCGGCTTAAGACTACGTATCAGACGTACCGGATAGTCGTGGTCGACAACGGCTCGGTTGAGCCTGAGGCGTGTGAGTTCTTGAAGCTCCTTGAGCGGACGGGTGCCGCTCAGATCGTTCGTGACGATCGTCCCTTTAACTTCTCGTCGCTCTGCAACCTGGGAGCACGCTGCGCGCAAGGGGAGCTGATTTTGTTTCTCAACAACGATGTTGAGGTTATCACTCCCTCGTGGCTCTCATTTCTCGTCCAAGCGGTGAGCCGGTCAGGCGTCGGCGCCGCAGGTGCTTGTCTCTGGTATCCGGACCATACGCTTCAGCACGGTGGCGTAACTCTCGGCCTCGGAGGCATCGCGGGCCACTTCGGTCGGGGGCTGATCCGCCGCGGCGAAGAGAGGTGGGGACGCACGGCGGAACCCAGTACAGTCTCGGCAGTGACGGGTGCTTGTATGATAGTTCCTCGGGACCTTTTTGAGCGATGCGGGGGCTTCGACGAGCAGCATCTTCCGATCGCTTACAACGACGTTGACTTGTGTCTCCGTTTTAAAGAGCTCGGCTTTCGCACTGCCTACGAGCCGCGAGCAGAGCTCTATCACTACGAATCGGCCTCCCGCACATCTGACTTCGCCTCCCCTCGGCGGGAAAGGTACCGGGAGGAGGTCGCCTTCATGCGAGATCGCTGGGGAGCGCTCCTTGAGCAAGATCCCTTTTTTAGCCCCAATTTGGCGCTTGAGAATGGAATTCGGCGGCTTTCGCGACCACCGCGGATCAAAGCACCGTGGCAGCTGGCATCTTAGGTGCGCCAAGGACGACTATTAGTTAACCATCGTCTCTCTTATATGCTGCGGCACTCTCAAGACGCTTTACCTCATTTCGCTTTTGAAGCTATCCTCCTTCCGGAGCAAGACTATTTATGGAAAGAGTTGTCTGAGCATCGAGTCTTAAGCTAGGGATGACAGGAGAGAGAGGTACAGAGCGCCAGTCCGCCACAGAGGTTTCCTGGGCTCTTCATGATAATTTCCCCGAACGAAGATCTTATTATTCCTGGGCTAAATCCCTCCCGTTTGTCGC
>JBJOHD010000212.1:0-6510 GCA_046047875.1 Pseudomonadota bacterium | reverse complement strand
TTACGACACGGTCATCGGCTGGCTCCACCAAGCGAAGATATATTCGGTGGTCGGTGGTGTGATCGCAGCGATAATCGGATTTTTCGTCTATCGACGCCGCCGTCGGGCGGAGGATATCTCCCTTGACCAGGAGTCAGAGCCGATCCGCGAGGTCCACCCCGGAACGTAGCGGGGACCTCCCTCTCCGGAGTTCATCCGGCAGCTAAAGTCGATCGAGGAGTGCGCGGGGCCTCAGTGGAGGTTGTCGACCCCGGTCGAGATCAAGAGATCACGGAGGGCGAGACCCAGCGAATGTCGGAGCGACTCGGCACGGGACTCGATCGGCCCCACCCGCGATTGAATAACCGTTTTGTATACCATCGCTGAGTCGGAAAGCTCTAATCCAGCGTGAAAGAGGATCGTTTGACGGGCCTCGAATTGAAAGATCATCTGCTCCACCGTCGGGAGCCACAGGTATACCTCACGAAGCTCCCGCGGGGTCATCCCCTGAGGATCGACCAGGATCGAGACGGCGGAGTCGTGACTACGATCGGAGATCTCATCCCCGATCTCAGGCTGCCAGATCAGTCCCGCGACCTCCAAGTCCTTGGCGATACGAACGAACGGAAGCGGCTTCATCGGTACACTCGTTTTCAAATCTCCCAGAGTAAATATCGGCTGGGACAGCGATAGCTTAAATACCCCTCTTCTCTTTACGATGCCGCTCGAGGGCGCACCGGATTCCCCTGCTTTTCCCGAAGTAAAGGAAGGCCTCAAGAACTCTCGATCTTTTCGACACGACCTCGCGCGCCCGAACGATCGTTCTTTTTAGCGCTGCGGCTTCGAGAAATGAGGACGGTGCTACCGAATACACAGCCTGTCTGAGCGTGTGCTGTGCACGGGGGCTGCCCCGCGATCGATTGAGTCTCGAGTAGGACTATCAGGAGCTCTGTCCGCTCCCGTCCCCCCCAGGAGAGGGCGGCGTTTTCGGCATCTCCGCCTCTGGCAAGGCGATCTGCCACACAACGAGCGAAGCGGCGAATCCGAGAAAGAGAACGGTGAAAACTAATTTAAACGCGAGGACGAGGACGATCCCGACGACAAACGCTCCCGCCGCTGCCCGCTCCGGGTTCGCCTGAATCCAGCTCCGCCCCTCAGCGTACGCATCACGAGGAATCCGCTCCCACTCTTCGCGGGATCTTTTACGGATCGTGCCAACGATTTTCTCGACGACGTTCATCATGAAACCCTCGAGCGTTACCACGCTCCGGCGGGTTCAGCCGCCGGAGCGGTCTCTCCCGTTACGCCGGCTTCGGCGACCACGAATTGCACCAGCCCTTGGCAGCGACTAATCCATCTTGGAAGAGCACACATTTGCCCCACTCTCCTTCCATTCCCTCAGCCTTCAGCCCACCTTGCTGGTAAAACATACAGTTGTTGCAGAACTGCTTCTCCCCCTCGGGTCCTTTACGCTTCGGAAACTTCACGAGATCGGTCTTCGTAGCATCGTGTACGTATCCGAGCGCCTGCGCGGTGCTCCCCGCCGGATCAACCGGCTTTGTCGGGAGCGCTTGAGCATGCGCTGGCGCCCCCTCGAACGAGCGAGAGAGCACAGGGATTACAGAAAGCGCGAGGAGACCCCGCTTACAAAACTCACGGCGACTTGATGACCTGCTGCTCATAAAAATCCCTCAAAAGAAACGACCGGTGGTAGTATACGAAGGGCAGACCGTTGGGGAAATAAGATTGATCGGCCGCGCCGAGCGAACACCGTTTTGCTGGGCGAAACGGTGCTTACTTATGTCGACTATACATAGGTCGATTACCAGTACTTTTCGAGGTGGAGGTTTCCGGGGGTCTTCTTCGAATGCACCGAATACCCCCGACCGACCAGGAGGGTCTCCATCCCCTCGACCATCGCCGGATTACCACAGAGAAATACGTTATCGCGCGCCGGGTCAGCCCCAACTACCCCCCCCTCAAAGAGGCTCTGCACGTGCCCCCGAGCCCCGCTCCATGCTGCATCGCGGCTCACCACCGGGTGATACACTAATCCGATGCCACGCTCCTGAAGCGCCTCGAGCTCGGCCCGGTACCCGAGGTCGGCTGCGTGGCGTACCCCGTGAACGATGGTAATCCGCCGCCCAGCGCTCCACGTTGCGGGGGTGCGCACCATCGACATAAACGGGGCGAGGCCCGTACCGGTTGAAACGAGCACGAGATTCCTTTCGGGGGAGACGTGTTCCAAGGTGAACGTTCCGGTAATCTTCGGGGCGAGGAACACCCGATCCCCCTCCCGCACCAGAGCGAGGCGGGAGGTGAGCCCTCCGTCCGGCACTATCGCGATATAGAACTCGAGCGATTCCCGGTTTGCTGGGCTCGAACCGATCGAGTACGCCCGCTTGATGATCTTATCGGGGGCATGCGCCTCACGTTCCGGCGGGAAATGACCGGGGCGCTCAGCTGAACCGAAAAGTCCGAGCGCTACATATTGCCCGGGCTGAAACTCCGGCACCCCCCCATCGGGCTTGACCGAGAGGATCACCAGTTCGGGGGTAACATCGACACGTTTGACAATTGAGGCGTTTAACATAGTAATTCAGCATATAAAAAAGCTCCTCTGGAATAAAGAGCCCCTATGGATGTCGTACTTGTAAATCCTCAGATCCCCCAAAATACCGGCTCGATAGCCCGCACCTGCGCCGCGACTCAGACCCCCCTCCACCTCGTCGGCAAACTCGGCTTCGACCTCTCCGAAAAAGCGGTGCGCCGCGCCGGACTCGACTACTGGCCCCACGTTCCCCTCACCCGCCACGGCTCATGGGAGGACTACGTCGCCGCACGCCAGCCAACGAACATCTGGCTCCTCTCGAAGTTCGGGGAGCGGATCTACCACACCGTTGAGTTTCAGCCGAACGACGCGATCGTTTTCGGGAGTGAAACGAAGGGGCTCGGACAGGAGTTTCTGAGCCGCTTCCCGCACGAGCATATCCTCCGCATCCCGATCGTGTGCGACGCGGTGCGAAGCCTCAACCTCAGCAACGCAGTAAGCATCGTCCTCTACGAGGCACGCCGGCAGCTCAAACTTGATGCGCCGTCCTAGATATTTTGCCGGGCACGGCCAAGTGCCCCTCAAAGATAACCTTTCCGAAAAAAGGTTGCGTGAGCTACCCTCCGTTTATGAACCTCGAGAAACGGCTAACACAGTGGATCAAAGCGGGGCTGCTCAGCGCTGAGCAAGCGGAGGGTATCCGCGCGTGGGAAAGGCGCCAGCCCTCGCCCTCGTGGATCCTCTTCGGGATCGCCGGTATCGGGATCATCGCGCTCCTCACCGGTGTTATCAGTATCATCGCGGCGAACTGGGGGGCGATTCCGCGGGAGATGAAACTCAGCGGATATTTTATCTCCCTCGCCATCCTCGGTTTTTTCGTCGTGCAACGCATCGTGGTGCCGGGGGTTATTCGTGAATCGCTCCTCGTTGCTTTCGCGTTGTATATCCTCGCCGGCATCGGGCTTATCGGTCAGGTTTATCATCTGCAAATGGGTGGTTACACGGCGATTGTATGGTGGTGCACCCTCACCCTCCCACTCGCACTGCTCGCCCGCTCCCAGCTCCTCGTTTACCTGTGGTGCGGGGGATTAGCTTTCGGGGTGTGGCTGCGGTTTCTCACCCAGCACGGTGACCTCGGAATATCCTACGCCGTTTTCGCCGCGCTCCCCTGGCTCTATCTCGGGGCGGGCTATCTCCTGTGGAGCCGAGTAGAATACCTCGCCGCGGCGTTGCGGACGTTGGGCTACGGGGGGCTCCTTCTCGGTTGGGGAATAGCTGCGAACATCGCCTGGTCAGACGGGACTCATATCTTATTCATCTCGCGTGAGGGGGGGATCCTCGGCTTACTGCCTCTCGGCGCTTTCTGCCTCGCCCTCGGAGTCGTCGCCCTCCTCCGCTGCCGCATCGGCAGCGCCGGCGCCGCCACCATCTTTGTGACCCTTAGCACCGCGGGGCTCCTCATACTCATCCCCACCTATTTCACCTTCAAAAGCTCGCTCCTCACCCAGATACTCGGGTGCGCCCTCTTTATCGGCGCGTGGAGCAGCGGCGCCGCGACTGCAGCGCGGCTCGGTCGGCGACGGCTCTTTGATTTCGCCGCATCGATAGTAGCGCTCCGTTTTGTTGTGGCGTATTTCGAGGTGTTCGGCTCGCTCGCTGCTACCGGAATCGGTCTCATTATTTCAGGGGGTGTTATCCTCGGAATAGCGTATCTCTGGCACCGTTTCCGCGGAGCGGTGGCGCTTACGATGGAGGGGAAAAGATGAAGAGGCTCGCCGTAGGCGCGGTCACGATCCCGCTCCTTGCTCTGCTGGGGTGGTGTCTTGCGCTCGGGATCGGACTCTCGCAAGGGACCAAGGTGCGGCTTCGCATCGAAGGGTACGACCCCCGCGACCTTCTCAGTGGGCGCTACATCCGCTACGCCCTTAGTGAAGGGAACAGCGGTCGGCGGTGCGACGTAGGGGCCCCTTCCCCGAACGATACCTATTGCGGGTGTCTCACCCCGGAGCTCGATAGCCCGTATTTCACCCTCGCCTGGATCGGCGTGTGCGACAAAAAGCCCGCCGACTGCACCCTCTTTCTTAAAGGTTCGTGCCGCACAGGACGTTTTACGGCGGGTATCGAGGAATATTATCTTCCCGAAGAGCTTGCTCCCGCGCTTCAGACTATCCCCCCAAATTCAAGCATCGTGCTCGCTGTGAGCCGCTCCGGACGAAGTCAGGCAGTGCAGATGCTTGTAGAAGATGTTCCGGTCGAGGAGTACGCGCGGAGGAAACTCGCCCAGTAGACGGGGCGCGGTTATCGATCGAGCTGCTCGAAGAGCGCCCGGAGCGCCCGGTGGCGATGGGTTACCACCCCACTCCCCGCTTCTTTAAGCTCCGCCAAGGTTTGCCCCGTTCCCTCCACCTCGAATACGTTGTCGTAACCGAATCCACCCCCACCCCGAGGCTCACGCACGATCGCACCGTGCAGTATCCCCTCGGCTTCGTAACGGCCCCCCGCCGGAGTCACCAGCACCACAACCGCACGAAAGAGCGCGCGGCGATTCGACTCCCCGCTAAGGAGAGCGAGCAGCTTCTCGGTATTTTCCCGAGGACTCGCGCCGACACCGGCGTACCGCGCCGAGATGATCCCAGGAGCTCCACCAAGCGCCTCAACCTCGAGCCCGGTGTCGTCTCCGATCGAGGGCAGCCCGCTCCACCCGAGATACGCCACCGCTTTCAACGCGGCGTTCTCCCGATACGACGAGATGCCCTCCTCGACCGCCGGAGGCTCTCCCCGCCCTACGATCTGTTCGGGGGAGAGGATCGCATAACGCTCCCCACCCACGAAGCTCCGTACATCGGCGACCTTGCCCCGATTCGATGTCGCAAAAAGTATTCGGTGAAGCGTCATGCAGGGGTCCTCCTCAAATTCCGCAAAACGGGTAACAGAAGTAGCCACACCACCACGATAGACAACCACCCGTAAGGCTCCGAAACGAGGAAATACCGCTGCTCGAACGGAGAGGCGAACTGGAATCCCGGAGCGAGCTTCGTCGCGTGGAGCGCGAGCTTCACCGCCAGGATCCAGCCGGCATGGAGACCGATACAAAGGTAGATCGATCGGGTGACGATCATCGTGTGAGCAAGAACGATCCCCACGAGGGTCAACCCAATAAAAGGATAGATCGTCGCAGGATCGATCATCCGTTTGATGACCTCCCCGACGTACTCAAAGCCGATGAAGGGAGAGTACCCGGGATATACGAACGATTTAATAGGGGCGATGAAGTGAACAACGACGTAGACACCGGTGCACACCAGCACCGCCGGTATCACCCGCCACGTCTGTAAAAGCCGCTGCAAGAGCAAGACCCTAAAGAACGACTCCTCTATCACCGCGATGAGAAGCGCCGAGGGGAGGGTTCGCAGCGTCTTCATGATAAAAAACTCCGTGGTTCGATCGGCCCATTCGAGCTCTCCTGTCCCCACAACGAGGGGTAAAGTAATGAGCCCCACCACCGCGGTAAAAACCATTCCTCCCCCCACCAGAGCGGCACGATGCAGGGATGTGCTCACACGGAACGACTCGCGTAGCTCCCCCCACCCGAACCGGTGCCGGAACACGACGCAAAAGATGAGCGCCCCCAACATCGCCACCCGGTCGTACACCCGGGAGAAAGGCCACGGGAGCTCAGGATTCCACACAAGGAGGAGGCTATAGATCGGCGGGGTAAAAACCGCCCCGAACACTATGACCGAACCGAAAAGAAGGCAGATCGCTTGAAGCATAATCCCCGTTACTCGCCGCGGGCGGGTGCTCGCTCCCCGCCGGGGTCATCATTCCAGATCCCGCGGGGTTCGAAAAGCGCGCCACCTCCCCACTGTCCGAACCCCCGATAAGGGGATATAGTGCCGCCCTAGTGGTTCGACCATTAAATTCTTTCACCTGCAAGGCAATAGAGTTTATGCTCACCACTAGTCCTGAGTTAGTTTTTC
>JBJOHD010000211.1:0-22137 GCA_046047875.1 Pseudomonadota bacterium | reverse complement strand
GCGCTTCACCCGGGGTAGGTTTGCGTAACGAGGTCCGACAGAGTCGGACCCTCCACAGCTCTTCCGCGGAAATTCGAACACGGTGGAGGGCCGGATTCTATCCGGCCGACGGGCGCCACCGTTGATGCAAACACGGCTCGATGGAATCGAGCCCTCCACAGAACACCACGGGTGATGCAAGCACGGCCCGACAGAGTCGGACCCTCCATCGCGGCGGTGGTTTGAGCGCGGTGTTCGCGATTTCAAGAAACCCTTGGAGGGCCGGATTCTATCCGGCCTCTTCCGACGTTGGTAATTGCAACACCGCCCAACAGGGTCGCACCCTCCACAGGTCTTTTTAGGTGATTCGAATGTGATCGAATCGGGGACTTACACGAGCCCGCCGTTCGTTCTCCGTTGACCCGACCAATTCCCCCTCGTAACCTCTCTATATGGCATCACCAAATCCTAACTGGAAGCCGGGCGACACGATCGCCTCTCCCGTCTCCGAGATGGTCACCCTCAATCCCGAATCGATGACCACAGCGGAGCTCTACAAACTGATGATCGGCACGATCGTTCCCCGTCCGATCGCGTTTGTAACCACCGTCAGCGAAAGCGGCGTTGTGAACCTCGCCCCGTTTAGCTTCTTTACCGGTGTTTCAAGCAATCCCCCGTGTCTCGCGGTTTCGATAGCGCGAAAACCGAACGGAGAGAAGAAAGACACCCTCAAAAACATCGAGGCTACCGATCAGTTCGTCGTCAACACTGCGAGTGAATGGCTTGTCGAACCGCTCGTCCACTGCGGTGCTGAGTTCCCCTCAGAGGTTGATGAGATGAAGACAGCTGGTCTCACCCCGCTCCCCGCGGTGAAAGTCCGGCCACCTCGGGTCAAAGAGGCTGCAGTTCACTTCGAGTGTGAAAACGTTGGGGTCCTCGAAGTAGGGGAGGGGGGGGCCGGATCATCTACTCTCGTTGTTGGCCGGATCGTTCTCGCTCACGTAAGCTCCGCAGTGTACAAGGACGGCAAAGTTGATTTCACTACTTTGAAACCGATCTCCCGTCTCGGTGGGATAACGTACGGTCTTATCGGCCAAACGTTCGACATCCCGGTTCCGAAGCTTTGACACCCTCGAGCGGAAATTTTTACCCCATCGCAGCTTCGGGCCCATAGCCCGACCCGAACTCCGCAAATAATGCCGACCGCCGCCCCCCCTTTGCGACGTAAAGACCCCGATTTTAATCGCCCTATCAAGTAATTATCCCGGCGTGACGATTACTACCGTGCAGAGTTTTCACGGTAGGACGGTGCCGATTACGGTGGCATCCGTTTTGCCACCGGAGGGAGCGGAGAGTTTCCGTACAGCCCACTGCACCGCTGAGTGACGATGGAAAAGATACTGTTAGTCGAAGACGATGATAGCCTCCGCGATGTGGTGGCCTCACTTCTTGAACGGGATGGATTTACGGTCGATGCGTTCTCGAACGGGGAGGCCGCGCTCGAGGCGTTCGGCCGAAGCGCGTACGGCTGCATCCTCTCCGATTTCAAGCTGCCAGGGATCAACGGGCTCGAGCTGCTGGCGAAGGTCCGTGAGCGCTCTAAAACGGTGCCGTTCGTAATCATGACCGCATTTGGTTCGATCGATATCGCGGTTCAAGCGATGAAATTCGGCGCGAACGATTTCCTCTCTAAGCCTTTTGAACCGGAGGCGCTCTCGAGAGTTATCGGGGAGGTCATCGAACACCGTCGGATCGTTCACCGCGAGGGACTCTCAACCCTTCGGCGCGATCGCCGCTTCCTCTCGAGCTCCTCGACGACCGAGGAACTCCTCCGCCAAGCTCGAAAAGTCGCCCGTGTCGATACCTCGGTGCTGGTCCTCGGGGAAAGCGGCACCGGCAAAGAGTTGGTCGCTCGATTTATTCACGATCAAAGTCCGCGGAGCCAGAAACCGTTCGTCGCGGTGAACTGCGCGGCGATCCCCGCCGATCTCCTTGAGAGCGAGCTCTTTGGCCACGAGGCGGGGGCGTTTACCGGTGCGACGCAAACCCGGATCGGGATCTTTGAGCTCGCCTCCGAGGGCACCGTATTCCTCGACGAAATCGGGGATATGCCGCCCGCGCTTCAGGTAAAGCTCCTCCGGGTACTCCAAGAGCGGGAGGTAAAGCGGGTAGGGGGGACCAGAACGGTCCGGGTTAATCCCCGTATCATCGCTGCGACGAACCACGACATCGAGGCGGCGCTCCGGGGAAAAACGCTCCGTGAGGATCTCTACTTCCGTATCGCAGTGGTAACTTTAACTATCCCCCCGCTTCGGCAGCGCCCGGACGATATCGCGCTTCTTACCCACCACTACACCGAGAGCTTTTGCTCGGCTATCGGACGAGCAACCCTCGCAATCGATGCCACCGCGCAGGAGATTTTGCGCGCATACCCGTGGCCCGGTAACGCCAGGGAGCTTGAGAATGTGATCGAGCGCGCGGTCATCATGGCGGAGAGTACAATCCTCCCTGAGCACCTGGGGATCGATATCTCTATCGGGGTAGATGCTCTAAAAGAAGCAGCCTATTCACTGCCTGAGATAGCAAACCGCGCGGCGCGCGAGGCGGAGTGTGAGCTGATTCTTAAAGTTCTCGGGGAAACAAAAGGGAACAAAACTAAGGCGGCGCAACGGCTCGGGGTAAGCTACAAGACCCTCCTCAATAAGATTCGGGACTATCAACTCGAGAGCGACGGCGAGCGTCTGTAGTATCAGGTAAGCCTCTGGGCGTACCGCTAAAAGGTAAGGGCGTCTTCCTCTGCTGCTCCCAAAGCGAGTTGTTCAGATTCCCGGGTGGTAAGGCGGGCTAATGCGGAGAGCTGCGAAACACGCGCGTTCATCGCATCACGCACCTGATTGAATTGCTCTTCAACGGCAGCTAAGAGCTCTGGGGCGAGATCCGTCTCCACTGCGACGGTATCTTGCGCCACGCCGGTGAGCTCGCGAACGCGCTCCTCCTTAAGGCCCTTGACCACCTCGAATTGGCGGGCTACCTCAAGGTCAAGAACATTCTCATTTCCCAGAGAATCTTCAGCTCTCAGAAGATCTTCTTCAGCGTATGCGAGGGGACTTCCCAGAGAGACCGTTTCATCTTGAGCGACGTCCTCTGCCACTCCCTCTGAGAGCCCGCTACGCTCACTCTCACCGAGTCCGTTTTCAAGCCCCTCAAGCTCTCCTACAGCGGCTTGATCCTGAAGCCCTTGACGATCACCTTCGGCGTTGGCTTGAGGCTCCACCTCATCTAACGGCTTAGCTGCTTGCTCCGCTTGCAAAGCCTCCCGCGAACTCGCGATATCGGTACCTCCGACAGAGGTAACGCGACTACGCATCAGGTCTGCGGCTTTGTAAGATTCTTCGAGTGAAGCTCCATCAGAGATCATCGACGCCAGAGTTCGTCGATATTCTTGCTCACCAACCTCGTTTATACTCTGAAAATCGCTGGAAACGGTGGTCGTCTCTCGCGCCCCTCCCATCGTCGATTTCGTGGTTAACTCGAGTCGTTGCTCACGCGGCGCTTCGGGGGCGATTTGATCAGCTTTCCACGCCGAATCCCCTTGGTGACGCACCCCAGCACTCACCCGATCCTCGATCGGATCGAGACTCGCGTTCTCTAAGTCGAGGCCGGTGTCTTCGATAGACGGGGCCCCGGAGGTGCCGAGCGGGCGGCTGTTATCAAGTGTTGTTCCGGACATTAAGAAAATCCTCTACTCCCCCATTATTCGATATGGGAGTTATCGCCCCCGGTGTCTCCCTAAATTTTAGCGTAAATCGGGTTTCTAACGAAATTCCGCGGGGCTCCAAAAACACCACCGGCTGAAGCGAGCTAAGCCCTTGTAATCATGAGATAGTTGGGAAGGACTACGCCGCCATCACCCACTCGCGGAGCGCCGTTTCGAGGTCACCGAGGGTCACCCGGTACTCCCGGTTCTTCGAGCCGGACTCCCGCTTAAAGGCGTTGAGACCGGCTTGGTTACAGATCTCTTTAATATCCGCGCACGACTTCCCCTCAGTAACCCGGGCAAGCGTCACGATATCGACCCCATCTTCCAAGGTAAGCTTTCTTAAGTAGAGCTTAAAGAGCTGCTCGCGAGCGGCGAGGTCAGGAAGCGCTATCTCAATAGTCTTATTGAGCCGCCCTGCGCGCTTAAGAGCAGGGTCGACGATATCTGATCTATTCGTCGCTCCGATGACATAAAGCCCCTCGGTCTTAACGATACCGTCGATAAGTTGGAGGAGGTGGTTTAAGAGGTTGTCCCCGTGGGTGGAGGAGGAACGCCCACGCCCCTTCCCGATCGAATCGAGCTCGTCGATAAAGATCACAGCGGGCGCGTGGCGGCTCGCCGCCTGAAAGAGCGCGGTGAGATTTTTCTCCGATTCACCAACCCACTTCGAAACTACCTCATCCGCTTTCAAGACGAAGAACGAAAGGTTCGCCGTCGCTGCGATAACCCGAGCGATCGTGGTTTTTCCGGTGCCTGGCGGCCCATTAAAGAGGATCCCCTTCGGAACCTCGATGCCGTAACGCTTCGCTGTTTTTGGATCCCGCAAAAGCTCGATAACGGTCACCAGCTCCTCTCGGACGCTCTGCGGTACAACAAGGTCATCCCAGGTAAGCTTCTCTCCGCTCAGCTTTATGGGCTTCGGAGCGTAGCCCGAACCCGCTGAAGCCGAGGCACCCCCCCCTCCAATTACCGGAATCATGCGACCGCCACCTTGATACACGAGAATGAGCGTGAGGAGGGGCGAAGCGAGGTGAACGAGCCTAAAAAGGATAATATCCATACTCCCCCGTGGCACCGGGGTCGCAAGTTTTACCAACATGAAGAGAACGATCGATCCTGAAATGACGCCGAGGACGAGGTTGACCCTTTCCGCGATCTCAGGACGTTCGCGATAACCGATACGAACGGCGAAATAGATAAACGGCAGGAGGGAGAACGCAACAAGTGTCTCTAATGTAAGCGCTGTTCCTTCGACAAAACCCATAGTAAAACCGATCTAATCACCTGCTCCTCCACACAACATACCGAGGCTCTGACGAAAGAGCGCTCGACCGCGGACGGGTGACGTACACCGATCCATGATCCCCTGCTTGTTATGGGGCTTTGGGGCGGGGAGATAGCCGAATCGAGGTTAAAAAGAGCCCCCCAAAGAGGAAAAAAAGAGGGGTCTTCTTAGGGGCTTATTCGAAAAGGATCGGCAAAACCCGCTCCCATACCGGAGCAACCCCCAGATCCTCCCCCGCGGCGAGGATGTCATGGGGGGTGAGAGCGAACCCCCGCGCGACCGCGGCGAGACGCTTCGTGCGCTCGTTCGCTCTGAGCCGATCGACCTTTGTGGCCACGACGATAAGGTGTCGACCGGCGTTAAACACGAGATCACGAACAGCCAGATCGTCCCGATCCGGTTCACGGTTACAATCGATGAGAAGGAAAACCACCCGGAGCGCTTCCCGGGTTTCGATGTACTCGACCGTCATCGCGCTCAACTCTTCACGCCGCCCCTTAGAAAGTCGGGCATAACCGTATCCGGGGAGATCGACGAGGTGGCATTCCCGCTTTTTCCCCCTCTCCCCGATAAGTGCGAGGCGAAAGACGTTTATCTGCTGCGTCCGGCCCGGGGTTGAGCTCGTACGGGCGAGCTTCGCTCGGGTCGCAAGCCGATTTATAAAGGTCGACTTTCCGCTATTCGACCGACCAATGATAGCCATCTCAGGAAGCCGGTGATGGGGGAGCTCATGAAAATAAGCCGCGCCTGCCACGAAAACAGCGTCGGCGACTACTGGGGATTTCTTTTGCTGAGGTGACGACGATTTCACGCTCGGCTACGCCTGAGGACGGGAGGCCGGCTCATTGCACCGCCCCTCGAGACGCTTCTCGATGCGACGGAGCCGCACCCCAATCGACACGATATAGACGACTAACAACCCCCACACGATCGAGTACGCTTGAAAAAGGGCAGGGAAGGTATTCGGTACGGTCTCCATACGTCTCTACTCCAAAGATAACTCTTCCACACGCCGTGCGGCGATCTCTAACCGCGCGCGGTACCACATCAAGAGCGCCGCCAGCAGTACCAGCGACACCATCGCTGTAAACATCGTCGAGATAAAGAGCGGCTCCTTAAGCCCTCGATTCTCAACCACCTGCGGGTGGAGTTGAGCAACATGGGGAAGAAGCTTAACCGAATAGACAACCAGGGGCACCGTAACCGCGCTTACGATACCGAGAACCGCAGCGTGCTGGGGGATCTTCGCAGGGTCACCGAATACCCGGAGAAGATTGAGGCCGAGAAAAACAAGACAGAGGAGGAGAAAAGTCACGAGCCGGGGCTCCCACCGGAACCAGGTGTTCCACGCCGAGTGGCCCCAGATCATTCCGCTCACCATGACGATGAGCGCAAACAGGAACCCTACTTCACCGGCCGCGTGCCCGATTGCATCGGCTATCCGACTCCGGGTCGCGAGCACCCAAAGACTTGCGACCAACAGCACCCCGCACGCCGCATAGCACGCGATCGCGCTCCCCACGTGGAAATAAAAGATCCGCTGCACCGGGCCCATGAGCCGCTCGTTCGGAACGACGAGAAAGGTAAGATACGTCGTCCAGCCGACACCGACAGCTGCTCCCACAACGAGAAGCGCCTCAACTATTTTTCGAAGGAGGTTCGATCCCATCGGCTTGATTTACACCTATTATTCCCGGACTACGTGCTCAATCAGATTGAAGCCGAGCACAAAGTACAATACATCGAGTCCCACAAGCAACGACAACCACGGCGACGACATCGGAAGCCCCGTTCCAACGACGATCCCCATGGAGAGCTCTATCGCCGCAAAGAAGAGGGGAAACGACAGGGGAAAGAGTATCACCGGGAGGAGTACCCCTTTTAGCCGTGAGGTGCTCGACACCCCTCCGAGGAGGGTCGTGAGGGAACTAAAGCCGGCGATCACTAAAAGCGATACGAGCAGAAGCGCGGCGAGTTTTCCGACAAGCGACACATCGAGCAGCACGCTCAGCGCCGCGAGATTCAGAAACTGACCGATACTCATGATGAGCACACTCGAAAACCACTTCGACACGAAGAGGTTCGCTGGGGAGCATCCCGTTAACAAGAACCCCTCGACCGCCATGTGCTCAAGCTCCGGCTCATACGTTCGAGCCGCGCCGGTAGTCGCCGAGAAAAGGAACGAGATCCACAGAAGCGCCGGAAAGAGCCGCACGACGACATCTCCTCCGACAAAAGCGCTATTGACGCCGAGCGCCGCAACGACGGCGATCACAAGCGAGAGAAACAAGTTTACCCCGAGGGTCTCCTTGGTCCGGAGCTCGAGCGTAAGATCTTTCCGCACTAACGCCCACAATCCGCTCATCGATTGACCTCCCGATAAAGCGTCAGCGCTTCCTCGATCGAACTTCGTGCTGAATCGGTGGCGATCTCCCCTCCGCGCAGGACAACCACTCGATCGATCTTTTCTCGAACCCGGGCGATATCGTGGCTCGCGATGACGGCGACACCCCGTCGTCCCTCGCTGACACAGCTCTCGATAGCCTCGAAAAGGTTTTCTACCGAGCGATCATCAAACGCCGAGGTCGGCTCATCGAAGAAGAGGTAGCGGGGCTTCGCCACAAGCGCACGGCACACCGCGAGACGAAACTGCTGCCCCCGCGAAAGCTCCCCGAGCATCTTCGCTTTAACGTCGCTCAGCGCCCATCGTTCCAGTTCCGCTTCGATAGCGGACGCTGCACTCCCCGTCAGATCACCAAAAAACTTGAGGTTCTCCCAAACAGTGAGGTGGCGGTAGAGAAGAAGGTTGTGGCCCACGTATCCGACCGCCTCACGGGGAGCCGCGCGGACGACACTCCCAGCATCGGGGGTCACCAGCCCAGCGAGGATCCGGAGGAGGGTCGACTTGCCCGCTCCGTTCGAACCAAGGAGTAGGATCTTCTCTCCAGAAGCCGCCGCCAAATCGAGCCCGCGAAGAACAACGCTGTGCCCGAAGCTCTTTCGAAGGCCCCGTGCTTCAAGCTCACAACCGGGCGAGTTAGCGGGGGTTGAGGGCATCGATCCGCTCAAGGATAGCAGCGAGCTCAACGCTCAGCCGGGTCTTCGTTTGATCGTAGTCGGCGTTCGATATCTTTCCGGTGGTAAAATCGAGCTCAAGATCGCGCAGCACCTGAATGCAGCGTGCTTTCTGATCAGCCAAGGTCGTGGCGAGATCCTCCCCCTCAGGCCCACCGGAGTCCCGCCCCTCCGGCGCGAGGTGGGGTGCAACGAGATACCAACCCACGAGCGCCGCCAGGAGGATGCTCGCCAAAAGTCCGACGTTCATGACACCACCCCCTGAGCTCCCCCCCGTACCGTATCGACTACCGGAACCTCGCGGGATTGCGGCAGCGCGACGATAACGGTGCCGATTATCATAATAATCGCACCGACCCAGAGCCATATCTGGAGCGGGTTGATAAAGACTTTAAACGCAGCGCGCTTCCCCGAGTCGTCGAGACCTGCAAGAACTAGATAAAGATCCTCGCGCACAGAGTGATACAGCGCTACCTCGGTAGTATTCTCCTTGTTCCGGGGATAAAACCGCATCTCCGGTTCGAGCACCTTCACCACCGAATTATCGGCGACGGTTCGGGCGGAAACCCGCGCCGTAAGCGCCTGATAGTTCCTCTGCGGAATATCCTTGAGCCCATCGAGAGTAAGCTCAAAACGCCCGATCTTGTACGACTCACCCTGCGCGAGCGAAAACTCCTTCTCAACTTTATGCGCCATCGAGGCCGTTATCGCGATCGTCACTATCACCACACCGAAATGGACGAGGTGACCGCCGTACCGCACGCGGTGGCGCCGCACGAGGGTTTGTACTCCGCTCACCACCGAACTCTCATCACGCCCAACCCGCTGAGCTTTTAGTCCTCGGTGGATCTCGCCCATAATAGTGAGAACAACGAAGAATGACAGGGAATAGGCGAGCGTTGGCCAGAATTCGAAGACCCCCGCCCACAACATCAACACCCCGAGAAAAAACGCTGAGAGAAAGGGGGCGAGGAAGGTCTTTTTAAGGCTCCCGAGCGACGCCCGGCGCCAGGCGATAAGAGGCCCCACTCCCATCAAAAAGATGAGCCCCATAAACAGGGGAACGTTCACCGCATTAAAAAACGGGATCCCCACCGCCTGCTTCTTTCCGGTCACCGCCTCGGAGAGAACCGGGAACATGACCCCCCACAAGGTGGCGAAGCAGATACTCAGAAATATGAGATTATTAAGGAGAAACGCGGCCTCCCGAGAAAAGAGACTCTCGATCTTGCGTTCGGAGGCGAGCTCACCCCGGCGAACGAAACTAAGGATCGCAGCTGCCACCGCGACGATCCCGATATACACGAGAAAGATCCAACCGATGTCGGTCGAGGCGAAGGCGTGGACGCTCTGCACAACACCGGAGCGGGTGAGAAACGTACCGAACACGGTAAGCCCGTAGGTAAGGACGATGAGCCAGATATTCCAGAACTTCAGCATGTTCTTCCGCTCTTGCACCATCACCGAGTGGAGGAAAGCAGTTCCGGTAAGCCATGGGAGAAACGAGGCGTTCTCGACCGGATCCCACGCCCAGAAACCGCCCCAGCCGAGCTCGATGTATGCCCAGTACCCTCCGAGTACGATGCCAGCGGTAAGAAACCCCCAGGAGACGAGGGTCCATCGGCGGGTAAGCCTAATCCATTCGTTCGAAAGATGTCCCGCAAGGAGCGCCCCGATGCAGAAAGCGAACGGGATACTGAAGGTTGTGAACCCCGCGTACAGGGTCGGGGGATGGATCGCCATGAACGGATTTTGGAGGAGGGGATTAAGACCGTTCCCGTCCGGAGGAATAAACGGCGCCTTAATGTAGCGAAACGGGTTGGTGAAAAATACCACCACCGTGAGGAAAAAGAGCGACGAGGAGTTCACCACGGCGAGCACCCACGG
Source organism: Pseudomonadota bacterium (assembly GCA_046047875.1). Classification (GTDB taxonomy): domain Bacteria; phylum Bdellovibrionota_C; class UBA2361; order UBA2361; family UBA2361; genus JBILDU01. Next base: position 12,151 of record JBJOHD010000211.1, on the reverse strand, counting down.
CATGAGCGTGCGAGGGTAGGTATGGCTTCGAATAGCGACTATTGCGCCGCACAAAGTGAGGAAAAACGCCCAGAGAAGCATCGAGCCGTCCATCCCCCCCCAAAGAGCGGAGATCTTGTATACCCCCGGCATGTCGCGGTTCGAGTGCTCCCAGATATACTGATTCGAAAAATCGGAGACGTAGAACCCGTAACACAACACCGCGGTCGCCAGCCCCGCGCACACCCCGACGAGCACGGTGGCGTTCACGACCGCTCCGCACCACCCCCGTTTTCCGGAACGACCTCCGTAGAGGCCAGCGAACACCCCGAACAGAGCCGTAAGCCACGCCACACACAGGGCGAAATGTCCGAATTGAGCCATACGTCGTCTCCTCTGAAAGTGTGTTATCCGTTCGAGCCGTATCTCTCAATTGAAGGGTTTGACGGGGACGTATACTTATCGGTCGGCTTCGGAGCCTCGTATTTAGAAGGGCACTGGGTCAAGAGCTTCGTCGCCTCGAGTACGCCCCCTGAAAAATTGCCGTCCATAATTACATCCCGCCCGGGAGCGAACATATCAGGCTTCACTCCCCGATAGATCACAGGAATATGGCCAGCGCCCAGCTCCTTCGTGCCGGGGTCGAGCACGGTGAACTTGAGTTCGAAAGATGGCTGAACCGAGTACTCGATAGGATCGGAGGAAACCCGGCCCGCCACACGTATACGGGGAACCGTGCTCTCCACCGGTTCACTCGCGAGCTTCGATGGCAACAACACATCGGAGGTCCCAACCTGGGAAGCCTGGAACACGAGGAGCCCCCCGATGACGACAGCGAGAAAAACGAGGCTGAAGAAAATACGGTTCATAGGAAAGGAGACGTTCGGAAAACACTCTCTTACCGCGACGGAGTCGAGCATCGACACCCCGCAAAACGCAAGAAGTATAGACAGTTGGGCTCACGAGTACAACGTCAGGGGTAGGGTATTAAAACCGCTTTCCGAGGGGCCGCAACGACCGGATTCCAAGAACCTGCTTGATATCGTTTATCTTCCCGGCGATGTGGGCTTCGTACCACCCTCTGTCCCACCATTCGAGGGCATCAATAGGAGTGCCGCTTAAACGCATCTGGAGGAGATACCCTGGACCCCGCGCGAGCCCGCTGCGACCGGCGGTGCCGAGTACTTGTCCTGCCGTTACCGACTCCCCCTGCCTCACCTTGGTAGAGCCGAGACCGCAGTACAACGCAGCAAGACCAAGCCCGTGATCGAGTATCACCGTTTGCCCGTACACCCCAAGAGCTCCGGCAAATACGACGATTCCGTCGTTTGCCGCTCCGATCTCCGCATCATCCACCGAGGAGATCACTTCGTAGCCAACGCTCGGGGCTTTTCCGATCGACCCCCCCCCCCGATTATACTGGAGCGTCTCACCGAAGCGCGCCCGAAAACCACCGTGGGGAATTGAGAAAGCCCCGTTCCAATACCGCTCGAAGCGGGGCTCTTTAAGGAGCCCCAGAATCTCCCGCTCGTTGATCGCGCGAAGATTTTCATTCGCGAGTCTAAATTTTTCGAGCTGCCGTTCGATACTTCCGGTTTCCCCGCCGAGCGAGAGCTGCTCGCCGGAAACTCGAGCGGAATCCTCGATCTTCGCAAGATTTGCGTCGACGATCGGCACAACTACGCCGCGCAGAAAATCATCGGTCACCTCGATCTCTTCGCGGGCGGGGGAGCGGGGCTGAATCTTATTGTAAAAAGGGGCGGCTGCCGCGTTTCCTACATCGTCCTCGGCAAAAACACGCACCGCTGAGCTCTCGACCTTCTTCCCCGGCTCTATGCCGTAGATCGCCACATAGAGCGTCGAATCCTCGAATTCACTATCGATCCCACGCGCCGGAAACCCGACGAACGTTTGGTTTCCAACTTTGACCCCGGAAAGAGCGAGGTTCTCATCCTCGGCGCGGTAAAATACAAGCTGTGATCCCCCTTCACGGGCGTTATGTTGGGACGAAACGACTTCGACCCGCGGGCGTCGATAATCGACCTTTAAAGGGATAACGAGCTCAGCTTGATTGCTCCAGAAGCTTCGATCAAAAGCGCGCACCTCTAAAGCCGCACCACCCTCCTCAAACCCGCTCTTGTCTCCCTGAAAATCGATCGAGATCTCACCCCGTTTCTGCCCGTTCAACGAACGGCGCAAGATCTCCTTTACCTGGCGCTTCTGCCGAGTCCGCACCACCACCTCGTCGAGCCCCGCGGCCGTATCGGTGAGGTGAATTTTGATCGATACCGGCGCAACACCGATACCTCGTACGTTTTCAACGAGGGTAATCTCGGGGCGCCCCCGCTCAAGAAATCCCCCCGCGAACTGTCCCCATCCAAAAACAGCGAGAGTGACAAGCGCAGCGGCGAAGAACAACAACACAATGACCCCGAAAGGGATCCGGCCGAGGTCAGCGGAGCGATGTAGGGTTCGGTTCACAGTCAGTGTGTCCGGCGGTCAAAGTTCAAACTCGGTGTCTTGTATCGCGCTTCCAAATCGCTCGATGAGATAACTCTTTAACTTCTCCCGAATACGGTTCTCAAGCTGACGAATACGCTCCCGACTGAGCGAGAGCTTCTCCGCGATATCTTGGAGGGTAGCCTTCTCCTCCCCGAGCATCCGCTCGCGGAATATTATCTCCTCCTTTTCGTTCAAAGTAGATCCAAATTCGTGGATCGCCCTAAGAATCAATCCGCGAAGCTCCTTCTGCGCAAGGAGATCCTCCGCCGATCGCTCGCCCGAGGGTAGAATTGAGAGAAGGGTACCCTCGCCGTCCTCTTGAAGTGGGGCATCGACGCTCACATCCCCCCCCCCGAGCCGCTGCTCCATCTCAACAACCTCGCTCTCCTTTACGTTGAGCTTTTCAGCCAGGAGCTTCGGACCGGGGTAGAAGCCTTCCCGCTCGAGGCGCTCCTTCTCTTTCTTGAGGTTAAAAAAGAGTTTCCGCTGAGCCTGCGTCGTCCCGAGCTTCACCAGCCGCCAATTCGCGATGACGTACCGGATGATGTACGCCTTAATCCACCACACCGCATACGAGGGGAAGCGGACGTTGCGATACGGGTCGAAGTTCTTCACCGCCTCAAGAAGCCCGACGTTACCCTCCTGGATGAGGTCGAGGAGGTTCCGCGCCGCCCGCTCGTAGTCCCGGGCGAGTTTGACTACCAGCCAAAGATTGCTCGAAACGAGCTTATACGCCGCCTCAAGGTCTTTGTTTTCGAAGTACCGCACGGCGAGCTCCCGCTCCTCCTCGCGACTCAATGCGGGATATCGTGCTATCTCGCGGAGATACGCCGATAACGCGTCGTATCGAACTACGCCGCGATCTTCGCTCGAGCCAACTTCAACCTGCTCGCCCGACTCAGGCAGCGCCTCCTCGTCGTCGAACTCGGCGGGGAGAACCTCGAATTCCGGCTCCCCCTCGGCGGGGGGATCGGCCTCGAGCTCGGGTGGAACGGTCGCCTCGTCCGGGGCGGATACGACCTCCCCTTCGACCACCTCCGACTCCGGCATCGTTGGGGTTATACCCTTAGAACTATTGCTTTTTTTGCCCCGATTCACCTTTGTACGGTAGCAAGAAAACTTCAGCTGAATCAAGCTTCTAGCTCATCCCACACGAACCGAGGACGAGCTGCCCACCAGAATCGTTTTAAGTTTAAGCCGGGCGCTGTCGAATATTGTCACTGGGTACGCCAATTTTTGGCACTCACGGGCTTCCGAAACGGAGGGAGGCCCATCCGAGGTTATTTCGGACATTAGGACGCCCCCATGACCGTTAACGTCGGCGACCTCCTCGTTCGTGCGGGGAAGATCTCGCCTGAGCAGCTGCGTGTAGGACTCGACGCCCAACGGGCTAACGGGGGGAGTCTCGGTGCGCAACTGACCAAGCTCGGTCTCGTCACCGAGACCGCTGTCGCCGAGGTCTTGAGCGATCAGTTCGGCGTTCCCCTCATCGAACTCTCAAACTATTCCCTCGATGAAGGTGCTCTCGGGCTCATCCCGCAGAACCTCGCCCTCAAACACAACGTTCTCCCGATAGTGCGATCCGACAGCACCCTCACCGTAGCGATGGTCGACCCCTCCAACCTCGTCGCTCTTAACGACATCAAGTTCATCACCGGACTCGATATCCGCGTCGTACTCGCCACCGAAAGCGATATGAAGCACACCCATGAGCGGGTGTTCGAAAGCGCGGTTTCATACGACGCGATCATCGGCGACCTCGATACCAGCGATGTTGAGGTGATCGACACCGACGAGCAGCTCGATGTGCGTGAGCTTGAACGCGCGACCGAAGATGCTCCCGTCGTGAAGCTGGTGAATGCAATTCTCACCGATGCCATTAAAAAAGGCGCCTCCGATATCCATATCGAGCCGTACGAAAAACACTTCCGAGTAAGGTTTCGTATCGACGGCGTCCTCTACGAGATAATGCGCCCCCCGGCGCGCCTCAAAAACGCGATCACCTCCCGCGCGAAGATCATGGCAAATCTTGACATAGCGGAGCGCCGACTCCCTCAAGACGGCCGGATTAAATTGAAACTAGCGAATAACCGCGAGATGGATTTCCGTGTCAACGTCCTGCCAACTCTCTTCGGCGAGAAGGTTGTCATGCGGCTTCTCGATAAGTCGAATCTGCAGCTCGACATGACAAAACTCGGCTTCGAGCCGAGCCAGCTCAACGATTTCAAAGCCGCGATCTCGAAACCGCACGGCATGGTGCTTGTCACCGGCCCAACCGGTTCAGGCAAAACCACGACCCTTTACTCCGCCCTGGCTGAGCTTAATAAAATCACGACCAACATCAGCACCGCTGAAGATCCGGTGGAGTTCAACCTCGCCGGGATCAATCAAGCACAGATGCACAGCGAGATCGGTTTTACCTTTGCTGCAGCTCTCCGGGCGTTTCTGCGCCAAGACCCCGACGTCATCATGGTTGGCGAGATCCGCGACCTGGAGACCGCCGAGATAGCGGTTAAGGCTTCGCTTACCGGACATCTCGTGCTCTCAACCCTTCATACAAACGATGCTCCATCGACGATCAATCGGCTCTTGAATATGGGCGTCGAACCGTTTCTTGTAGCTTCCTCCGTCAACGCGATCGTTGCACAGCGGCTCGCCCGACGGGTCTGTACCCACTGTGTACAGCCGGTCGAGGTCGATAGCGACGTGCTCATCGGCATCGGCTTTTCACCAAGCGAAGCGGCCACGGTGAAGGCGCGCCACGGGACCGGCTGCGAGAAGTGCTCGGGTACCGGTTACAAAGGCCGAATCGCTTTGTATGAGGTGATGCCGGTGCATGAGCAGCTGCGCGAGTGCGTGCTCAGCGGCGCTACCGCCGCTGAGTTGAAACGCGAAGCGATAAAAGGAGGGATGTTGACTCTCCGGGCATCGGGGCTGATGCGGCTGCGTGAAGGAACGACAACGGTCGAGGAGGTGCTTCGGGTAACCGCTGCCGACTAACCGGTTGCTCCGCTTCGACACCCTACGGGTATGGGGCGGACCTCGTAAAACCCAATTCGGGGGCGAGACTCGGCAACGTGCGGAGTTTTTATCCGAATACCGCTCCGGCGAGGTTGAACCGAGCGGAGATCGCTTTTGGGAGAACGTTTATGCCGATTTATCTGTGGGAGGGAACGAACGCCGCCGGAAAGCGAATCGCCGGCGAGCTTGAAGGGCGAGACCTTCAAGCGGTGTTCAATGCGCTCAAAGCGCAGCGAATAGTCCCTCACGCCCATCGGATCCGCGAGAAGGGCCGCGGACTTGAGATGGAGATCAAGATCCCCGGGTTTGGTCCAAAGGTTCGACAGCGGGATGTCGTCATCTTCACCCGACAATTCGCCACGATGATAGACGCCGGGCTTCCGATTACTCAAGCCCTCGATATCCTCTCCCGCCAAGCCGACAATCCAGCATTTCAACGCGCGCTCGCTGTGGTGAAAGATACCGTCGAGTCGGGTGGAACCCTCTCCGAGGGGCTCGCGAAGACCCCAAAAGCGTTCGACGACCTGTATGTCAATATGATCACCGCGGGTGAGAACGGTGGTATTCTCGACGTGATCCTCGAGCGGCTTTCAATCCATATGGAGAAAGCGATGAAGCTGAAGCGGGAGATCAAGACCGCGATGATCTACCCGGGGGTTGTGATCTCAGCCGCGATAATCGTTACAACAATCCTTCTCGTCTTCGTCATTCCAACGTTTAAGGATCTCTTTAACGATTTCGGCTCGGCGCTGCCGCTTCCCACTCAGATCGTACTCGACCTCTCCGACTTCTTCGTCACCAACTTCTTTCTGCTAACCGGTTCATTTCTCGCTGTGATTATCCTTGGGGTGCGATTCGCCAAGACACCGCGGGGCAAAGAGGTCGTCCACCCGCTGGTGCTGAAGATTCCGATCTTCGGCGATATCGTGCGTAAGGTCGCCGTTGCTCGGTTCACCCGCACCCTCGGCACGATGATCAGCTCCGGAGTGCCGATCCTCGACGCGCTCAATATCTGCGCGAAGACTGCCGGCAACAAGGTCGTCGAACGGGACGTTCAACGGGCGCGGGTCAGCATCTCAGAGGGAAAGACGATGGCTGAACCACTCGCCGACTCAACGGTCTTTCCACCGATGGTCGTCCAGATGATTGGGGTAGGGGAGTCTACCGGAGCACTCGATGCGATGCTGCAGAAAATCGCCGATTTCTACGAGGACGAAGTCGATAACGCGGTGGGAGCGATGAAGCAGATGATCGAACCGATCATGATCTTGGTTTTGGGGACGATTATCGGTGCACTCGTCATCGCGATGTACCTCCCGATCTTTAAGATGGGCTCGGTGGTGCAATGAAGAACCAGCACAAGAGACCGGATGAAGCAGCCCGGACCTCGACACCGACGGGAGCCTCACCGGGGCCCTCGATCGAGCTCTGGCACCTTGTCGCTCAAGGGGTGCTCGTCCTCAGCGTCGTTGCTGTCCTTAACATCGGGGCAAATCTCGCATTTGCCCCGATATCCGCGGCTACCCGTTACGGCTGGTACCTGTGGCTCGCCGCGTACGTGGGCATCGTGGCTCTTAATCGGAGCGAGATCTCCCACTCCCTGCGATGGCTTGCTGAGATCGGTGGGGATCTCGCCGACCTTATTACCCTCACCGGTTTCGTCTACCTGACCGGCGGGCCGTTTTCACCGTTTCTATTTCTCTATCTTCCCCTTGTGGGGCTCGCCGCGATCAGGCGAACCCGTGGGGCGGGACTTTGGTACTCGCTCGGGGCCGCACTCACCTACGGTTCACTGGCCGGGGCGCTGCGGGGGGGCGCACTAACGCTCGCGGATGGCTCGCTCCTTCCGTCCGACCCACCGGGAGGAGTCGGACTGCAGCTCATTGGATTGACCTCGGGGATGGTGCTGACCGTTATCGGAGCGAGCTTCCTCGCGCGCCGGCTTACCACGAGCTCCGTTCTCGCTGCTCAATCGAGCGCACTCGCTGACGAACAGCGGGAGCTCCTTGAGAGGATACCCGACGGGATCGTGCGACTCCGTCTGGACGGTACGATCGACTACCTGAATGATGCCGCAGCATCACTTCTCGACAGCGCGCCGGCGCTGCTCACAGGGTCCTCCCTCGTTGCGCACCTCCGCGAACACGGCGCCGATTACGATCTCGACCTCTCACCAAAAGAGAGTCTCACCACCTATGAGCTGCAGCTCTCGACCGCCGATCCTCGCTCGGTGCGGCATATAACCTGCATCGCTCGTCCGTGCTTTAACGCCCGCCGCGAGCTTACCGGTTCGTTTGTCATCATCCGCGATGAAACAACTCTCCGTACCGCTCAGGAGCAGCTGGAGATTCAGGAACGGATGGCCCGCCTCCTCGCCGCGAGCGGCGAGGACGAGAGCCTTCACCGTCATTACACCCGCATTAAGGGGTTCGTCGGCGAGAGCGCGGTAATGCAGCGGATATTTACCCTCATCGAAAGGGTCGCAAACTTTGACGCGACAGTGCTCATCAGCGGCGAGTCGGGCACGGGGAAGGAGCTAGTAGCACGGGCGATTCACCTCGGTGGACCACACGGCAGCGGCCCCTTTGTACCGGTAAACTGCGGCGCGATTCCGGAGAATCTGATCGAAAGTGAGCTCTTTGGGCATAAGCGGGGCGCCTTCACCGGCGCTGAGACCGATGCGCTCGGTCTCTTCCGACGCGCCGATGGAGGGACGATATTCCTCGATGAGATCGGAGAGCTGCCGCTCGCACTTCAAGCGAAACTGCTGCGGGTCCTCCAAGAGAGAACCGTCCGCCCGGTCGGGAGCGATACCGACATTCCGATTCGGGTGCGGGTGGTTGCAGCGACGAATCGAAATCTGCGCGATGAAGTACGCGCCGATCGGTTCCGCGAGGATCTCTTCTATCGTCTCAACGTGGTGAATATCGCTCTGCCGCCGCTGAGAGAGCGGCGTGAGGATATCCCCCCGCTTGTCGATGCGCTGCTGCGCCAACTTTCGCATGGAAAAGCCGCGCTTCCGGTAGTGCCTCCAGCGACGATGCGCTTGCTTATGAGTTACGACTATCCGGGAAACGTTCGGGAGCTAGAAAACATCCTTGAGCGAGCCCAGGTTTTCGGAGGAGAGGTGATTCTCCCGGAGCACCTCCCGGAGCATCTCCGCGGAGAACCGGAGCGGCTGCAGTCTGCTGCAGCACCGAAGCGGGAAACCGAGATCGTCTTCACCGACAACATTGAGTTCCCATTGAATCTTGATGCGGTTCTGGCGGACACCGAGCGACGGTACCTTGAGCTTGCACTGGTAAGGACAAACGGTGCGAAGAAGAAGGCCGCGGATCTATTAGGGCTCAACTTTCGCTCGTTTCGCTATCGACTACAGAAGTTCAATATCGCCAACGACGGGGAGTGAGCCTCACCAGATGAGGGAAAAAGAGAGCGCCGCTCTTCGGCGTCCGCAGTGTGGGCTCGTTCGGTGAGGGCCTACCGACCCAAACGAGGGGTGCACTCGGGTGCTCGCGATCGCACAGAGGTTCTGAAGTTATGGGCCCCACCCCAGCAGGAGGCCCTGCCGGTTTAATATCGGGGGAGGCGGCTCACCGGGCCGCGGAGAGGTCCTCCCTCCCCCCACTTTCCCTCCCCACTTTCGTTAGCCGAATACGAAAAATCACTAGACCTTTCGATGAATTGCGGTTAATGCTGACGGTGTTCTAAAAATCTTCGGATGCACGAACAAAAAGTGTCACCGGTGACGTTTTTTTGCATCCAAAAGAGGGAAAGTCGGATAGAAGGCAAACGCTAACTACCCGATCTTTCAGCACCATCGAGAAAGGGCTCAACTTTTTGTCTGTGGCACCCGAATTGCTTCGGTGAAGCGCAGGGAGAAGAGCGAAGGGACATGCTGGGCCTTTTGAGCGGTGCGGAGCGACATCAAAGCACCGCAAAACGGCGCGAGGGAAGAAGACAGTCACTCCGTTCCTTTTTGAACTTTGGTAATAAAATCCTCTTAACTAGGAGAACATCACATGAAGAGAGCTGAAGCGGGATTTACGTTGATCGAGCTTCTCGTTGTTGTCGCGATCATCGGTATCTTGGCTGCGATAGCTATTCCGCAGTTTAACTCGTATCGCCAACGGGGCTACGATGCCTCGGCGCGCTCCGATCTCCGTAACGCGGCGGTAGCGCAAGAAGCGTTTTTCGTGGAGAACAATTCGTATCAGACCTGCGCAGACGCAGCGTGTCTTGAGGGTGGGGCCGCGGCTCTCCCCGGTCTCCGCTCCCTCTCGAACGGGGTGACCCTCTCGATGACAGCGACGACTACCGGCTTCACGGCGACGTCGTCGAACTCGCTCGGTTCAGGCACGGTGTACACCTGGAACAGCGCGAACGGCGGAATGCAGCCGTAAAGAAAGCGGTTCATGCAAGCAAGAAAACCGGGTCCGAGAGGGCCCGGTTTTTTTTTATCGGTAGTTACACGAAGCCTCGTTGAGTGGGACCGTTCGTGATACTACTGGCGAGACCGGGCGGTTCTTGGGCGATCGATGAACACCTCTTACACCACAAGGTTCTTTCTACAGCTCACCCTGGCAGCGCTCGCCTGGACATTCGTGGTTTTCTCGACGCCGAGCACGGTGCTTTGGCGCGATTCAGGCGAATTCATCCTCGCGGCGTTTTACCTCGATATCGCTCACCCTCCCGGCTACCCTTTGTTGGGGCAGTTAAGCAACCTTTTCGCTCTCATCCCTATCGGACCGATAGCGTGGCGTGTACATCTCTTTTCGGGCTTGAGCGCGGTGCTGTTTCTTATCGGGGTAACTTTTACCACCGCACGGTTTCTTACATTTCTCGGTATACGAAGTCGCTCTGTACCGCTCACGTTCATTCCAGCAGCGCTCCTCTTTCTGAGTCCTGCCTTCATTCGGGGAGCTCTCTCTGTAGAGGGGTATGTTCTCCACGGGCTACTTCTCCTCATCCTGCTCAATCTATTTCTCTCATACCTGCAAACCCGAGACCTCCGACCCCTCATCGCGGCTGCGTTCGTCGGGGGGATATCATTGGGAAACCATATATCCGGCATCGTCTCGTTTATTCCCGTTGGCTGCATCCTCCTCTTCGATTTTCGCCGTACCGCACGAGCGCTCATTCCTGCGATGGCTGCTTTTCTCCTGGGGCTCGGCGTCTACGGCTATCTCCCGATGCGGTCGCTTGCGAACCCGCCGCTCGACACCGGCGCACCCTACTCTCCAGAGCGTTTCCTGAACCATGTTTCGAACGCACGTGACCGCTTTCTCCGTCCAACGTCGCCCCCGCTCGTTGGGGCGAACCTTAAGGAGGAATCGGTCTTTGCGCGGGGTAAGACCCGCGCTCGCCACGATCTGCATACGTTATCGCGGGAAATCTCGCCGGTCGCGTTGGTCGGGGCGATCCTCGGATTCTGCCTCCTCGCTCGTCGAGCCCCTGCACTCGGCGGGGGGGTACTCGCTATCATCGGCGGCAACCTCGTGTTCTTCTCAGGCTGGGATCCCGACCCATGGGTAGTCTCGATCGCTCTCCTCGCCCTCCTCGGCACCGTGGCGCTCGGCTACCTCCTCGATCGCCTCAAGCGCCCGCGCAGCCGTCTCCTCCTCACCACCGGACTCCTTATCGCGGTTTTCGCCACGACAGCACAACCCACCGCGCCGTTCGAAGCGCCGAAAATCGCCGCCTTTACCGCTCCGCGGGACGCCGCCCGGGCGCTTGTCGACCCACTCCCCTACGGAGCACCGGTCATCACCGAAGCTTCGTGGTTCATCGCTTTGTACCTCTCGATGATCGAGGGATATCGAGAGGATGTGCTTCCGATCTATCAGCCGAGCATCCTCTTCCCCGCGCTTTTTGCCCCGCTGGAGCTGAACGTTGGGGGCACATCGCTTCGAGCTGAAGCGGAGATCGGCGGTGTTTTAGGCGCTGCGAGTGAATCGAGCCTTCGGAGCTACATCGATACCATAGGCGGGCGCGGCCCGGTGTTCTTCGAGCCGAACATAGAGCTCAACGCTCGCTTTAGAGCGATCGCTCATCTTAGAGCGGACGGCAGCTCCACCCTCGTCCGGCAGCAGAGCAGTGCCGTGAGCCCGAACTACATCGATGCTGCTGGAGCACGACTCACAGCGCTTCGAGAGGCCGCGCTGAGCGATCAGATCTTTTTTGGAGCCGATACTCAGCAGTATTTCGAAACGATACTTACATATACCGCTGACCTTCTCAGGGTTGCAGGACATCCCCACCACGCGGTGGCGCTTATCGAACGGGTATGCCCACCAACCCAGCCGCCGTGCTCTATAACGATAGATGCAAACCGAGCGCTCTATCTCGTCGATATCGGTCGAAGCCGGGAGGCGGCCGAGGTGCTTCTCGCAGCATCCCTCGGTGAACCGGGGGCACGTCGCCGACTTATCCCGACCCTTCAGATAGCGCTCTCCCGACTCGCACCGGAGGAGATAGAAGCGCTTCAAGGCTATACACCGTACCGCGACATTATCACTCAAGCGGGCTTTTAAACGTTCCTGACTTACTCTCCCCCCCCCCGATCTCTCTCCTTTTAGAACGGCTGCCCGTCGAGTATCATCGAATTGTAACTATGGAGCGATTTCGCTCCGACCTCTCTCCGTTTTGA
>JBJOHD010000210.1:0-5938 GCA_046047875.1 Pseudomonadota bacterium | reverse complement strand
GCGGCTGCAGCCGGAGATCACCGCTCCCCCGATAAGAACCACCAAAATCAAAGCGAATAAGCGGTACGCGGTCATCGTAAGGCCCAAAAACAAAACGCGACGGGCGGAACCGTTTCGACCGATCGAAACGGCAGCTCGTCGCGCTCAATAACGAGGAGAGCTCGCTTAGGCAGGCTTCGCCGGAGCGGCTGCAGCCGGGGTCTTCGCGTACTTGCGCTTAAACCGATCAACACGCCCCTCGGCGTCGACGAACTTTTGCTTCCCCGTATAGAACGGGTGGCACACCGAGCATACGTTCACCCGGATCTCGGGGACGGTGGAACCGGTGGTAAAGGAGCTGCCGCAACCGGCGCAGTGCACGGTCGTCGCGTGATATTCAGGGTGGATGCCTTCTTTCATGGTAACTCTACAACAAAAAATCGTAAGAGGTCGCAAGCTTATAGATATTTATGCACGGTGTCAAACCACCGGGGCGAACCGCTTACGGTAAAAAACAGCATCAATCCAAACACTTATTCCAGCGCCGCGCTCCCCCATCGAGGAACCGCGTAGAGAACTCCGTGGGGGGTGACACCGAGCGCTTGGTCTCCCCGGAGAGGAGCCGGAGATCGAAGCTCGCCTCGACGCAGACCTTCCCCCGCTCGTTGATTATCCGTTGATGGAGTAGTACCGCTTTCCCATCGATGTGGGGGGACTCGCACGTGATCACGATCGGGCCCCCGAATATCTCCCGCTTATAGGCGACCGAGATCTCAGCTATGACGATAAAGAGCTTCTGAGCGATCAGCGCCTCGTTCGGCATCCCCACCGATTCGAGGTACGCCAGCCGAGCGAGCTCCATAAACCGGAGCGCTTGGGCGTGGTTTACATGGTTATAGAGCGGCTCAAGGTGCTCCGCGCCCACCTCAAGAGGGTGGGTAAAAACTATCTCATCTTTCTCCATGTTGCCTCGGCTATGGTTTGATAAGGTAGACCATACCACACCGGGCGGCGCGGGATCCAAGCCGGGGTGAAACGAACACGGATGTGATGTTATGGCGGATATCTTTGCAAAACGGATTAGAAGAGTTGGGGCGCACCTGAGGGGGCTCCAGTTTGGAACAGCGCTTCTGGTGACGAGCGCACCGGGGGTGATTCGCTCGCGAGACACCCAGTACCCGTACCGACAGAACAGCGATTTCTATTACCTCACCGGAGCTGATTTACGCGACTCTACGCTCCTCGTCTCTCCGAAGCGAAAGCGCCCCCTCGTCCTTGCCCCCAAACCGGATCCGGTGAAGGTGGTGTGGGAGGGTGCCCCCCTTGAATCGGCGGAGCAGCTCGCCAAGCGGCTCGGGGCGGATCTTGTCCGCACCGACGATGTGTGGAGAGCTTTGAGCGCGGAGCTCCGCGGGATCGATGAGCTCGTGCACCAAAATATCCCCGGCTCCGTCAGTTGGAGCATCGCGCGCCGACTCCTCGAGCTCCCCGCTCACGCGCGGAGCGGGATGCCCGCGCGGTTCGCCCACTCCGACACAGTGCTTGAGGAGATGCGGCTCTATAAGGAACCGAGCGAGGTGAAGTTGATCAAAGAGGCGGCGGCGATCACCAACCACGCCCTCTTCGAGACCCTTCCGTTTGTGTTGGTGGGTCAAAAGGAATCGACGATCGCCGCCACGGTGGAGTACTGGTTTCGCCTCCAAGGGGCGACCGCCGGCTTTAACACGATAGCGGCGACCGGTCAGTCGGCGGCCACCCTGCACTACGAGCATCAGAGTCGGGCGCTCAAGCGGGACGATCTCCTGCTTATTGACTGCGGCGCAGAGCACCGGATGTACTCAGCTGACATTACCCGGGTCGTACCGGTGCGCGGTGTCTTTAGCGGTGTCACCCGCGAGGTGTACGAGATCGTTCTCGCCGCCCAAAAGGCGGCGATGAAAGCGGTAAAGAACAACGTCCTGATTCAAAAGGTCTACGACGCCGCGGCGCACGAGCTCACCGTCGGGCTCGTTGAGCTCGGGGTCTTACGGGGAAAGGTCTCGGCGCTCCTCGGCAAAAAGGCGTACAAGCCTTATTTCCCTCACGGGATCGGCCACAGCCTCGGACTCGATGTCCACGACGTCGGAAATCTCCGGGGGAACAACGCCGCCACCCTAAAAACCGGGATGGTCTTTACGATCGAGCCGGGGCTGTATTTCCCAAAGAGGGTGAAAAACGTTCCGTCGTGCGGGGTGCGGATCGAGGACGACATCCTCGTGACCCCCCGCCGGGCCGAGATATTAAGCGCCGGTTTCCCGAAAGAGGTGCGGGAGATCGAGGCGCTATTCGGAGACATCAAGTGACGGAGAAACGTTCTCCGTTAGTTGCTCAGCCTCAACGGAGATAAGCTCGTAGCCCCCCGGAAACACCGCCCGGTCGACCGCGGCAAGGAGTTCACGAAACCCGCTCTGGCGGATCGCTGAGACCGCGATCCCCCCCGTGGTTCGAACGAGGGTGTCGCGAACCTCGTCGCCCACCGCATCGCATTTATTGAGCACGATTATCTGCGGAATATCGAGGAAACCCATCTCCTCGAGGGTGCGCTCAACCGCCGTTTTCTTCTCAAGCACCTCGTTATCTGCGGCGTCAAGAACGTGCATAACCACCGCGGCTTCGCCGATCTCCTCAAGGGTAGCCCGGAATGCGAACTTCAGCTCCTCGGGAAGTTCGCGGATAAAGCCGACGGTGTCCGACATCACGACGTTGTGGAGGGGATAATTGCCGACCTCCTCGGGGGGCGGCAGGGTGAGCCGACGCTGCGCCGGATCAAGGGTCGCAAAGAGCTTATTCTCAGCGAGCACATCGCTCTTCGTGAGAGCGTTAAACAACGTCGATTTACCGACGTTCGTGTAGCCGACGATTGCGACCAGCGGCAGCTGCCCCGCTTGGCGACGGCGCCGCCGAAGCTCCCGCTGTGAGCCGATCTGATCGATCCGCCGCTCGAGATCGGTGATCCGGTCGCGGATACGGCGCCGACCGATCTCGAGTTTCGTCTCTCCCGGCCCCCGCCCGCCGATACCGCCGGAGAGCCGCGAGAGACCGGTATCTTTCTCCACGAGCCGCGGAAGATTGTACTTCAGCTGTGCCAGCTCCACCTGGAGCCGCCCCTCGCTGCTCTTCGCCCGCTGCGCAAAGATATCGAGGATGAGCATACTCCGGTCGATGACCTTGAGTTCGGTAAGGTTCGTTATCGCCCGCCACTGTCCGGGGCGAAGCTCCCCGTCGAAGATAAGCATCTCGGCGCCGAGCCGGAGACACCTGAGTACGACCTCTTCTAGCTTGCCCTTCCCGAGAAGACTCTTCGGATCGGCTTGGCGGCGCTGGATCACTTCGTCAACGATCCGCACTCCCGCGGTGCGGGCGAGCTCCCGCAGCTCCGCCATCGAGCTCTCGGCTTGGGCGCTGCTCTTCGCGTAGACCCCGACGAGGATCGCGGGGCTGCCACCTGTTTCGAGGGTCGTCGCATCCTCACGGGCGATCTCCCCTTCCCGCTCACCGATGAAACTTAGGAAATCAAGGGTATCGGCGGCGATATCGACATCTTTCTCGATCGTCTCACCCTTTCTGCCCGGTGCGATCGTCGCATGGGTCATCCGTGCCCGATTCCCCTCCACCTTTACGCTCACAACGGTGTCGAGGCGAAGCTTCTGCAGATCGCCGTAGATATCAGCGGGGATAGTTGGCGGGTGCTCAGGATTCGAGAGATCGCTAAAAATTAACCGTAACCGGCGTAAGCGCCCCCGACCGAGACGGTACCGACCGATGTCGGGGAGATAAAGGATCTCTTTGGTTCCAAGAAACACCTCGAGAACTCGCCCTTCGCGGGAAACGAGCACACCGATACGCCGCCGTAATTCCCGTGCCCGCTCGTAGAGCTCTCGGGCGAACGCCAAGGTGACGATCCGATCGGGCTCGAGCGCACGGTGAGCGAGTCGCTCTACCGAGCGAATCTCCGAGGGGGAAAGACCGTGGGTATTACCGCGCACCGAGACGGTCATGGAGCTCCCCCCGGCTTAGAGCGAAGAACGATCATTCTACGGCGGAATCGGTTCATTTGAGTAGGTCCAGGGGGATAGGTATATTCGTCTGCGGGTTTCTCGGTGCCCTCTTCCCGCGCCGAGCACCGTGCCAAGCTGGAGGATACTACGTTGAACGAGGTCAAAATAAAAGCGCTGAGCCCCGATAACGGAGCGGCGATCCGTGGGATCGTTCGTCTTTTCTCCCACGTTTACGGTGATACCTTCCCTTTAAAGGGAGTTTACGACCCCAACTTCTGGGGGGCGCAACTCGGTAAGCGCTTCATCAGTATCGTGGCGGAGGACCGCGGTGATATCGTCGCGCATATCGCACTTCACCGCGATGCTACCTCGCCGGGAGATACGATCCTTTCCCTACCGGTCGTCGACCCAGCCTACCGGCACTCGAGCACCGATATCACCCGGGCCGCTATGGAGACGGTGCGGCGACTTGCTCGAACTCAAGGATGGCGCTCGTGCACCGGCTTTGTGTACGAGGGGATTCGGGCGATGCAAACGGTCCCGGCGGCGATCCTTCACTCAAAAGAGGTGGCGATTTTGCCCGGCTACTTGCCGGAGGAACCGATTAAAGCGCGGGGCGAGCGGCTCTCACGGCGACACCTTGTGAGCGAGCGGGGCTCCCGTCGTCATGCGCTTGTTACCCAACGGGTATTCACCCCCTCAAGTATCTCGGCTACGGCTCCGATTCATCTCCCGGCAAACCACCGCGAGATCTGCCGATTGCTTTACGCACCGCTCGGACTGAAGCGTACCTTCGCCGAACCCACCGGAGAGGCGGTGGGAGCGCAGCTCCCCGGCATCGAGAAGATCTATCACCGCGCCCGGGGATCGTATCATCTCTTTCTCTCACCAAGCGCTCTCAAGAGCACCCGCGATATCGAGCCGCGCAGCTGGAACGGGCATAAAGCTCTCTTCGCTTACGTGAATCTTTTCGACCCGGGGTGTCCGGCGATGTGTCGGAGCCTCGAGGATCGAGGTTATCGTTTCTGCGGCATCGCGCCCCTCCTCCGCGGCCGTGACAGCGTCGTGTTTTTCAAGGAGAGCGAGCCATACCGCGATAGATCACCGTTTTCGAGTCCCCGAGCGCGGATGCTCTCACGCTACATCGAAACGTACGACATCTCTCAGGCGCTCGATATCTTGATCCCAGCGGACCGGATATCGGTGGTTAACGTCAATCGAGCTCCACAGCTCTCTCATGGCGAGGTGCGCGCATGAGGTGTTGTTGCGCCATGCTTACGATCGAACCGCTCCGGTCGTTGAGTCTCTTCGCGGTCTTGTTTTTAACCCTGATTGGGTTTGCGCTCGGAGGATTAACCGCCCTCGCGGTCGGACTCGCCGCTCTACTACCCTAAAGATTCGCTACGGGACGGAGTGAACGTGGCTCGGAGATCCCCGCCACATCGGCCACGGAGCTGAAAACGGTGGATAGCTCCCGGGAGAGCTTCCCAGTGAGGCGAAACCGGTCCAACCGTAGAGCCGTCCCCTGCCACCTGAGCCGCCGCCGATTACTATATCGAGCGCACCATCGAGGTTCAGGTCAGCCACCGCAGGGGTCGCTCTCAAGGGGTCACGGGTGAGAAGCTGGGGGGCCGGGCCCGCACACTCCCGGGTCTCGCAGCTGAGCGCCCGGCCATCGACTCCGTTGTGGATCGAGATCCCCCGACTATTCGCAACGATCACCTCAAGCGAGCCGTTGCCGTCGAGATCTGCGGTGACCGGTGAGTTAAAATCGGAGAATATCTCGTTCTTGCCGAATACCTTCGGCACCGCCCGCCACAAAACCCGTCCGCTCTCGACGTCAAACGCGATAAGGCGGCTTTGCCCCGGACCTCCGGTCGCACGGCTCCCTTGGACGAGTGCTACGATATCGTTCTGACCAT
>JBJOHD010000209.1:0-5292 GCA_046047875.1 Pseudomonadota bacterium | reverse complement strand
CTCATCCGCTTCATAAAAAGGAGTGCCGCGAGCACTACCCCCACCTCAACCGCGACGGTTAGATCAACAAGTACCGTAAGTCCGAACGATGCGAGAAGAACGAGGGTATCGCTCGGTGGAGCTTTAAAAAGTCTCCGAAAGTGGTCGAGATGCGCCATATTCCAGGCAACGACGAATAAAATCGCCGCAAGTGTCGTGAGCGGAACGAGTTTTAAGTAGGGAGCAAGAAACACCATAAAAGAAAGGAGAAAAAGGGCGTGGAGAACTCCGGCTATCGGGGTTCGTGCCCCCGACCGGACGTTCATCGCAGTCCGAGCGATCGCACCCGTAGCGGGGATGCCCCCGAAAAAAACCGACGCCACATTCGCTGCACCCTGAGCGACAAGCTCCATATCTGAGCTGTGCCGGTCCCCGGTCATCCCATCGGCGACCACTGCGGAGAGCAGCGATTCAACCCCAGCTAAGAGAGCGATCGTGAGCGCTGCCGGTATAAGCTCTCCTACCATCGAGAGATCGAACGGGGGCCACGCCGGTGCTGGGAGGGTCTGGGGTATCTCCCCGAACCGGGAGCCGATCGTTTCGACCGGTAACCCGCCGAGGCTCACCACAGCTGCGGCACCGATCACCACAATAAGCGATGCGGGCATCCGGGGGGCCCACCGCCGAAAGGCGATGAGTGCGAGGAGAGAGGCGCAACCCACCCCGACTGTCGGCAGAGATGCGGTATGCAACGCATCGAGATACGCCCCCCACTTCGCCATAAACTGCGAGGGCACCCTCTCCAGCGATAGCCCGAGAAAATCCTTTATCTGAGAGGAGAAGATCACCACCGCGATCCCCGCGGTGAACCCAGTCGTCACCGGATACGGGATAAACTTTATCATCCGTCCGAAACGTGCCAGACCGAGAGCGATGAGAAGCAGCCCCGCCATGAAAGTCGCGGTGATGAGTCCGTTATACCCGTGCCGCTCAACAACAGCATAGACGATCACGACGAACGCCCCGGTGGGTCCCCCGATCTGCACCCGACTTCCACCGAAGACCGAGATGATCAGCCCCGCCACGATTGCGGTAAAAAGCCCCCGCTCGGGGGTCACCCCACTTGCGATCGCAAGCGCCATCGCGAGCGGGAGGGAGACGATCGCTACCGCGAGACCGGCAAGCGCATCGGCGCTGAGATCGCCGGGGGTATAGCCGTCGCGGAGATGCGCAAGGAGGCGGGGAACAAGGTGGGTATGGGTCATAAGGAAACAATCATCATCCGCCCTCTTGGCTTCTTCAAGGGAGAGTAAGGAAACGGCGCTGAGAATATTTTAAGATCAATCTTCGCAGCTACGACGAGGTTGTCATGGGAGAGAACGAAGAATCCCTCATCGAAGCCGCCTCGCTCGAGCTATTCGACTTTCTGAGTGCGCGAGCTTGATTTCCGGGCCACCGCACAAGGGTCGGTTAAACCTCCCGCTATCCCTGAGCTCGCCCTCATTCGAGCTTTCCCCACGCCGATACCCCGGCACTAACCCCATGAACGACAAATGTTTTTTCTGAAATGAGGCAGCCTCCGCCGGAACTGTCATATCTCTTTTGTAGGCTCCGGGGGGAGTGAGCGTCGTTTTGTCAGGCATGTGTTTGGGGACAAAAACTCATGCGTCATTTCATCCTCGCGATTCCTCTCCTCTTCGTCTAAGCAGCTCACGCCGCCGATTGCTATGACCTCATGGTGCGATATACCGGCGCCGAGTATAGTTGCCGCTTTTACAGCATAGCTTGTGAAGATCTAAGTGAAGATAGCCCGGAGTGTTACCTCACCACGTATTGGTGCAGCTTCGCGTCTGAGCTACAGCGGCAGTACAGAGAGTGTGCGGTACCTCCCTCTCCCGGACCCCTGCCATATAGTCCCGAGGGAACAGGGGGGGGGAACCCGCCATGGGAACGTGCCTTTTGACCCGCCAAGGGATATTTGTGGTTAATTCAGCCGATCCCCGCTCAACTCCAGAAGCCGGATCGAATTTATCATAAGTATAGCTACAAGGCTGGGAGTTTATGCGACGGCCAACTCTTTAAGTGCGGCCGGAACTCGGGGGGATGATCCTCCAGTGCTGACTGCGACCGGAGAGTTATCGAGGGCTCTCCACTGCAGAGGATCTTTCAACACCCTCCTGGGACGAAGCGATCACCGCCCGAAAGCCCCGCATCGCAAAGGAATCGGCGAGCAGGGCGGTAAAATCCTCCGCCGGGGGATAGAGCGGTTGGAGATCGGTCAGCTTCTTGGCTGCAGCGTCGCTCGCTCGATCGAGCGTCGACTTAAGCTCATCAACCGTCATCCGCCGAAAATTCGTCGTAAAAAATAGCCGGCCGCCCGGCACAAGAAGCCTCAGCGCCGCTGTGAGAACCTTCTCGATATCGGCTTGAAACGAAAAAGTCGTCCCCCGACTTGAACCGAACGACGGGGGGTCGACTATCACCGTATCGAAGCCCCTTCGATCACCCCGCTCGATGCGACGGAGCTCACGCTCCATAAAGGTGAGCGAATCCTCGGCGATAAACCGCATCTCGCCGCTCCCTCCTCCGACGTTCCCCGCGAAGTTCTCCCGCGCCCAGTTTAAAATCCCCTTGCTGATATCGACCTGAACAACCTCCTTTGCCCCCCCACACCATGCGGCGATCCCAAGACTTCCGGTAAAGCAAAACGTGTTGAGCACCCGGTGTGCGGCGCTCGAATGGGCGAGCTCGTGTCTTATCGCTCGCGTATCTAAAAAAAGACCACCGTTTACGTTCGCCTCCGGTTTGATAAGAAACCGAAGCCGCCCCTCAGTGCACCACACCGCCTCACGGGGGCTCCCGGCGAAGAGCTCCGCCCCCCCCGTGGCACTTTCGCGTGCGTCTCGTCGGTGCACCCAGCCGTACAGCGCAGCCACGCCGTAGAGTTTTAAAAGCTCCATTCCGTGCCGCCGCATGAGCTCTTGAGTCCGAGCGAGCTCCGGCGACTCAAAAAGATGAACGAGGGCGACTTCGCCGAAACGATCGATAATCACCGGCGTAAAACCGTCCCCCGCGCCATCGAAAGCGCGCACGAGCTCGGTCGCTCGAAGCGTGTGCGGGCGGCGCTCCCAAGCTCGTGTTAAAGACGGGAGCAGCTCCACTATTCGACCTCGAGAACCAAACCTTTCAGATAATGTCCCTCCGGGTGATGGAGGCTTGTCGGGTGACACGGCGCTTGGCGAAGCTCGTGAAGAACACGCACCCGCCGTTCAGCACGAGAGGCGGCTTTCTGGACGGTCTTCATAAAAAGGTCGGGGGTCACCACCTGAGAGCATGAGAAAGTAACCACGAAACTTCCTGCCTTGGCATGCCTAAAGGCGAGGTAATTGATCGTCTCGTATCCCCGCAGCCCCCCTTCAAGGGCTTTCTTATGTTTGGCAAACGCCGGCGGATCAAGCACGATGAGATCAAATGTGCCCCCGATATCCTTTAGATAATCGAGGCAATCCGCCACCACACCTTTGTGGCGTCCTCCCGCAGTTTCCTCTCCAAAATTGAGCGCGACGTTCCGTCTCGCAAGTTCGATAGCCCCCTTCGAGGTGTCGATCGATTCAACAGAGGCCGCTCCTGCTTTAAGGGCATAGAGCGAAAATCCCCCTGAGTAGGAGAAACAGTTCAGTACACGCCGCCCAGAAGCGAGCCGCCCCACGAGAGCCCGATTCTCCCTTTGATCGAGGAAAAACCCGGTTTTCTGACCGGTGCGAAGATCGAGCTCGAATTGAAGCCCTCCCTCACGCATCACCAGCGACGAACTCTCACTCGAACCGTAAACAAACCGATCGCCCTCCCCTCCGTCACCGGTTGATCGCTCAAGGGTCGCAGCACTTTTATCGTAGACAGCGGTAACCCGCCCCTCTGTTACGGCGAGGAGCGCAGCGACGATATCCCCACGGGCTCGCGCCATCCCCACCGAGTGGAATTGAACGACCGCAACCGAGCCGTAAAGATCGATGATCAGTCCGGGAAGACTATCCCCTTCCCCGTTGACGAGCCGAAACGCATCGGTGTCGTTCGAGCGGGTCAGTCCGAGCGCCTGTCGCAGCCGCCACGCTTCACCGAGCCGCTCAGTCCAAAAAAGCTTATCGAGAGGGCGCCCCTCGAACGCCACCACTTTGACCGCGAGGCTCCCTCCCGCGTAATGGCCGGTAGCGATGTGCCGTCCCCGACTATCGAGGACCGCGACGGTATCCCCCGGAACGGGGGAACCCTCGGTAGCTGCAATCGCGCCGGAGAAGATCCACGGGTGACATCGCCGAATCGAGCTCTCCCGTCCCTGACCGAGGGTGACCGAGCAGAGCCGATCCTGCCCCATCCCGCTCGCCGTATCTTCTCTTTGAACTCTCGTCACCGTTGTCTCCGTGCGTCGCCCCCGCGGGCATACTATCGACCCCTTTGAATCGAGTCAAAACCGACTTTTTTTCTGACATACGAGCGGTGCCGATACCTCCACAGGTTATCGTATTGAAGGGAGACATCGCGGTGTTTTAGGATCGAACGAGCCGACGCGACGATCGGTTATTAGTAACGTCTAGGGGCGCTCAAACGGTGTACGACCACATCTCGTTAGCTGCTTTTCTCACTCAGCACGGCATCCCGTTCGAGTTGCACGATCACCCGGCGGTATTTACCGTTGCCGAGGCGGATAGAGTGACCGCCCACCTCCGCGGCGCACCGACCAAAAATCTTTTTCTTCGTGACGATAAGGGCTCCCGTCACTTTCTCCTCGCGGTCTCCCACACGAAGCGGATTGAGCTTACTGTCCTCGCCGAGTCGGTCGGAGTTAGGAAACTGAGCTTCGCCTCGCCCGATCGGCTAAAACGATACCTCGGTGTTGACCCTGGTGCGGTAACCCTCCTCGGGGTTATCAACGACCCCACGCATGCGGTTGGTGTGCTTATCGATCGCGATCTCTGGAATGCTGAGGAGCTCCAGTGCCATCCGCTCGCGAACACCGCCACCTACATCGTCACACGGGAATCTCTCGAGCGTTTCTTTGCACTAACGGGGCATCGTGTCACTATTATTGATATCCCTCATACGATGAGTGTGTAATGAACCTGCCAGCCGATCGTACAGAGAACGAATCCTTCCTCGCCTCTTCGCGGGTAGCGGAACCAACGGCGCGCTTAAAGCTGACAGTGACTGTCGTGGTGCTTCTCATCATCGGAGGTGTGATCTTTTTTATGCGGAGAGTCCCCACGCAGCAGTGGCGTCCCTCGAACGCTCTCGAAGCCGCGGCACCACCAGAGATCA
>JBJOHD010000208.1:0-6555 GCA_046047875.1 Pseudomonadota bacterium | reverse complement strand
CCCTGAGAAAGAACGACGTTGAAACCGGAGCTCCAACGACAACCTCGATGGAAAACTTTCGTTTCCCCGAGGTGCTTCCCAGCTCAATCCACCGTAACGATCGATTGAGCTCGGAGGTCGGAAGATGCCGTGCCTCAAAACTACGTTGATGGTGAGGCAACCCTGCCTCTAAGTCAAAGCGGCGGGCGGCCTCGCCTTGTATCTTGTTGATATAACTGGATTTGCGGGGATTCGCCTGCTTGTGAGCAGGATATGTTCGGGTTTTCAGGAGACGGGGTATACTTGCCGAGCTCTCCATCGAAAAGTTCACGTTTGCTCCCGTATGGCACGAGACGTACCTCCTTCTGCGCCTGCCGAACTTGCCGCTCGGATGTCGTGGCGCCGCGAAGAGATCTACGTTGAGGGGGACGGATTTTTCGAAGCGCTGCTCGGCGCGATAGCTCAAGCTCGGCATACTATCGAGCTTGAGATGTATATCTTTACCACCGATCCGTTAGCGCGTCGTTTTGTCGCGGCGTTAAAGGAGGCGCGGCGTCGTGGGGTGTCGGTACGGGTCCTCCTCGATGGAGTTGGATCGTACGGTTCGATCGCAGCGAATCGAGATGAACTGCGGGGAGCTGGAGTTGAGGTCCGTGTGTATCATCCCGTCCGGCTCGCCGCATTGTTTCGTCGTCTCTTGGGGCTCCCGTCGTCTTCCCCACTGCGGCGGTTTTTTGCGACCCTTAACCGTCGTAATCACCGTAAGGTGTGCATTATCGATATGCGCGAGGCGTGGCTCGGGAGCATCAACATCTCGGCGGTACACAGCCGACAGCAAAGTGGGGAGAAGGCGTGGCGAGACACCGCAGTACGACTATCCGGAGTTGGGGTACGAGACCTACGCCGAGCGTTTGAGCGGGTGTGGTATTCCCCTGCCGAGCGGCGGCGCTGGAGCCGAACTCGCCGCTGGGCTGCTGGCAGGGTGCGGGTACCGGAACGGGTTTGGCTCAATTGGAAAGGGCGGCAGCGACGGAGAAATTTTCGGGAGATTATCGAGCGCATCAATCGAGCAGAGCAGCGCATTCGGATAACAAATGCATACTTCGTTCCCCACGGTGCCTTGCTGCGGGCGCTGACTCGTGCGGCGCAGCGGGGAGTAGATGTGCAGCTTCTCGTACCTCGCTCCTCCGATGTCTTCTTCATGCCGTGGCTAAGTGCGTACTTTTATGAACCGCTCCTTCGAGGAGGGGTGCATATATTTGAATATGCTCGTTCGATGCTTCATGCGAAAAGCGTTCTCATCGACGGATGGGCACTCGTTGGAACGAGCAATCTCAATCAACGCAGCCTTCGCCACGATCTTGAAGTTGATGTTGTCCTCTCGAAGCCGAGTTCGCTTGCGCTTCTCGAGGAGGCGTTCGATGCTGATATCGGCGAAGCCGGTGAGCTCTATCCCCTCGACCTGCGTCGCCGTCCGTGGTGGCAGCGTTTGGTCGCTCGGATCGGTTTTATGTGTCGCCAGTGGTTATGACGCGGACTCCGCGAACCCTCAAGGTTTTAAGCTACAATATTCATAAAGGCTTTAGCGCCGGCAATCGCCGCTTTGTGCTTGCGCGAATAAAGGAAGCTATTCGGCTTGTGCACGCCGACGTCGTGTTTCTGCAAGAGGTGCTGGGTGAGCACGCTGACCACGCGGAGACGGTGGATGGTTGGCCAAGTGAATCGCAATTCGAATACCTGGCTGATTCGGTGTGGCATCATTATGCATACGGAAAGAATGCGGTGTATTCGTCGGGGCACCATGGGAACGCTATCCTCAGCAAATATCCGATTGCGCTGTGGGAGAACCTCGATATCTCAATGCACCGCTTTGAGCGGCGGGGGATCCTCCATGCGCACCTTGAAGTTCCTGGGCACCCCTCACCAGTGCATTGTCTCTGTCTCCATTTCGGTCTCTCTGCCAAGGGACGGCTGGGACAGATAGAGCGCCTGATTCATCGGGTGAATGAGACCGTCCCGCATTCCGAGCCGCTCCTCATCGCCGGAGACTTTAACGATTGGTCACGACGGGCCACAGTGGCTCTAGAGCGTGAGGTTGATGCCCACGAGGTCTACCGTCGGACTCACGGCAAGCATCCCCGTACATTTCCAAGTCAATTCCCGCTCCTCCCGCTCGACCGGATTTACGCTCGCGGATTTGAGGTCGAATCAGCTCGGGTGATGCAGGGTAAGCCGTGGAGTACCTTATCTGATCACGCCGCTCTCTACGCCGAGCTTACGTGGCGCGGCGATGAGTAGCTGTGACGAGAGGCGGGCCGCTACGCTGGGGTGAAATGCACCTCGCCGCGACGGCCGAGCCGGAAGAGTTCTTCGGCGATCTGCTCGCGTACTCCATCGCGGCAGGTGAACGAAGCGCGGCAGAGGTCCGAGTCGATGTAGATGCGGATGAAGCGGCCCACGCTCGATTCTTGATCGATCGGGGCGGTGGCAGCTTTCCCGATTATTCGGCCGGTGCGATACATCGTCTCGCGAGCGAGCGCTTCGAGGAGAACAAGCTCTCCGCTCTCCCCGAGAATTGAGTCGATAGAGGGTGTCTTTGAGGAGTCCCCGTCCCCAAGTTCGGCGATTTCGCGGAATCCGAGAGCGGTGGATAAGACTCGTATCTCACGAATTTTCTCGGGAAGAACGGTCGCCGCAACCGTCTCCGCATAGCGCCGAAAGCTCAGCTCGATTCCTTTGGGCGAAAGGGCTTCCGCCAGAGGCTCGGTGGTTGACTCGATAGAGAGCCGCTTCTCATTCGGGGAGTCTCCCCGAAGATTAGCCGCAACCTGCAGGCTTGACTCCGATATCGAGACCCGCACCTCTCCTACAGCGACCCGCTCAGCTGGGACCGACCCAGGAGAGGTCAAGGCGCTCCGCAGATCGAATTTTTCATCGAGGTTATGGAAGCCGAGCGAGTCCAGCTCTTCACTGAGAGAGCGGGGAAGAGAAAAACTAACTGTATCGATCGCATTCGATTTTTGCTCCAGCATCGAAAAATCTCCGTAGCAGCGAATTAAGTTTCTGCTGGCTACTCTACGGTGTCTCGCTCGAAGAGCACCACGAAACCGGGTTAGGGGACCGTTAATTCTTCACGAGAATTCAAGAGGACTGAGAGATAGCTCGATCGCGAGGAGGCTCCGAGGACCGGGGGCTGTAGGGGGGGGATATTTGGAATCGGACGACCCCCACTCGGCCTGTAATGCCCTAAGGTATTAATCTAATTAAGCTTTGCTGACTCTACTCTTTGTGAGGATTCTGTTAGGATTCGCTCCTCGCCGGTGTAGTCCGTTTCAGTCTCCGGCTCAAAAAGGGAGAGCTATGTTTTCACTTCAACGAATTCTGGGCCGAAAGAAAGATTTTTTTGACCTCCTTGAGGCGAGCGCTCAGGAGTCGGGCCGATGCGCCGAGGCACTCAAGATCGTTCTTAAAACTCCGGGGTCGCCCGAGGGACTTCAGCTCGTGCGGGAGCATCGCCGGGATAACAAAAAGATCAGCGAACAGATCAGCGAGCTCATCGTCTCGACATTTGTCACCGCGCTCGAGCGTGAAGATATCGAGGCCCTGGCGGGATCGTTATATAAGATTTCGAAGCCGATCGAGAAGTTTGCCGACCGTTTCATGATGGCGCATCGATTCATCTCCGATATGAACTTCGAACCGCAGTCCCGGCTCATCGAAAATGCGGTCCAGATCGTCCAGGAGATGGTGCGAGAACTTAGAAAGGGGAACAATCTGGAATATGTGCGTTCGCTCAATGCCCGGCTCCAACAGGTTGAGGCGGACGCCGACGCACTTGAGAACGCGTTGCTCCAAGAGCTTTATACCAACCGGAATGCGGTGCTTCGAATCATTATTATTAAAGACCTTTACGAGCTTCTCGAGAAAGCGATCGATCGGTGCCGCGACGCGGGTAATGTCGTGACGCACATCGTACTGAAGAATTCATAAATCCGGGCCTCGTATGTTGACCCTTCTTATCGTCGTTCTTATTGCGGCGTTGGCGTTTGAATTCATCAACGGCTTTCATGATACCGCGAACGCCATCGCGACGGTGGTATCGACGAAGGTGCTCACGCCCCGGCAGGCTATCGCTCTCGCAGCTTTTACCAACCTCATCGGAGCATTATGGGGGACCGCGGTTGCTAAGACTATCGCGTCGGGTCTCGTTGAAACCTCGATTGTCAGCACGAACGTTATTATCGCGGCGCTCCTCGGGGCGATCGTTTGGAATCTCCTCACCTGGTGGTGGGGACTCCCCTCAAGTTCGAGTCACGCCCTTATCGGCGGACTGTGTGGTGCAGCGCTAGCTGCGGCTAACAATGATCTCTCGGTGCTTATTTGGTCTCAACCTTCAAGTGAGCATTGGTGGCTCGGTAAGGGACTGTTGTGGAAGGTTATAGTTCCGATGTTCTTGTCGCCCCTTGGCGGTTTTATCCTTGGATTTACCGTGATGGCGCTGTTGTACGTCGCGCTCCTTAAGGTGCGGCCGAAGCTTGTGAATGCCTTTTTTGGTCGGGCCCAGATCTTGAGCTCGGCGAGCATGGGATTCATGCACGGGACTAACGATGCCCAGAAGACGATGGGTATTATCGCCCTTGCGCTCCTAGGGGCAACCCAAGCTGGTACGTTGAACGACGTGCCGGAGTGGCTCAATTTCTTGCGGCTTGATCCTCCAAGCGGCGGAAGTTCGCTCGAGATACCTCGCTGGATCAAAGTAGTCTGCGCCGTGGTCATGGCGGCGGGTACGGCTGCAGGGGGCTGGCGGATTATCCGGACCCTTGGTCACAAGATGGTTCGTTTAAAGCCGATACACGGATTCGCGGCTGAGACGAGCTCGGCGTTCGTGATCCTCACCGCTACTCACTACGGTATCCCGGTCTCCACTACCCACAACATCTCCGCCTCGATCATGGGGGTGGGAGCAGCGAAGAGTTTCAATGCACTGCGGTGGCATGTGGTGGAGCAGATGTTGTGGGCGTGGTTCTTCACGATACCGAGCTCAGCGCTCATCGCTTATCTGAGCCTTGACCTTCTTGTCTGGATCGAGGGATTGCTCGCCGGATTCCTGCCGTAGTCCCGAGGCGATTGTAACCCCCTGTATTTACGGATCTTTATATCTAAATAGGTTGCGCTTGCCTTACGCATAATGCTGTGATAAATTCCCATCATAGGCTATGGCTCACGAAATAATCGACAACGCAGTGGTGAAGGGATGTATCCGCCGGATGCTTCAGCCCGTTGTGCGATTGTGTTTTCGACGTTCGCTCCAGCTAAATGATATCATCGACCTCTTGAAAGAGGTTTTCGTCGCACTGGCAAAGGAGGAGCTGCAGAAGGCGGGGGAAGCCCCGAGTTTGAGCCGTTTAAGCGTTATGACTGGAGTTCATCGTAAGGATGTGACCCGAATTGAGCGTGCGGGGGATGTAAAGGGAGGAGGAGCGAACCTTATCGCCCGAGTGATGGTTCAATGGCAGCACGATCCACGTTTCTCGACGAAACGGGGTCGGCCCCGAGTGATAACCGTTGAGGGGCGAGAGAGCGAGTTCGCGGAGCTCGTTCGCTCGGTGAACGGGGAGGATGTGAGCCCCTACGCGGTCCTTCATGAGATGGAGCGGTTGGGGGCGGTTGAACGGACCCCCAACGGCCTCCGTCTCGCCTGGCGCGACTTCGTTGCCGGTGATGACCTTCGCTCAGGCCTTGAAATGCTCGCCTCAGATACCGCTGACCTCGGTCAGGCGGTCGAAGAGAACCTTTTTAAGGCATCGGAAAGTATTAGAAATCTTCACCTCAAGACTGAATTCGATAACATCGTGCCTGAAGCCGTGTCCGAGATCCGGGCATGGATTCTGCAGGAGGGTAGTCTGTTCCATCGGAGAGTGCGCGACTTCCTTGCGCGTTACGACCGGGACCTATCCCCCTCGCTTAAGGGTGCTGAGGGGCGGTGTCGGGTGGTTTTGGGGACGTTTAGCTTAACTTCCTCAACCGGTCTAACGAATTAGGAGGGCGTGATGTTCTTTCGAAAAATTCAGTCTTACATCGGAGCGGTCGTTTTAGCGGCCTTCGTCGGCGGCTGCGGCGGGAGCACCCAGGGCACTGGGGGTATCACCGTTGAAGGGCGGCTTCTTGAGATCGGAGGCGCTCCGGTCTCGGGAGCGTTGGTCACCGTGGTAACGACCGGAGATTCCGCTCTAACCGACCAAAACGGCGGATTTGTTCTGCAGTCGGATCTCCCCGATATCAACCTTCTCTTTGAATCCGGCGAGACCAGCGCTTCCACCGTGGTCAGTGTCACTCCGACGACTAGAAAAGTGGTGGCGACGTTCCGGTTAGACCGCGAACGGGAGCGCGTAGAGACGGAGAATATCGAGCTTGAGGAAGACTCTCGAGACGATGACGATCCGATCGAAGATGACGTGGATGATGATAACGGAGGCGACGACGACTCTATTGATGATGACTCCTCAGACGAGGATGATTCCTCAGGGGATGACTCCTCTGATGATGGAGAGAATGACGGTGGAGACGACGATGAAT
>JBJOHD010000207.1:0-4031 GCA_046047875.1 Pseudomonadota bacterium | reverse complement strand
TGGAAGCGATACCGATAACGACGGTATCGACGATATCTGCGATCCAGATAATACGGGCCCGTGTCCACCGCCAACCGATACCGATGGTGATGGTACCCCCGACTTTAGAGATCTCGATACCGATGGTGACGGAACTCCCGACTCACACGAAGCATTCGACGAGGATGGCGATGGGACTCTCGATGTCGTTCCGAGTGGGCGTGACGACGATGGGGATGGAATCGACGATGCATATCAACGATTCTCTACTAATCCCGCGGGATTAAATGGAGATTGGCGTAGGATTGATGCCGCCTCTCTGTGTGACGAGATACCGATAGCCAGTCGGCGGCGAGTGGCTACGACGGCTTTCAACGTCCTCGCTCAGCGCACCGATAAATTCGCCGCACGGGCGCGGGCATGCAACGGTGTCAATATCTCTCCCCGGGTAAAACAAACCCATGAGCTTAGCAAGCGGTTCCGAGTTATGTTGGCGGGAGCGGCGATTGCACCGGTCTATAACTGCCCATCCGGCGTGTGCCGCAGGATCAGCCTGGTTCCTTTGAAGCGGCAGATGGAGCGAATAATCAAGAGGGTCGAGGTGCACGCCCGCGAGGCGAAGCTCCAGGCGATTAGAAGCTGTCCCCCCGAGATACCAACGCCCGGTAAGGTTGAGCGGCGAAAGCGCACCGAGGACTACGCCCGCGATGCACGGGCGGCGGTGCGGCGGCTCCCTGGAGCGGTCTATCGGTGCCCGTAAGCGATTAGGCGGACTTTCCTCCTCCGGCATGCCTCAAAATGAGGTTATAGCCAGCTTGTATTTTCTTTAATCGGGAATGATTAGGTATTATCAACGCTCTCTTTTAAATTTAAGCGCTACCGGTAGATGCGGGGTCCGCAGATCCATTCAGTGGTGAGGTTGTGCTCACTAGTGAAGGGCTCGATGTGGATAGTCCTTCTAGGGTTTTTTGTCAGTCGTGGTGTGTCGGTAGATCGAAGAGGGGACGGTCGAGCGCTCCTCATGAGGCTCTCGATCGTCTCCTTTTCTTTCCGTTGACCCCTTTCTAGGAAACCATGACCAATTCACACGGGGCTGTGCATGCTCCGAGCTCCCCCTTGGGGAGCGATGCACCGCGGTGGTATCTCTCCGCGCTCTGCTTTGCGATGGCGGCGATCGCTATCGTGAGGTTTTCCGCTGGGCCCGCTGCCGCGGGCTGGCTTCTCATCTTGAGCGTGGTGGCGACCTTCACTACCGCGCACAAAGTGTTCCCGCTTGCCGGAGCGGGTGTCCTGACGACCTTCGGTCTCCTTCTTGGGCTCACCTCGGTGCACGCCTGGGAACACGAGATCGAAGCGAACGTCAAGCTGCTCCTCCTCATCGCCTGCATGGTGCCGGCGATTCACTTCTTCAAAGATCTTCTTGAGGCGAGCTTTTCAGCGCTCCTGGTGAAGATCGAGAAGAAAGTGAACCTCGCCGTCGCATTTTACGCTTTTGGAGCGGTCTCCTCGGCGTTTTTCGACGCATTGACCGTGGCCGCGATGGTGCTTACCGCGCTCGGCGGTCTGTACCTCACCTATGAGTCGGTGCGTCACGCCGCCGAGATGGAGCGGGGTGACCCCATCCTGGATGTCGAGGCTCGTCAGAGACTCGATGACTTCAGGGCGTTTCTCCGTCAACTCCTGATGGTGCTTCTGGTCGGCACGATGACCGGTGGGCTTTCAACGCTTGTTGGTGAGCCGCAGAACTATCAGGTGGGAGAGATGTGGGGGTGGGGCTTTCAGGACTACTTCGTCCGGTTGGTTCCGATCTCTGCACCGGTCTTCGTCGCTGGACTCGGGGTAACGTGGCTCCTCGAGGGAACCGCTCTTGGCCGAATCTTCGGATACGGCACGCAGCTCCCCTCGTCGATCCGTTCGTACCTTTCGTTTCAAGCACAAGAGCTCGCGTTGAAGCGGACTCCGGCTGACCGTCGGCGCCTTCAGGTGCAGGCGGTTGCAGGGGTTCTCCTCGTCGCAGCGCTTGGGCTCCAGCTCGCGTCGATCGGACTTCTCGGTCTCATCACGATGGTGGTTGTTTCGACGGCGATGGGGAAGGTGGCGGAGTCACGGTACGTTCCGGCGTATCACGCCGCGATGCCGTTTTTCGCCCTTCTCCTCATCTTCTTCGGAGCGGTCAGCATCATCCATGAGCAGCACCTCTTCGATGGGTTGATGCAGTGGATCGTGAGCCTTTCGGAACAGCAGCGCCTTCTGGCGATGTTTCTTGAAACCGGTATCGTGAGCAGCGTTTCCGATAACGTTTTCGTCGCCTGTGCTCACGCCTCGAACGTGCAAAAACTCGTCGAGGAGGGGCTGGTGAGCGCTGAAGCGGGGGACAAACTCGCTATCGCGATCATCGCCGGCACGAATATCGTGAGTATCGCCACTCCGAACGGGCAAGCCGCGTTTCTTCTCGCCATCTGCTCCGAGACGGCGGCGCATCTTCAGCTTCGCTATACGCGGATGCTGTGGATGGCGGTGCCGTACACGGTGATCCTCAGTGTGGTGGGTGGATTCGCGGTGAGTCACTGGATCTGAGCGTAACAACCCCGTACCGCATGGTTCGCCATTCGATACGGATGATTCACCCGTTCAAAGCTCGAGGAGCTACGGTGTGAATCGGATGAGGTTTTTAGGAGAGGTTTTGCTATAGTGGTTCACCCCACTCAAGCAAAGGACTTTCCACAGGCCCATCTATTGAATCGGCGGAAGCCGGCGATCAGAGCGCTGCTCGAGTGCGGCTCGATGACATGGCGAGAGTTAACCTACAGCGGTTTTGAGGAACGCCAGAGCAGGGGATAAACGACCGCTCGCCAGAAATGGGCGATATCTTTGTTTTCAATGATAGTGCAGGTGAGCCGGTTCTCGGTGAGTGATTGTATCCCGATCGAATCGTTCCATGAAAACACCCCCGCACGCCACTCAAGCTCAGGCGGGAGTGTCCGGATCTCGATCTTGTAATCCCGTGCCTTGCCCTTCACCCGTTCACCGAACTTCGAGGGGGGATAAATCAGTTTCGTATGGATCCCTTTGGCCGAACGGCGCTTAAAGTAATCTTCGAGGTACGCCGGGGTAAGCCAATGCGCGAAGAGGTCAACGTAGGTGATGACGAGTACTCCATCACGTGCCTCGAGGGTCTCTTCAAGCATCCGCTTAAATCCCTCCTTTCCCTCGTAGAATTTGACAGTGGGCGCGCTCGACTCAGGGCGACGCACCGCGCTTAGGAGGCGAATGAGCGCACCGACGTTGTCCTTGAGGATAGTTAAATCGCTCTCTTTCCGGGTAACGATATTCGAGAGTACCACTGGCTCTTCAGCGCCGATGATTCGGCGTTTGCCGCGCCGACTCTCGTAGAGGAAGCCCTTAGCCACGAGCTGTTCCACCGCGCTATGAACGGTGATCCGGTTTTGCTTAAGCGCGCGGGCGAGCTCTTGCACGGAGGTGGGGCCGAGTTCGAGGAGTTTAAGGTAAATAGCGCTCTCGCGGGCATTACACCCAAAGAGAGCGAGCGCTTTGACCGTATCGGAGCGTTGGGCTGGGAGGAGCATTTCTGGGATTATATCAGAAAAAATGTAGATACAAAATCTACAAAGTAAGAGTAGCCGTATCTCCCTGAATCGTCGGGGATTTGGGTTATTGGGATCATTCTACAGGAGGCGAATACGCTTATAGGTAGAATGAGCGGTAACATATATCGTCAGTTGCCTAGCTGTGGAGGGAGTAGTGATGATACGCGAGATGGAGTTACGCCGTACGGCGGATGAGGGGCTTGGAAACGGGCCCGCAATAAGTCCGCTTGAGCGGGCGGTCGAACGTACGGCGGCGGAGCTTGTCGCTGCTGGGAGTAGAGATACCCAACTTCTTCAAAAGCCCGTTATCTCCGCCCAGCTGGTCGATACGGAGCGGGGGGTCGGGGTGATCGTGTTGTCGGAGCATATCGATTACGATGGTGGCTGGTGTGGGAATCAGTTTCGAAGCTCGGTGTGGCTTATCCGAAGTGAGGGAGAGCCTCG
>JBJOHD010000206.1:0-6054 GCA_046047875.1 Pseudomonadota bacterium | reverse complement strand
GACGAACGCGTCGGGGGGGAATTATCGAATAACTGCCCGAGGAAGCGGTGCAAGTTTCGCCTTTCTCGTCACAAAGAGCGGTGACTCATCTCGAACAATCCCATATACCGTGAGATGGAATACCATCGCTGGAACATCGGGAAATTTTGCTGTTACCAGCAACGTAACCACTTCGAATCTGTCCGGTGCCAATACTCAATCTTCAACCTGTAGCAGTGGGCCAGCATCGACGGCGAACTTTCAGGTCACCTTTGCCCAGGCCGACCTCCTATCGGCGGCCTCTGGAATTTATGTTGGTACGCTGACTCTTATCGTGTCAGCACCAACTTAGGTATTCGGCCTATGGTGCGGTATTTTCATGTCCCCCGAAGCGGGGATAAAGCTCACGCTCCAGAAACTTCCGCCACCCCTCGGCGGCCTCGCCGTGGTGCCCCTCTTCGCGTAGCTTACTGAGCGCTCGGCACTTATCGTAGATGCGACCGAGCTCACGCCGATCCTCGGGGGGAAGAGAGCTATGTGAAAGGTTTTTTAAAAGTGCTTCGAAGTAGTGGCTCGACATCTGCGGGAAGGTTGCATCGATAAATCGTGAATTTGACTTCGCTGGCTCCTCGCGGCCGTCCCGCTCCTTCCAGGTAAGTCCGAGTCGCTCAAACGACGCCCGTCTATGAAGCCGCTCGAGCTCGGCTACTTCGCCGTAGGCCTTATCGAGCGAGGCCCGTTCCTCCGCGGTGATGTATCCGGGGAGCTGCGCCTGCTCGCGCACCCGGCGGAGGTTCACTATTTCATCTTTGCCGATGAGGGGCTCCTCCCGACCCCCCGGCCAGATCGCCTCGATCTTTTTCCTATCGTTCTCCGTGACCGGGGAGCAGGCGCGAAAGGCGCGCCACGCGGATTGAAAGTCGGCGACCTCCGAGCCGGTGTAGAGATTTAGTACGGGGCCGCCAAAAAGGGGTGAGTCCTCACGTAGATCGATCGCCCCCCGAATGTGGTGCGCTTCGTGGCGGGCGTTCGAGACGGCGAGAAATTCCTTAAGCTCACGACGGAGGTGCTCCGGCTTTACCGAGGGATCGACCTCACGCACCACATCCTCAAGTGGGGTGGTCTTGTAGGCGCTGAGCCTCATCGAGGGGTCGCGCATCTCCGGTTCGCGGCGTGCCATGTTCTTGTTATGGCTCGCACTCGGCGAGTGGTTCCATTAATAGGGGCCCTATTTTGTGAGAGATTTCCGGTGGTTCCCTATGAATAGAGGCTGGAATTTCGGCCTTTCTCCGCGCTATAAGTAGGTTTCAAAGGTGCCGTGTAAGGAGCTCGTTTTATGGATAACCGTATCCTCGTTGGTTCAACCGCCTCTGGACCCCTCTATCTTCTTTCGACGATGGCGAATCGCCACGGGCTTATCGCTGGAGCAACAGGCACGGGGAAGACGGTGACGCTCCGTACCCTCGCTGAGGGGTTTAGTGAGCTCGGTGTCCCGGTCTTCATGGCGGATGTGAAGGGGGACCTCGGGGGAATTTCAGCTCCGGGGGTGAGCGAGGGGAAGTTCGCTGAGCGGCTACAGAGACTCGGAATCACCGATTGGGAGGGCACGAAATACCCGGTAACGTTCTGGGATGTGTTCGGGGAGAGCGGCCATCCGGTGCGCGCCACCGTGTCGGAGTTGGGCCCGTTTCTTTTTAGCCGGCTTTTGAACCTTAACGATATTCAAGCGGGGGTATTGTCGCTCGTCTTTAAGGTCGCTGACGATAACGGGATGCTCCTTTTAGACCTCAAAGATCTTCAGGCGATGCTTAGCTTCGTTGGGGAGAACGCCAAAGAGCTTACTCTCAAATACGGAAACGTATCCTCGGCGAGTATCGGAGCTATTCAACGGGGGCTTTTGGGGCTTCAAGAGAGCGGGGGCGAGCGATTCTTCGGTGAGCCTGCGCTCAATATCGAGGATCTTCTTCAGACCGACTCCTCAGGGCGGGGGGTGATAAATATCCTCGCTGCTGAAAAGTTGATGCAGTCACCGAAGATCTATTCAACGTTTCTTTTGTGGCTCCTTTCTGAACTGTTTGAACGGCTCCCCGAGGCGGGTGATATCGATAAGCCGAAGCTCGTATTCTTCTTCGATGAGGCGCATCTTCTTTTTGATGAAGCCCCGAAGGCGCTCTTAGAGAAGATTGAGCAGGTGGTGCGGCTTATTCGCTCAAAAGGGGTCGGGGTATACTTCGTCTCGCAGTCACCGCTCGATATCCCCGATGGGGTGCTGGCGCAACTCGGTAACCGGGTGCAGCACGCGCTCCGCGCCTTTACGGCGAAGGATCAAAAAGCGGTGAGGGCGACCGCGGACTCGTTTCGCTCCGACGGGAAGGTGAAGCTCGAAGAGGCGATCGGAGAGCTTCAGATCGGGGAGGCGTTGGTGTCGCTCCTTGACGGTGGGGGAGCCCCTGCGATTGCAGCGCGGGCGATGATCGCGCCGCCGCGGAGTCGATTGGGCCCGATTACCCTCGAGGAGCGTAAGAGGGTAATCGGTGCATCGCTCGTCGCTGGCGTCTATGAGGAGCTGGTCGATCGGGAATCGGCGTACGAGATGTTAAAGAATCGGCGCGAGGCACCGGAGTCGACGAAGCCGGAGGTTCGCGAGGAGTCGAGAGCGCCGCAGAACTCAGGCGGGCGGCAGCGGCAGAGTCCGGTTGAGGCGTTCTTTATGAGTGCGGTGCGAAGTATCGGCAGTCGAATGGGGCGGGAGATCATGCGGGGGATCTTCGGCTCGATGTCAGGGGGAAGCCGCAAAAAGCGGTGGTAGCGACAGAGACCCAAGGCCTTGTACCCCCGGCCCCTTCGCGCCCTGATGGAAGTGCTAACACAGAAAGAGGCCGGATAGAATCCGGCCCTCCACCGTGTTCGTATCCGCCGTGGTGGTTGGTGGTAAACACATCCCTTGTGATGGTCTGTTGAGGGCCCGACTCTGTCGGGCCTTTATTTTAACGCCGACTCGATTGCGCGGGTGATCGTGCCGCTCGTAGGGCTTGTCATCGAGGAGAAGCGATCGATGACCGTACCGTTCTTATCGACGAGGATCTTCACGAAATTCCACCCCGGATCTCCTTGGTATTCCGGATTCGACTCCTCGGTCAAAAACTTGTAGACCGGTTGTTTCTCGGTACCTGAGACCTGATTTTTCTCGAATACCGGAAACGTAGTTCGGTACTTTAGTTCACAGAAATTTTTTATCTCAGCGTTCGTGCCGGGCTCTTGTCCACCAAAATCGTTGCTCGGAAAACCGAGCACCACGAGTCCGCGGTCCTTGTATTTCTGATAAACCTCCTCGAGCCCCTTATATTGCGAGGTGAATCCGCACTTCGAGGCGGTGTTGACCACGAGGGCTACCTGGCCCCGATAGCGGTTGAGCTCGATCGACTCCCCACCCAAACCTTTCACGGTGAAATCGTACAGCGATTTGGTCGTGGTTTCAGCGGCAACGCTTCCCAGCATAGCGAGGCTCCCTAGTAAAAATACACTCAGTGCGACGAAGCTCTCCGCAAGCGCAGTTAGAACATTACGCGGTGAGACTTCCATAGGGGTATATCGCATTTATTCTGAATACTCCGAGGAACCCTATCATGTCGACACCGAGGATGAGAATAGCTATCGTCGGCCTGAGCTGAGTGCGGTGGGCTGCAGGGCTGGGTGAGAGAGATATATTATGGGTGACATCGACTGGTTAGTATTCGAGCTTGAGGGAACGCTCATAGATGATATCGCTGCCGTGCGGGCAGGTGCCGAATTGTTGGCCCGTTCCCACACCGCGCCCAAGTGGACCTCCGCACGGGGTTTTCGAGAGCGGTGGTGTGAAGCGCTCGAGCTGTCGCTTGTTCGGTATCGCAGGGGCGAATGTACAGAGATCGAGGCGCACCGTGAAACGGTGCGGGTGTTTGATCCGCGCCTCGATGATGAGGAGTGTGACCGATTATTCAGGGGATTTTTCGAGCGATACCTTGATGGTCTCGGGGTGTTCCCCGATGTTCCTTCAGCGCTCTTTCGTCTCGGACGCCAGGTGAAGCTTGGGGTGATCGCCCGGGCGGACGATGCCCGTGCTAAGGAGATGGTGAGACGGGTCGGTCTATCGGATGTCATCTCCCACGTCGTAGGTCTGACCGGGCGGCCCGAGCGGTCGCTTGACCCTTTCGACTACTTTCTAAAAGACGTAGGCGGGATCGGAGAGCGACTAGCGTTCGTAGGGGGCGAGCTTACCGAGGAGGTGGTGGCGGCGCGGCGGCGCGGCGTTCGGGTTGTCTGGCTCAATCGCCGCTTTCACCGCCGTTCGCCTGAACTTCCCACCGTTCGCACGCTCGACGAACTCGTCGAGATATTTTGGCCGTATATGCGGCTATCCCTCTGAAATTCGGTGTTGGTTTGTCGTAACCCCCGCCGCTGATATTACCCGTGCGCCTCGTTAGAGATTTCCCGCTATACGCTCGACCCCTTGAGAGGATGCACGTGGCTTTGATCGCTCCGTAGTCATCCCAGCTAGAGGGACGATCTTCTCGATCCGGCTTAAAAGCTCGTGGAGTCGTTCGCTTTCGACCACCCGTTGGCCGTCCCACCACACCTGTATGTTATCTCCTGGGAGCGCCCGAGTATTAAGGTTAATGATGACCGGTCCGGGATATTTTCTCTCCGGATTGGTGCGGAGAAAAAGTCTCCGGAGATACGCTTGCGAGCACTGATCGACGCCGCACATCTCAACGGTCCAGAGCGGCTGTTTGCTAAGGGCGTAATCGAGGGTCGATGCGAGGCTCTGCGCCGCACCGGAGAGCGCTGCGTGGTTTGGATCGGCTTTCTCGCGGGCCGCGAGGGCTCCACGCACCATGAGCGCGCTCAACGCGCGGACCGCTGAGGTCCACTGAAAGGAGCCAGCACCGGAGAGTGCTCCAGCGGTCTTTCCGCGAACCGAGGTTATGACCTCGCCGTTATCACGCCGAAAGAGCGTGCGGGTAAGTTCGGGAAGATCGCCGTGAAACTCGAGCAGCATCTCGCAGGTCATCGTTTCTCTCCTTTTAAAAGGTCGTCGTTGATTCCGACGACATTTCCGTGTTGATCCCCTTTGTAGAGTACGCCGTTCGTGCGCTCAAATCGGTGTCAGTTTTCTCAAAATGGAAGAGCCTCCTTCGTAGGAATCGACAAAATGGGGTATGCGGGCGGGGTGTGCCGGAATCGAGGATTCAGTAAGTAGCTAAGAAGATTAGGGGGAGATTTCAGATTTGAAGTCGGAAAGGGGTATGAGCCA
Organism: Pseudomonadota bacterium; assembly: GCA_046047875.1. Taxonomy (GTDB): domain Bacteria; phylum Bdellovibrionota_C; class UBA2361; order UBA2361; family UBA2361; genus JBILDU01. The sequence goes on along the minus strand of JBJOHD010000206.1, from coordinate 782 downwards.
ACGAGACGACCGGTTGAGCCGTACGCTAAGGCGCTCTTCCAATGTGCACCGATCGGTTAGAGGGAGAGGGTGGCCCCCGGCTCGAGCGTTACGACCCGCGAACCTTTATCACCACACCGCTCGTAGCACGCCGCTTCGAACGCCGCGGCGGTCCCGGTAAGGAGCGGGAACGTGGCGTAGTGGATCGGGACCACGGTAGGGGCACCGATAAGTTCCGCGGCGCGGGCGGCGTCTTTCGGCCCCATCGTAAAGCAGTCCCCGATCGGTAGACACGCCACGGTTGGCTTATGCACCTCACCGATAAGCTTCATATCGGAGAAAAGCGCGGTGTCGCCTGCGTGGTAGATCGAACTATGACCATCCTTAACGACGACCCCACACGCCTCGCCGGCGTATACCGGACCGGATTTGGTATCGAACGAATTTGAGTGCAGCGCATGAACGAGGGAGACCGTTAGGCCATCGACCGAGATGCACCCTCCTTTGTTCATAAAGATGAGCTGCCCCTCCGGCACCCCCTCCTTCGCCAAGATCTGCGCAAGCTCATAGGTGGCGGCGACCTTCGCTCCGGTTCTCTTCGCGAGCATCGGCACATCGCTCGCATGGTCTGCGTGTCCGTGGGTGAGGACGATGAGGTTAAGCTTCGCGGGGGTCTTTAAACCCTCCGGGCAGAGCGGGTTGTTTAACCACGGGTCGATAGCCGCAGTATATGCGGGTGCGTTAAGAAAAACAGCGGAGTGCCCAGCGTAGGTCAGGGTGGTAAAGCGGGGTGTCATGGTGAA
>JBJOHD010000205.1:0-4690 GCA_046047875.1 Pseudomonadota bacterium | reverse complement strand
AGCTCGTCCAGATCTTCTGTCCGGTGATATAAAAACCCTCCGCGGTCACCCGGGCGCGGGTCTTAATAGCGGCGAGATCGCTCCCCGCCCCCGGCTCCGAGAAGCCCTGACACCAAATCTCCCGGGCATGAAGGATGTTCGCTAAGAACCGTTCCTTCTGTTCCGGGGTGCCGTAGCGTATCAATACCGGCCCGACCATCGTGAGGCCGAAGAGCCCGAGGAGCTGGGGTGACCGGGCTCGCACCAACTCCTCCTGAATCACCGCCTCCTCAACGAGACTAAGCGATCGCCCCCCGTACTCTCGGGGCCAATGCACTCCCACCCAGCTTCCTGAAGCGAGGGTCCGTTGCCAGTCACGCCCGAGCTTTACGAAGGTGTCGAGTCCGGCATCACTCCCCAAGTCGGGGGGCGGATTCCCCGCGAGCCACCGCCGAAAATCGGCGCGAAACTCCTCCACAGCGCTCGATATCTTCAGCTGGAGCATCGCGATTACCCCACCGCTGTGCGGTTAAGCCGAAGCGCCGCGCCTGAGTCGAGAAAGAACTCAACGCCCTCTTTGCCGGTGAGGATAAGCTTGGCTGGGAGCGCATGCGGCTCCTCGGTGCCCTCCAACACCCGTCGCACGATATCCGCTTTCGATTCCCCCTTGGCGATAAAGATCACCCGACGGGCCTTGCGCAGTACACCGGGGGTTAACGTCACCCGGGCCTTTTTATCCTCGGGATGCTGCGTTGCAGCGCACGAGACCGAATCTTCCCGGAGCACTGGAGAGTGGGGGAATAGCGAGGCGGTGTGTCCGTCCTCCCCTACCCCCAAAAGAACGAGATCGAAGACCGGATCCTTCCCGAGGACACCCCGAATCTCCTCCGCATAAGCCCGCGCACCGCTCTCCGGATCAGGGAGCGAGGTATCGATCGGGTGGACCTGGGGCGGAGCGCCATGAATCTGCGCCAAAAGGGTCTCCTGAGTCATCTTGAAATTGCTTTGATTGTCGGTGTGCGGCACCCAGCGCTCATCTCCCCAGAACAGATGCACCTTCGACCATTCAACCTCGGACACACGGGGTGGCTTTGCGAGGCACCGATAGATCGCGCCCGGCGTACTCCCTCCAGCCAGCGCCACGGTGCAGACACCCCGCTCCGCGATCGCATCGCCGATCAGCGCAACGAGCTCGTCCGCAACTACGCCGGCGAAGAGAACCGGCTCAACCACCTCAACCGAAACGGCCATAGACTGCTCCAAACTAAATCACTCAATATTCCGCAGATGCAGCGCCACGCGGAGCGCCGCATTGTAGTTCGCTGTCGACTCTCCGATAAGAAAGTACCGGCGAATCAACTCATCACGACTCTCATCCTCGACCGGTCGGGACCAGTGCATCTTTCGCGCCCCCTCAACCGATACCTCAATCGACTCATCTCGAACGAGCCGCAGCGCACTTTTCCCCTCGGCTGACTCGAAAAGGAACGTCACCTCCTCGATCTGTCGTCCTTCCCCGGGGCATCCCTCAAAACGAAGCGAGACCTGCTTGTGCCGGCCCCCCGGGAGTTGGGCGTGGATATCGCCGTGCCGACCCAAAAGGTGGGATAGCCCGAGACGATCCACCATCCACCCGCCCAACAAAAGCGCGCCGAACGAAGGAAGATTGCCGACCCCGCCCGAGGCACGAACTACGATCGCTGTTAGGTCGGGCAAGAGATCACGGATAAGCCCTCGGGCAAAGGCGCCCTTGATCTCATCCCGCCACGGTCCGAGCTCTACCCATTCGAGGTCGAGGAGGTTTGAACAAAATCGGGCGGTCTCGGCCAGAATGTCGAGCCGACTGGAAAAATCCCCCGAGTCGAATATGACGAGATCGGCAAGCGGCGAAAGCTTATCAACCAAATCCTGCGAGATGTCCCCATCGGCGAGGTACAGCTCCGCGGGCATGCCGACCATAAAATTTCCCCGAATGATGCTCGGCACAAGCCAAAGATCGGCTCGAGGGGTACCGATCCGAACCACCTCAGAGCACGCATGCTCGGAGCGTGACAGCCCGTGACACCGCGCCGATATCGCGGTCTCGACACGCTTAAGCTTATCGTCGATGTAGACGACGAAGAAACGGCTCGGATGGACTAACGACAACGAATCGATCGACGTCTCAAGTTCGCGCAGTGAGTCAACGGAGGATACAGCGACGATAACGTTCGTGTTCGCCGAACGGTTAAAACGCTGCCCCGCACTCTCCATCGCGGCGAAGACATCGCCCAACGCCTTGGTAATAGCACCGGGACTCGTTGGGGTATACGCGTACTCAGCTGCAGCCATCAGAGCTCCGTAACTCAAATCCCGTTAAAGTCGGCGCCAGCGGTGGTGAAGAGGCTTCAGCAGCCCCGCCGCCGCCTGCGGCCCCCATGAGCCGGCCTCGTAGGTATACACTGGAGCCCCCGTTATCAAACCGGCTCCGTTCGCATGCGCCGGCTCTCCCCAAACGTTGAGCACCGGGGCCAAAAGATCCCACGCCTGCTCGATCTCATCATCCCGGGTAAAGAGGGTGGCGTCTCCTTTCATCGCATCGAGAAGGAGCCGCTCGTATGCGTCTGGAGACGCGATGCCGAACGAATCGGTGTAGGCAAAATCCATGACCACGGGCCGCACCCTCAGCCGGGGTCCGGGGGGCTTCGAACTAATCTTCAGCTGCATCCCCTCGTTCGGCTGCACCTGAATCGAGAGTACGTTCTGCTCGAGCTCCCCGACTTGCCGACCCTTAAACAGCGAGCCTGGCGGGCGCTTAAAGGTAATCGCGATCTCGGTTACCCTCTTCGGGAGCCGCTTGCCTGCCCGAAGGTAGATCGGCACACCGGCCCACCGCCAGTTGTCTATCTCAAGCTTCAAGGCGGCGAACGTCTCGGTGTGTGAGGAAGCACCGACCCCGTCCTCTTCAAGATACCCCCGCACCGACTCGCCGTTTACCGCACCCTTCACGTATTGGGCGCGGACACAGTTTGAAACCACCTCCTCCTCGCGGAAGCGCCGGATCGCCGAGAGGACCTTCACCTTCTCGTTTCGGATGCTGTCAGCATCGCTCAGCGAGAGCGGAGGTTCTATGCACAGCAGCGCCAGGATCTGGAGCAGGTGATTCTGCACGATGTCGCGCAGAATCCCACTCTGATCGAAATAGCCGGCGCGGCTTCCAACCCCGATATCCTCGCAAAACGATATCTGGATGTGCTCGATATAGTTATGGTTCCAGAGCGGTTCGAAAATCGAATTTGCGAATCGGAACACGAGGATATTTTGAACCGTCTCCTTCCCGAGATAGTGGTCGATACGATAGATCTGCTCTTCAGCGCAGTTCGCCCGAAGCACCCCGTTCAGCTCTCGCGCCGATGTCAGATCGTGGCCGAACGGCTTCTCGATGATGAGCGAGGTTGACCGCGCCCCGGAGCCCGGCTCCTCAATCAGCCCGACCGTCCGTAAGTTCGACGCGATCTCACCGAAAAACTTCGGCGCCATCGCGAGATAGTAAAGGTAGTTGTATGTCTCGCCCCGATCCTCACACAACGACTCAAGGCGGCTCTTGAGCTTCACAAAATCTTCTCGAGACGTGCCGTTCACCGGTTGGTAAAAGATATTCTTTGAAAACTCCGCCCACACCTTTTCGTCGACTGTGCGACGGGAGTGCTTCCTTACGGCCTCACCTAATTGAGCTCTAAATTGCTCGTCGGTAAGGGGCGTACGAGCAGACCCTATCACCACAAACCCAGAGGGCAGATAATTGTCGTGCGCTAAATTGTAGAGCGCGGGTATAAGCTTCCGCTGAGTGAGGTCGCCGGTCGCCCCGAAGATAACGAGCGCCGTTGCCGGCGGCCGGATAATCCTATTTTCCCCCTCAGCGAAAGGATTTTCCATGGAACGCTCCCTCTTTTTTATTTCCGAATCGAAAGAGAAATTAAACAGCCCGACGCTTCGCCTCGATGGAATCGAGCAAGGTTTGATAGGAGTCGGCGAACGATTTGACCCCTTCGACCTGAAGACGATCAAGGAGCTGCGGCAGCGGTATTCCAAGCGCGAGCACGGTATCGACTATCCCCTTCGCTCCCGCTGTATCGCGGTGAAGCCGTGGCTCGACCGTCGCCCCCTGAAGCAGCGCCTTTAAGGTGGCGGGGGGGACGGTATTCACCGTATCTTTTCCCGCGAGCTCCTCGATATATAATACCGCACTAAAAGCTGGGTTCTTCGTCCCCGTACTCGCCCAAAGGGGGCGCTGAACCCGGGCCCCCTTCTGTGCCAGTTTACGGAATCGATCACTCCCGACCACCTGCTCGTATCGAGCGTATGACAGCTTCGAGTTCGCTATCCCCACCCGCCCCTGAAATTTAGCGAGGTCCGTCTTATCCGCCTTGCCGGCCTTGACCAACTCCTCGAAGGACTTCTCGCAGATCGCATCGACCCGCGATACGAAAAAACTCGCCACAGAAGCTATCGGCGCCAGGTCAAGCCCCTGCGCGGCTCGAGTTTCCAGCGCTCCAAGGTAAGCGTCAAGCACCTGTTCATGCACCGCTGTGGTGAAGATAAGGGTGATATTGACGTTGATTCCGAGCTCAAGAACGGTCCGGATCGCCGGCAGACACTCCTGAGTGGCCGGAATCTTAATCATGATATTCGGGCGATTGAGCTTGCTCCAGATCCGCTTCGCCGCCGCAAC
>JBJOHD010000204.1:0-4858 GCA_046047875.1 Pseudomonadota bacterium | reverse complement strand
GAGATGGAGCGGGAGGGGTTTCCCCTTGAGCAGATTGCGGCGGTCGAACGAATGGTGCTCGATACTCGCTTGGTGAGCACCGGAGGAGGGCGAAGACAGATCGCAACCACGGGGCTCTCCCGGTATCTCCTTGATGCTGACCTCAGCAATTTTGGGCGCGCCGACTTTTTTGAAAAGAGTGAACTTCAGCGGCTTGAGCTCGGCATCGATCGGGAACGGTTCCTCCGGCGAACGTTCGCCCTGATTTCGACCCATTCATGGCAAACCGATGCCGCGCGCAGACTCCGTCAGCCGACCAAGGAGGAGAACATCCGCAAATTGAGTAGCATCTTGCAGCACTCGATCGAGGTGATGACGGAGGCTCACCGCGAGATGCAGATCTCAACGGAGCGGCTCGCCTTTCTCGCGCGACTGCCGCTTTTGCTTAACTCGTCGCTCGATACAAAAGTGGTCTTGACGGTGGCGCTGCGCCACCTTACGGAGGTGCTTCGAGCAGAGGCTGCAACCGTCTTTCTGTTGAATGACTCTCGAACGGAGCTCACTTTTTGGGCGCTGGAGGGAGGGGGAAGCGAGGGGCTTCGCGGCCGCACCATGTCGTCCAAAAAGGGCATCGTGGGTTGGGTCATTGAGCGTCAGGAGGGACTCCTTGTTGCCGATGCCCAAAGTGATCCCCGTTTCTTTGCTGAGATCGATCGGGACGGAGGATTTACCACAAAGAGTCTCATGTGTGTTCCGCTCGTCGTACGCGGGGATTTTACTATCGGTGCGGTCCAGGTCCTTAATCGAGCTGGTGGCGGCACCTTCGATAGCCACGACCTCATGTTCCTGGAACAGTTTGGGAACCAAGCGGCGCTCGCTCTCGATAATGCGGCGCTGTTTGAGCGAGCCACTGAGCGAACGGTTGCCCTTGAGCAGATAGATCGGCAGCGCGCCGATGCTCTTGCGGTGTTAGCGCATGAGTTTCGCACCCCGCTCAATATTATTCAGACCTCAGCGGAGCTTTTAAGCGGCGAGTTCGTTGTGGAGGAGCGGGTGCGTCGCTCGATGGCGGAGACACTCTCGCGAGGGATAGAGCGATTGTCGCGGATCGTCTCTGATGTTCGTACGGCGTCGCGTGTCGCTTGGAACGGTGGACTCGATGAGGATTGTTCACGCTCCATCGTTCGAGTGGGAGAGCTTATGACCGATATTGCGGCCTTTTTTGAGCCGATTTGCCGGGAGCAGCGATTGGCCCTCACCATTGTGGGAGGAGATCTTGATGCCCGTGTTCGAGGCGATTATGGACTACTCTTTGTCGCGTTGAAGAATCTCGCGGCGAACGCTGTGCGGTTCACTCCACCCGAAGGACGGGTGGAGATCGGGGCTTCGATCAACGCCGGTTTGGTTGAGTTTTTCGTTAAAGATACCGGGTTGGGGATCGCTCGGGAGCACCAAGCGGCGATTTTCGAGAAGTTTTTCGAGGTAAAGGATGTGTTGGCGCACTCCTCGGGAGATTATCGTTTTGGTTCGTCGGGCCTGGGAATCGGCCTCTCCACGGCGCGGGGGATCGTGCGGCTTCACGGCGGCTCAATCGAGGTTGAGAGTGAGCGTGATAAGGGCAGTCGCTTCTCGTTCCGTCTGCCGAATGTGGGTTCCGCAGAGGTCGTGGGCGGCGTGTGAGGGGTTAATTTTTATCGATTGATGTTTTAATGGCCTATGATCGTTGATCGTGATGTTCATCCTGAATTCGGAGTTATAACCGCGCGGTGCCGAGAGATCGTCACTCTTCTCTGCGCTGAGATCCCGGGTAGAGATATCGAAGTCGCTGCAGGCGAGTTCTCAGAGACGCGGGGGAAGCTGTACCGCCTGAGCGAGGGACTTGTGAAGGTGACCCGGCACGGGCGAATGGTGTGGTGCTGCGAAGAGTCGGATCTCTTCGGACTCGATCTCCATTTTTGGTCGTGGGATGCGAAGCTTACTGCAGACTTCCAGGTAAGATGCCGCGAGTACGATATCGATAAATTTTTGGCGTACATCAATGGTTCGCCGGCTCGGTTGAGCCTTTGGACCGAGTATCTCGCTCTTCAGACGAGCCTCGCTCATTCTGTGCTGAGTGTAGTCCTGCGCGATGAGATTGAAACGGTGCCAACGGTTCGAGCTGTAGAGGCAGGCGAGACTATCATCAAACAAGGTGAGCTCGCCGATACGGTGTACACCCTTATCGAGGGGAAAGCTGATGTACTGGTCGATGGTGTGAAGGTAGGCGAGGTGCTGCGAGACGAGATCTTCGGAGCGCTCGCCGCGTTTAATGGCGGAGCTCGAACAGCGTCGGTCATAACGACCGAAAATTCCTTGGTAGTGAGCCTACCGCTCGGTGAGTTCTCGATGCTGGTCGAATCTCGTCCCCGTCTCGTGGTTAAACTTATTCAGGATCTCGCTCGAGCGATTTCAGCGCTTAACTCTCGGGTGGTCGATAAGTTCTGAGCGGCTGCCGTGGGGGCTCGGCCCCTCTCGGACCGCGGGGCGCGCGCCCCGCCTCCTAGCGTGAGGGGGATAGAGCTGGCGCTTGGGCGGGGGCATCCGCAAAGTCCTCCTCATCGAGCGGTGGTGGGCTCGAATCGGGGTCACAGACAGCGCAATCATCGGGGGTTGGTTCCGGGATCGGGGTCGGAGTTGGGGCAGCGCCCGGATCGCCGTCCGTCGCTTCGCGGATCGCCTCGACGCCTACGACCCCAATCGCCGTACCGCCCCCCACTACCAGTCCACCGATCACACTTGAGCCAACCGCCCCAAGAGCTGCTAGCGGAGAAAACTTGATGGCACCGAGGATGAGACCGGTCTGCTCGGTCGCGATTGTGTATATGCCGGGTGGCACCTTGGCGAAAACCACCTTCCCGCCTTTTGCGGCTGAAAAACGAAATTCGCCGGTGATGTCGTTGCGAAGACTCACCCGTGCGCCGCTCACGTTCCCTTGCGAGCTCGATACGTCTAACTCGATGTTTCGGGCGTTATCACCCACTTGCTCCACCGCGCGCGTGAAACCGTTGCAGTCGTTAATCACTAAAAATTGCGCTTCAAGGCTGTTTGCTGCGCTGAGGAGCCACGCACCGGCAAGAGAGATAATGAGACTATGGACGCGAAGGATTCGCGCAGGGAGCGTGAACCAGCGATTGACCGATGAAGTTGCCATCTTGAGAGCTCAGCTTTAATCGACCGAGACTTCGAGTCCTATCGACTCGGTCGCATCCCCTGCGCCGCCCTCTTCACGCGGCGCCTGCTTTGAATAGTCGCATCTTTAGTTTGCTCGTTCTAGAACGAAAACAGCGCCCTCTGCAATACTTTTTGTCAGTTAAATTGGATGATTGCCTTCGGATACACGATGTGACACTATCGCCGGGATCGGGGAGGCCGGCGTTTCTTTCGGGGCTTTTCTCTCGCCTAGAGGTCTTTACGGATGGGTCGTTTTACGAACACGGTGCGGAGGTTGCTCGGAGTTCCTCCTCGGCGCCTTCCCGCCAGGGCGGTTTGTGGGGTGGTATTCCTCGGAGGGTCGCTTCTAACAACCCTGCCTCTCGCGGTACCCGCTGCTCACGGGGTGGAGCCGGGAAGCACGTTGTTTGTTCAGGTCAAATCTTCGCGGCTGCGCTCAGAGCCAAAACATTGGGCATCTGGGGTGGCCGAGGTCGTGTTCGGTGGGGAGGTGAAAATCCTCTCAGCGGAGGGGGATTGGTACAGAGTAAGTACCGGGGAGGGGCTCGAGGGCTTTCTCCATAGCTCCGCGGTCACAGCCCGGTCTATTGTATTTAAGGGGCGCGCTACGGAGCTCGCCGCGAGCGCCGAGCCGAACGATGTCGTACTCGCAGGCAAGGGTTTCGCGAATCAGCTCGAGACGGTTTTCCGCTCAGGAGAGCCGGGGCTCGATTATGCGGCGGTCGATCGATTGGAGCAGCGGGTGGTCGATGAGGCGGCGCTTGAAAAGTTCCTTAAAGCTGGGAAACTCCGCGTCGGAATCGTGGAAAGGGGGCCCCGTGGCTAAAGTCGTCGAGCGCGCTGCAAGCTGTCTCGGTAATCGGCTAAGCGTTGCCCTCGTAGCGGCGCTCTGTTTATCCGGGTGCTCGACCACCGATCTTTCATTGTCATCGATAGGTGACCGAACCCTGAGCCTTCTTGGGGCCTCGCCGGTCGGTAAGGTTGTGGCGACGGGCGAGAGCGTAGTAAAGCTTTCCGAGAGGATAACGCCGGAGGAGGAGTACTACATCGGCCGGGCAGTTGCGGCAAAGATCGCGGCAACGTATCCGCTCTCGACGAACAAAGCTTTAACTGAATACGTGGAAAGGGTTGGGTATTCCGTCGCGCTCGCCTCCGATGTCCCCGAAACGTTCGGTGGATACCATTTCGCGGTTCTTGAGACCGAGGTGCCGAATGCTCTCGCTGCTCCCGGCGGCTTCATCTTCGTTACGACCGGTCTTCTCAAAGTCCTCCCCAATGAGGATGCGCTGGCGGCAGTGCTAGCCCACGAGGTAATCCATGTGGTTGACCAGCACGGCCTGAAGTCTATTTCGCGCGACCGATTGGCGGCGGTGGTGGCCGACATCGCAAAAGTGGCAGCGAGTATCAATTGCAACGAGCTTGTTGGTCAGACGGCGAGTGTCTTCGGTGGAATCGTTGATGATGTGTTTGGCACCCTGATCAATCGTGGCTATAATCAAGAACAGGAGTTTTCTGCCGATGCGGGCGGTATGACGACGATGGCGCGGGTTGGATTCGATCCACGCCAGATGGATACCGTGCTTGGGGTGATGACGCGGATGCCACCAGTCAACGAGGGGTGGTTCCAGACCCACCCCGGGCCTGCCGTTCGACGAGCGGAGGTAAAGAA
>JBJOHD010000203.1:0-6309 GCA_046047875.1 Pseudomonadota bacterium | reverse complement strand
GCCTCTTCGCCGCGCGCGGCCAAAAGGCCCGGAAATTTCCCCGTGTTCCCTCGCACGAAAATATTTCGAACGAAGGAAAAAGTGGAGCGGGAGACGAGACTCGAACTCGCGACCCTCAGCTTGGAAGGCTGATGCTCTAGCCAACTGAGCTACTCCCGCATCCGGTGAACTTTCGAGTTACCTCCAAAGTCCATCAGCCGTTCAAGCTGTAAGCTTGACGAGGCTGATGCACCTCTCGAATCGTGTCAGCGATTCGAGCATCAGAGAGCGGTAACAAGTATCAGTTAAAAGGAAAGCTGGCAACGGGACTTGAACCCATAACCTGCTGATTACAAATCAGCTGCTCTACCAGTTGAGCTATGCCAGCCGAAACCGCTCCCTGTCCAGCATCGCCAAGATGGCCTCGCCACTTTTTGAAGCTAGGGGGGTCCAGAATGGTTTCTTTTTTTTTCTGTGTAAAGGTCCCAGAGCGGTTGGAATGTTTACAATTCTTTTACTTCTCTACATAATGCCGCTCCGTTCGTAGGGGTATGCCCATATAGCTCAGCTGGTAGAGCACTCCCTTGGTAAGGGAGAGGTCACGGATTCGAGTTCCGTTATGGGCTCCATTTCCTCTTCAGCTACGCCCGTAGCTCAATTGGTAGAGTAGCGGATTCCAAATCCGTTGGACGAGCGAGTGGCTGACCGGAGGTCAGCATTCGAGCCGTAACGGAGGGGCGAAGCGAGCTAGCGAGCTTTGCCACGGCCTGGGGACCCAACCAGGATTTGGAAGGAGCGGAGCCTCGCGTAATATTGGGGTTTTATTGGGTCAGAAAGTTTCAGCTACGCCCGTAGCTCAATTGGTAGAGTAGCGGATTCCAAATCCGTTGGTTGGGGGTTCGATTCCCTCCGGGCGTGCCAAATCTTCCCCCGCAGTCAGCTGCTCTTCTTTTTGGTTGAATTAGGACTCGGCCGAAAATTTCCGTTAAATATTTGCCTCCCACCGTTTGCTCTGAGCCGTGTTATTTGCTAGTGTTCCACCTCTACTTTTCCGCGATTGCTTACGTTTTCAAGAACTTAGCCCGTTTTTGAAGGTGCGAAGCGTGCCCAAGCGAGAGTGTTTTCGCCTTGGTGCGGGTGGGGTAGTTTGCTCTTTGGAGCAAAGTTTAGTAATGACGGCGGGTTATTCGTGTCGAAGTCGGGCGCTATGAGTGCTGAACAGGCTGAGTCTTCTGGGTCGGTGGTGTCGAAGTGTCGGAGCTACGTCTCCGAGAGCATCGCTGAGCTTAAAAAGATCAGCCACCCGACGCGGCAACAGACGGTGCAGGCGACCCTTGTCACCCTCGTGATCGTTGTCTTCGTGGCGTTCTGTCTCTTTATTCTCGATGTGATTTTCGGGAAGTTGATGCAGGCGATCATTTAGCGGAAACGCATTTTTGATTTTGTGGTGTTCGTAAGGAACTAAACCTTATGACAACTGAGGATATGACTTCTGAAGGCGTTAATTCCGGCGAGGCTGCGCAGGAGGATGCCGCGCAGGCTGAGAGCGCCGTGAAAAAGGACACTTCGAAGATGAAGTGGTACGTCGTCCAGGCGCATTCCGGCTTCGAGATGAAGGCGAAGCAAGTGCTTGAGGAGCGGATCCGCCAGCACAACTTTACCGAGATGTTCGGTGATATCCACGTGCCGCAGGAGACGGTGGTCGAGTTGGTGCGTGGACAGAAGAAGACCTCGAATAGGAAGTTCTTCCCGGGCTACGTTCTCGTTCAGATGGAGTTGAATCAGGATACGTGGCACCTCGTGAAGGATACCCCGAAGATATCCGGTTTCCTCGGTGACGCCACGAGCCCCGAGCCTCTTTCGGAAGATGAGGTCGCGCGGATTCGGAATCAGGTCGAAGAGGGGACTGCTTCTCCGCGGTCGCGCGCGACGTTCGAGCAGGGAGAGGCGGTTAAAGTCATCGATGGGCCGTTCGCCGAGTTCAACGGCACGATTGAAGAGGTCAAACCGGAGAAGGGCAAGGTTAAGGTTCTTATCAGCATCTTTGGACGGGCCACTCCGGTGGAACTCGACTTTATACAGGTCGAGAAGTGCTAAGGGAGCGGCCGAAGCGTTAACGATTACAGCGAGATTATTCAGTAGCAGTAGAGTGAATCATGGCAAAGGAAATTACAGCGCAAATTAAGCTTCAGATACCCGCAGGCCAAGCGAACCCCGCGCCGCCGATCGGCCCGGTGCTCGGTCAGCACGGCGTGAACATCATGGAGTTCTGCAAGCAGTTCAACGCGAAGACTCAGAAGCAAGCGGGCGAAATCACCCCGGTCATTTTGACCGTGTACAAAGATCGCTCGTTCACCTTCGAGTTGAAGACCCCGCCGGTCTCGTACCTCATTAAGAAAGCGTGCAAGATCGAGAGCGGCTCGGGCGTGCCGAATAAGCAGAAGGTCGGCAAGATCACGAAGGCCCAGGTGGCGGAAATCGCCAAGATGAAGATGGTTGACCTCAACGTGAGCTCCGACGAGGCGGCTTTCCGCACCGTGGCTGGTACGGCACGGAGCATGGGCGTCGACGTTGTTGATTAACAGAAGATAGATTTCGAGTTTCCTACAGGACGGTTTGTATGGCGAAGGCAGGAAAGAGAATTAAGGCTCAACGGGAGAAGGTTGATGCGATGAAGATCTACGATCTTCAGGCGGCGTGCGACCTCGTTGTCTCGACGGCATCGGCGAAGTTCGATGAGACCGTTGAGATATCGATGAATCTTGGGGTCGATGCGCGTAAGGCTGAGCAAAACGTGCGGGGCAGCGTGGCGTTGCCGCACGGACTCGGCAAAACGGTTCGCGTGGTTGTTTTCGCTAAGGGCGAGAAGGCGAAAGAGGCTGAGGCCGCTGGGGCTGATTTCGTTGGCGCTGAAGACCTCGTTGAAAAGATCAAGGGTGGATACACCGATTTCGACAGTGTTGTCGCCAGCCCCGATATGATGGCTCAGGTCGGTAAGGTCGGTAAGATCTTGGGACCCCGTGGACTCATGCCCTCCCCGAAAGTGGGCACGGTTACCGCTGATATCGGCGGAACGGTGAAGTCGATCAAGGCGGGTCGCGCTGAGTTCCGGGTCGAGAAGGCTGGAATTCTTCAGGCCCCAGTTGGAAAGGCTTCCTTCGGTGGGAAGAAGATCGCAGAGAACATCCAGGCTCTCCTTGCCGCTGTGAACAAGGCGAAGCCCTCGACCAGCAAGGGGGTGTACCTCAAGCGCGCGACGATCTCGTGCACGATGGGCCCTGGGGTTAAGGTAGATGTCGCGCCGCTTCGGGCGTAGTCGTTTGACGGAATAAAAGATTTCGGATTGTGGAGTTTTAAGAGATGGAACGCGCTGAGAAGCAAGCAGAGGTAGAGCGGTTAAACGGGATGTTCGCAACGTCCCAGGTGACGCTCTGTGGCGATTATCGGGGTCTTTCGGTTGCAGCTATTACAAAGCTCCGTCGGGAGCTTCGGAGCAAGGGTGCGCAAGGCGTGGTTGTTAAGAACACCCTCGCCCGGTTGTCAGCAAACGGATCGTTCGCTGGCGCGGACAAGGCGCAGCTCGAGAAGTTCGTGAGCCTTCTTAAGGGCCCGAGCTTCGTTGTGTTCTCGGATAATGACCCGGTTTCTCCGGCGAAGGTCCTCTCCGAGTTCGCAAAGAAAAACGACAAGTTCAAGATAAAGGGTGGCTGGCTCGACGGAGCGTTCGTTGACCAAGCAGGAGTGGAGACTCTCTCGAAGATGCCGAGCAGAGAGGAGACACTGGGCAAACTGCTTGGGTTGCTTGCAGCACCGGCTACCCAGCTTGTACGTCTGATGAAGGCCCCGGCCCAGCAGATGGTGCAAGTACTTGAAGGCCACCGGAGCAACCTCGAGAAGAAGGGGTAGTTCCTCAACTGTTTAGTTCGATTTGATTGTTTAGAAAGATAGGGAGTGCGTGAAATGGAAAACGTGAGCATGGAACAGGTGAAGACCTTCATCAAGAACATGTCGCTCATGGATGCGGCGAAGCTCGTCAAGGAGCTCGAGGAAGAGCTCGGCGTGAGCGCGGCTGCTCCGGTAGCGATGGTTGCTGCTGGCGGCGCTGCTGCTGCGGCCCCCGTTGAGGAGAAGACCGAGTTCTTGCTCCACCTCGATGATGCTGGCGCTGAGCGCGTGAAGGTCATCAAGGTTGTGCGCGAGATCACCGGCCTTGGCCTCAAAGAGGCGAAGGACCTCGTCGATGCTGCTCCGAAGCCGATCAAGGACGGCATGGAGAAGGCTTCCGCTGAAGAGTGGAAGAAGAAGCTTGAGGAAGCTGGCGCAAAGGCGAGCCTCAAGTAGCCTGCTAAAGCTTCTACGGGTTGAGTGGGTCTCCCGGGAAGCGGCAGCGTAACGACATCTCCGGGGCGGGGAAGAGCTGATAGCTCTGACCCGACCCCGGATTTGCCGTAAAAGGCCCCTCGTTTCACTCGCTTATACGCCGTTTTATTTTCAGTTTTTTGAAAATATTTTGGGGTCGAGCGAAAAACGGTTTCTGCAAAATCGGTGCCCAGCTCCGCTTGCACCTTTTAGATTCGAGGGTTTATAATCCCTCGGCTCCAAAAGTCTTGCGGTGATGGGGTGCGATCGCTTGAAGGTGTACGCTCAAGCGGTCGGCACACGCGGTGGAACACCACACAGGGTGCGGCGGCTTGTTCAATTTCGTCTCGAGGTATTCGTAAATTTCGTTAACGGCTCTTCCGAGTCTCCGGCGTTTTTTGGTCGGAGTTCGGTGAGGAGTCGTTTTCGTGTATTTGCGGACCCGGTGTTTTTGAGCTGATAAGCGGTCGAACGAAAGGTGAACCCAGCGTCGGCGACGGTGCGAAAGATGCGGTCGTACTGTGAGATGTCCCTCGAACGAGGGACGTCGCCCGAAAAGATTTTTAGTTAACGAAAATCCTTAGACTGGCGAAAACATGGCCTCAAAAATCAAAACAAACCTTCGTCTCCGGCGCTCATACTCGAAGATTCGGGATGTAGCCGAGATTCCGAACCTCGTGGCGATCCAAAAGCGGTCGTACGAGCGTTTCCTTCAGGCCGACGTCGATCCCGAGAAGCGGGAGGACATCGGTCTTCAGAAGGTTTTCAAGTCTGTCTTCCCGATTAAGGATTACAACAACACCGCGTCGCTGGAGTTCGTGTCTTACAGCCTCGGGACACCGAAGTACGACGTCGATGAGTGCCGTGATCGCGGCATGACCTGGGCGGCGCCGCTGCGGGTGACGATCCAACTCGTCCTCTGGGACGTTGACGCTGAGACGGGGGCGCGGAATCTGAGCGCTCTGAAAGAGGACGTCGTGTACTTCGGCGAGATCCCGCTCATGACCGACAAGGGGACGTTCATGGTGAACGGCACCGAGCGGGTGATCGTGAGCCAGCTCCACCGCTCCCCCGGGGTATTCTTCGACCACGACGACGGCAAGGGTCACATCTCGGGCAAGCTCCTTTATTCCGCCCGCATCATCCCGTACCGTGGCTCGTGGATCGACTTTGAGTTCGACATTAAAGATATCCTCCATGTGCGGATCGACCGGCGCCGGAAGCTCAACGCGTCGGTTCTTCTCCGCGCTCTCGGGATGTCGGCGGATGAGATCCTTTCGACCTACTACAAGACCGATACGATCACCTTCGGGAAGCGTGGGCTCGTAACCAAGGCGTTCGCCCCCGATCAGCTCGAGGGCCAGAAGGCTTTCCGTGAGATCAAGGCGGGCGGCAAGGTCGTGGTGAAGCAGGGTGGCCGCTTTAATCGCGCGGTCATCCGCCGGATGAAGGAGGGTGGTGTCGATAGCATCGAGATTAACCCCGATTCTATCCCGGGCATGGTCGCTGCAGATACCGTCTTGTGTGCCGTTGAGGAGGTCGTTCACCCGTCGACCGGTGAGGTGATCGCCGAGAAGGGTGAGGTCATCGTCGGTATTGAGGCGATGAAGGAGCGCATCGGTGCGGTCATCAAAGATCTCAACGAGAACAACGGCAAGGCGCTCTGCGCAAAGTTCAAAGTTGTCGTGGCGGCGGGTGAGCAGCTCACCGCCGATAAGGTAAACGCGAAGGGGGAGGTGGTCGACCAAGGGTCGATCTCGATGCTCCGCGATCTCAAGATCGAGGAGCTCCGAACCCTCTATGTGGATGACCACCATATCGGCGAATCGCTTTGGAAGACCGTCTTGACCGATAAGATGTCCCCCGACCGGGATGACCTCTATCCGCTCCTCGCCGGGAAGTCGACCACCGACAGCCTGATCGAGATCTATCGTCGGCTCCGCCCGGGCGATCCGCCGCGGCCGGAGACCG
>JBJOHD010000202.1:0-5877 GCA_046047875.1 Pseudomonadota bacterium | reverse complement strand
ACCCGCTCGATACCTGATTGCTGTAGGTATCAACCGCCGAGCGCGCCCGTCGAATATCCGATATAATCGCCCGTGCAAGACCGTTTTCCGCAACCCGTGTCATAACACTCTCAATAATTGATCGAGAAGTTCATCGGCAACCCGGATCAACCGTGCCGACGCCTCGTATACCTTCTGAAACTTTATGAGATTGGTGAACTCTTCATCAAGGCTGACCCCTGAAACCTCTTCCCGGCGGGAGATCGCGGCGGTTTTCGTATCCTCGGCAACAGCCGCGGAAAGCTTCGCCCGAGAGCTGAGTCCGCCGACATGTCCGACCATCTCAGTGTAGGCCTCTCCGTAGGTACCGTTGAATGAGAACGTACCAACCGAGAGTCCAAGCGAGGTGCTCTGAACCTGTGCGAGTGCCTCGACGTTACTGCCATCACCCGGGGGGAATACTGGAACAGGAGCTCCCCCACTTTGATCCCGAGCCGCCGCAAAATCTCGTGGTTCGGTCACGACAAGGTTTAAGATCCGGGCGAATGAGTCGACCCCTGAGGCATCGAGGTCGGTTGATTCGGGGATCCCATCACCATCGCTGTCGAGGGCGATTCCGCCAGCGACGTTAAACAGAGCGAATGCTCCGCTCGGAGAGTTCCCGCTCAGATCCCCCGAAGAGGGTTGAAAACCCACCGTACCCGGAAGCCGATCGGGGCCGAGGTAGGTCTGATTCATGGTCGTGAGCAGGCTGCGGGCTATGGCTTCAACCCGGGTGGCAACCTCAACGAGTGAACCGGTGGCATCAAATGCCGAGGTATTTCCCGCGGCGTTAAATCCACGGATGCTGAGTAATCCTCCAACTACTCCTCCAGCGCCAACGAGTCCGGGGGTTAGATCCACATGCGATTCACCTACCCCGCTATCGTAGTCGAATACCACATAGCTCAGGGGTGAGCCCGCCAGTGAGGGCGGCGGGCTCCCCGAGATGAAGCTCGGTGAGGTCGTGAGCTCGAGGTTGCGGCTGAGCGTCCCGGAGACGAGCGTAAAGCCATTTTCGAGGCTCACGGTGACGCTGCCGTCCGCCTGTTCGATCGTCTGAATACCGATCTTGTCAGCGAGCTTTTGCAGGATGATCTCGCGGCGATCTCGCTCATCGCCCGCGGTTTGAGTACCGCTCTCGCGAGCCGAGATGATACCGTTAAGCTCAGCAACTTGGGCTACCAAGGTGTTGATACCTTGAATTTCTGGAACAAGGCGCTGGTTCGCCTCCTGCTGAAGGTCGGCTATCGAATTGAAGGTCGTTTTGATCGCATCGACCATCGCCTGAGACTTATTCAGGACGTTTGCTCGGAGTTCGATACTCGCTGGATCAACGCTGAGATCGTTTAATGCGTTGAAAAAATCGGTCATCGTGCTCCCGATAGTCGGGGAATCGCCGGTAAGGCTAAAGAGGTCATCTACCCGCGCCATAAAATCGCGGGCGATATTCGCTCCTGAGCTCATCGAGGTAGTCGAGAGGATCTGCCGATCGAGGAACCGGTCGACAACCCGCTGAACCTGGGCCGCTTCAACACCGTTGCCCACATCAAGACTGCCGGAGCGCCCCGACGAGGTGCGCGTTTGTACATCGACCTGCCGCCGTGCATAACCGGGAGTATTGACGTTTGCGATATTATTCGAAGTTGCGGCGATCAGCGCCTGCTGGGTGCTGAGCGACCCAACGGCGTTATTCAAAATTTTAGCAGCGTAATTCGG
Source organism: Pseudomonadota bacterium (assembly GCA_046047875.1). Classification (GTDB taxonomy): domain Bacteria; phylum Bdellovibrionota_C; class UBA2361; order UBA2361; family UBA2361; genus JBILDU01. The sequence goes on along the minus strand of JBJOHD010000202.1, from coordinate 4,140 downwards.
CATACTCTCTCGACCCATCGGCAAAAGCTGCCGGTGATACGGGTCCTCTTACAAGAGGAGCAAACGGTGTGCCAGGAGGGGGCCGAAACGAGGGGTATATGAGGGGCGCTCTTTGGTGAGCTACAGCTTTGGTAAAACCCTCTTTTCGGTGGTCTAGGAACGCTCGACGATCGGGGCTTCCGGCAGCTACGCCTCGCGGCGAACACCCTGCATCCGCGAACCACTTGGGGTATGGGTCTCCTGAAGCGCCCCCCCAGCGTTGTAGCTGCGGGTGACATCTTGGCTCGCTGACCACAGGATTGAGAGGCTGCCGTGAACAAGATTAAGGGCAAAATTTACCACCTGACTAAACTCGCGGCTTTCCTGCTGGACGGCGATCGCGACGGTTTTTAACTCGTCAACGATCGGTTGAAGCCGCGCTCTGTCACTCGGAGAGAACTCCTTCGCCAATAAGTCGGTGAGCTTTTCCGAATTACCCCCAGGAAGTTTAGAAAGTATCTCGATACGAGCGGCGTTCACCTCCTCTAGTGAGCGGAGAAACTCCTCGCGCTTTTCGCGGAGAGCCTCCACCTCCGCGGCGGAGAACTTTTTCAAGCTTGTACGCTCTTTTTTGAGAAGTTCGAGGTAGCGGGTATGGATCGAGCACGCGCGCTGAAGGTTCCGCTCAAGAGCCCACACCAGCGACGCATCAGCGATCATGTTGCACGTTTACCTTAACGACCCGAGCCTCTGCCCGCCGCGCTCATGATCTCCATGACGATCTCTTCACCGACCGCACGCGCTACGTCTTCGCTCTTCGGGTTGTACTGCCCATTTTGGACCAGGCGCTTTAACTCCTCGACCCGCTCACGCCGTTTCTTTTCCATATCAACGACGTTTAGCTCTTGGCTGATCAGCTGAGCGAGCCCCACATCGACCCGGTCGGTTCCCCGAAGGGGGTTCCCCGGTTGCTCGACCGGCGCGGTACCTGGCTGACCGGAACCCTCGGTTACCCGCTTGTCGATACGCTTATTGAGAACAGCTTCCTGCTCGATCTCGCTTCTTCCTTTAATGCGCATATATCCCCTTTGACGCTCTCGATATCCTTATCTTTCAACCAGTTAGCCTGGCGCGCCGAGTGACTTCACTAGTTAAGATGCCGTCTCGAGCGCGAAGGTCACTTATTTTCGTTCTTTCGCATCTCCCGAGCGATCATATCCTTAATACCGAGACTTTGGCTCCCCGCCATCGACTGTGCAAGCTGCTCATTGAGCATATCCCGATACAGCGTTTCTTCCCGACTCCCCGTTAACATACCGTTTTGGGGGACCGTACTCCACATCGATTGCAGCATCTGCTGGAGGAGCAGCGCTTCGAAGTCGGTCGATGCCCGCTCGATCTCAGCATCCGAGGTTTTCTGCCCCGGGGCTTTAACCTTCGCGGCTCCCGCGAGGGTCTTCTCCAGTCGGTTTTGCTGAACCCGGAGGTCGGCCATACCCGCCCCGGCGATACCGCCGAGAGCAAACTTCATATCATCGCTCATGCCGTATCCTCCGGACTACATAATAACCAGCTCAGCCTGTAAGGCGCCTGCCCGCTTCAACGCCTGAAATATCGATATCAGGTCCCGCGGAGTCGCACCGAGGGCGTTGAGCGCACTGACCAGCTCGCCGAGCGTCACCCCACCGCCAACCATGCTGAGGCTCCGTTGCTCCTCACCTACCTGAATGTCGGTATTCGTGACCGTCTGGGTGGTACCACCCTCAGCGAACGCTCCAGGCTGAGATACCTGATTCTCTGACCGTATGGCGATACTGAGATTTCCGTGAGCAAGAGCGACCTTACTGATCCGCACCGTCTCACCCATAATCACGGTGCCTGTTCGCTCGTTCACGACAACTCGAGCCCCTACATCCTGATCGACCTCTACCTGCTCGATTCGGGCAACCAGCTCTACCGGGTCGTACTTCATATCGGGGGCGATCTGAACATCCACTGAGGCGGAGTCAATCGCGGCAGCGAGGGGGCGACCAAACTCACGATTAAGATTCGTAACGACGTGAGTCATCGTTGTGAAATCGGGCTCACGGAGTACAACTCGGACTTTATTCGACTGGAAGAGATCGAACGGTATCGACCTCTCCACCGTCGCCCCGCCGGAGATAATCCCAACCGTCGGATGGTTCTTCTGTGCCGAGTCGCCACCGCCTTCAACCGCGAAACCGCCAACGCTCAGAGCCCCCTGACCGATGGCGTACGTATTGCCGTCGGCACCTTTGAGGGGGGTAAACAGGAGATTCCCCCCCTGGAGGCTCTTCGCATCCCCAAGTGAGGAAAGGGTAATATCGATCTTCGAGCCGGGCCGAATGAACGGCGGCAAGGTCGCTGTTACCATGACTGCGGCGACGTTTTTCACCTTCACATCTTTCGGGTCGATCCGAATGCCCATCTTCTCGAGCATGTTCGATATACCCTTCGTGGTGAACTGTACGCTGTTGCCGTCTCCGGTCCCGTTCAGCCCAACGACCACTCCGTAGCCGAAGAGCTGGTTCCCCCGAACCCCTTCGATGTCGGCGATATCTTTGAGCCTTGCACCGAAAGCGGTACCGGTCATGACCGCACCGGCGACGATGATTCCTATGATAGTCCGTACTTTCATTAGAATGGCCATACCTTCCTCAACGCTCGTCCGAGCCAACCACCGTACTGCGCTTCGCCCACCGTGCCCCGGCCGTAGTAGTCGATACGCATATTCGCGATCTTATTGGATGCAACCTCGTTATCGGAGTTCACATCGCGGGGACGCACCAACCCCGAAATCACCATCACCTGCTCCTCATTGTTGACGGAGATGATCTTCTCACCCTCGATACGCAGGACCCCCGAGGGCAAGACCTCAGCGACCATCGCAGAGATCCGGGCGGTCAACGAATCCTTCCGGGTTGTCTCGCCCTCACCTTTAAAATCGTTTTTAGAGTCCGCTTTTATCAGGGAACTCGGATCGATGTCGGTAAAGTTCGTCTCAAAGCCAAGGAACTTATCGATCGCAAGCTCGAGGGAGGTCTTCGATTTCACCTCGGTATCGGCTTCCTTCGTGCCCTCTGCATCCTCGCTGACCACAATCGTGATCAGATCCATCGGCTGCCAAGCACGGTAATCATAAAATAGATTATTCCCTCCCCGACTCTCCCGCCAGAGCGATGCCGAGACTCCGGGATCACCGAGACCCAGCGGTCCGGTATACTCCCTTTTATCGGCGAGGGGACTGCGTTCCACATAAAAGTCAGCCTCAACCCCACCTTCAGCGGCGTAGCCCGCCTCTGGAGCGGCGGACTCCCCAGTAAATCCGAGCCGTGCTCGCGGACTCTCGCTCCCGCTCGCTGCTGAACGAAATGCCACCGGGCGAATATCGCCGCGAGGAGGCATTCCCCCCCGGGGATCTTCGTCCGCGGTGCCGCGAACCATATTGGCGTAGGTCTCAGCGGGTCGACGCACCGACAACGGTCCCGGTGTCGCGCATCCGATTACCGCAAGCGCGGAAAGAAAGCAGCTTACCTTTTTCATCATAGCTTCACCCTCACGAGACCCGGCTCTACGACGGTACCGGAGATAATCTTTTTAGAGCTCTCATTGCGAATCCGAATCTCTTGCCCGACGATCCCGTTCTCGAGAGCTACTCCCGAGGCTGTCGCCTCGAACCCGGGGGAACGATAGATCACCGTAACACGCGAGTTCGCCTCGACCGCCGCCGGTATCGCAAGTTTGTTCCGCCGAAAGACCTCGCCGAAAGCGATATCGCTGGCGATCGAGAGCCCTACGATCCGGCTGTGCTCCCGCGCGACATCACCGGGGAGAGCGCTGATGTTCAGACGCGCCATCATGACATCCTCCTCGGAGACAACCGCCCCGCGCGGCAAGGCGCGCTTCGCGACCGGCATCTCCGCCCACTCATCAACAAACGCCTCGACATTGAACGAAGTTGTGTCACCGAGATCATCCCGCATCTTGAGGGTAAATCCGAGCCGTCCCGCCCCTCGCGTTGTAAACGGAACTGCTTCAGCCACCGCATCGCCCGGTGCAACCTGAATATCTCCCCCGAGATTTAAACGCTTTACGACGATCTCCCGCCCCATCTTTACCGCCGCCGCTTCGATCGCCTGC
>JBJOHD010000201.1:0-12838 GCA_046047875.1 Pseudomonadota bacterium | reverse complement strand
GCTGCGCTGGTTCGACGAATAGCTCTTGAAATCGCTTAAACGGCCCATCGGGGAGCGCTCCCCAGACGACCCGCTGGAGCGCTTCACCGCTCAATCTCGTTCCGGGAGCGACCTCGAGCTCAGCGAGTGGGGTAAACTCTCCCCGCCACCGCCGTTCCCCGTAAAAATCTCTCTGTACCTCCGGATAAGCCCGTTCTATCTCGCTTAAAGTGCGAAGCTCAGCGAGAAGGTTTTCGATCTTCCTTTGCTGTCCCGCGGTAAAGCTTCCGATCTCAAGGTCGGTGCGGAATCCAACCCGCGCCAACCCATCCTCAGCGCGGGTTCGACGCTCCTCTATCTTTGAATGTATCGCCATGACAACAGCTCTCTTCTCTCAGACCGGGCTCTCAGATTAAAGGGAGCCGCGCCGCTAGTCAAAAACACCCTATTTTTCAGATACTTATTTTCTCGACCGCCTTTCACTACCCCGTTGGGGATGCGGAGAACGGTTTGACTATTCGATACCGAGAGCGCAGATTTATGAGCCAGCGCCGGAGTCGACCGTCCGTGGTTCGTGGCGCTGTGCTTCCTCTTTCATACGTCCGTTTGGGTAGGTGTACGGTTCGGTTTTAGCCGGGGAGTGTAGAGTCTCCGCTCTCGAGGACCTCTCTACTCCTTGGCTATGTGCGTATCGTTTCGGTTGCTCCGAGAGAACACCGTGTTCTTTCGATTTGTGTACCGAGCACATCGTGGTTTTAGGGGCTTTTGAAAAGGAGGCACGGATGTCGGATCTGACACCGGAGCTCTTCATCGAAATCGTTGCGGCGGTCATCAGGGATTTGAGGCCTGAGGCTGAGATCAAGCGGCGTGGGAGATTCAGTGTGACGATCGACAGCCACACACTTCTCCTCGACAACGTCTGGCGGATGGCGCGACTCGATCAGCTTCGCACCAGGGAGATCGTCGTTCGATACTTCGAGGAGATCTTCGCTCGAGCTGATTCGGAGATGGAGGGTCTGGCGGGTTGGCGCGAGGTCAAGCCCCGCATCATGCCGCGGATTCAGCCGACCTCGGTCTTTCAGCACCTTTCGCGTGAGCTGGTGACGTATCGCCCGTGGGTGAACGACACGGTGATCACGTTCGTGCTCGATAGCCCGGGCTCGACGATCTCGCTGCAGAGGGAGCAGATCGAACGGTGGCGAGTCAGCATCGAGGAGGTCGACGAGATCGCGACGATGAATCTGTGCCGCTATGCTCCCCTGCCCGACCTTGAAGTTCGGCGGGATACGAGCGGCGGAAAGATTGTGACGGGTCCCATGAACGATGGTTACGACTCAGCGCGGATCCTCAACCCGGAGCTGCGTGAACGGCTCACCGAGGAGCTGGGTCAGTCGTTCTATGTTGGGATCCCTGCTCGAGATCATCTGTTCGCGTTCTCGACCAAGCCGGAGATCTTCGTGTCGAAGCTCACCGAACGCATCGGGTCTGCGTTCAAGCGGCTCCCCTATCCGATCTCCCCGTATCTTTTCCTGGTCACTCGGGATGGGATCGCGGGCACGATGGAACGGGAGGAGGAGGAACAGTAGCAGGACGACCTGGCGCCCGACTCCTCACGCCCCGGGGCTTCATACCCATAGGTTACTTTACGTACACCTGCCCCGGGCACCTTCTCGCGCCGTAAAATTCTACCCGTTTCTCGTTTGACCCGCGGCGTCAACCCACTGGTACCCGATACCGCGCACCGAACGAATGGTATCGTCGGCCCCTTTTCTAAGGTGCTGACGGAGTCGGAGGATCGCATTATCGACGGTCCGTTCAGTTGAGAGGGTGTCGTCTTTCCAAAATTTATCGAGGATCTCTTTTCGGCTCACCACCCGAGGGGCAGACTCGATGAGGAGCTGGAGTACCTGAAAATCGCGGGTCTGTGGATACTCCACCGTTCCATCGGGAAGCCGGAGCGACATACTTTCCATGTCGATAGTCAGCGACCCGACCTGAACTGAACGGGTCTTTCGTGCGGCCTCCAGTGCGCGTTTAATCCGAAGAAGGATCTCCTTCAAATGAAACGGTTTTGGGATGTAATCAACCGCTCCAAGCTCGAATCCGGTAAGCCGATTCTCCGCTGAGCTCATCGCCGTCAAAAAAATCGTGGCCGGAGCCGCCGAACCAAGCCCCCGCACAAGTTCGAATCCGTCTCCATCGGGAAGCCCGACATCGACGAGCATCAGATCGTACGACCTCTCCGCGAGCGCTCGACGCGCTTCCTCACACGACGCGGCCAACACGAGCGCGTATCCCTCCACGAGAAGCCGCTCTTTTAACGTCGCTCCGAGGGAGCGATCATCTTCGACGAGAAGAATGGTGGTCACACCGCACCTCCATCTGAAACGATCCGACTCCCTGCCCCGGTGAGAGCAGGCTCCCCCGCGCTTTTAAGGGAGAGCTCAACACAGAAACCGGAGCCGCACTCCGGAAATCGCGCGGAGCCCCCCATCTCGCGCGCGAGGTGCCTCACGAGAAAAAGCCCTATACCGGTGCCGCTCCCCCCATAGTGCCGCACAAACGGCGCGGCTAAACTCCGCTTTTCACCGGAAAAACCCGCGCCATCATCACACAGCGTTAGCACGACGCCTTCCCCCCGCGACCGCTCAACACCGACCGTGAGAGTTTTCGCCCGGCCGTGTACGATAGCGTTCTGACAGATGTTTCCCAGGATGCAATCGAGTACCCGTTTATCGGCACGCACTTCAGCTTCCCCCCTCACAGCGATTGCGAGGTCGGGAAACTGGTGACGTAACCCCGCGATGAGATCGGCGACCGGGATCGATTCGATAAACCACCGTCGGTCCCGCATATTGGCGAGAAAGAGAGAATTATCGAGCTGAAGCGAGAGACGGCTCGTTTCACCCAAAAATCGATCGAGGAGCGCAGAGTCGGCGGAGTCGCCGAGCCGCTCTTTCAAGATCTCCGCTTGGAGCCGCACTGAGCTGAGGGGAGTCTTTACCTCATGGGTAAACGCCGCCAAAAACTCCTGGATGCGCCGACTCTCCCGCATCTCCCGAAACATATAGTAGGTCAACGCGAAACCACCGGTGGCGATCACGATGAAGAGGGTGAGTCCCTCCCAGAAAAGCATCTTCTGATACCGCACGAGGTCGCTCGCCGCCCCGTGTTCAAGCTCGATGAGACGCCCCACCTGAGCCTGCGCGAAATAAAACCACCACCCGGTGAGGGAGAGGGTGAAGAGAAGCCATACGCCGGCGAGGAGATACCGCAGCGGCATCCGCCGCTTAGTCCCGCGGATGTTTTGAGCTCGTGGTGCGTTCGACATCTCGTTACCTCAAGAGAGTGGGCGCACCGTCCCCTACCGTCGGGGCACGATGACCTCTTGCCCACCCATGTAGGCACGGAGCGCCCTCGGAATGACCACCGAGCCATCGTTCTGCTGATTGTTCTCGAGTATCGGAATCAGTGCGCGAGGCGAGGCGATCAGGGTATTATTGAGGGTGTGGCAAAAGATGTTTTTGCCCTCCCCAGTCCGATACCGAGTGTTGAGTCGCCGCGCCTGAAACTCGTGAAACGTTGAGCAGCTGTGGGTTTCTCCGTAGCCGTTTCGCGAGGGCATCCACGCCTCGATATCGTTCTTAAACACCTGTCCCTGCCCCATGTCGCCGGTGCAGACATCGACGACCCGGTAGGGCAGTTCGAGAAGCTGCATAAGCTCCTCGGCGTTCCCGAGAAGCTCGGCGTGAAAACGCGAGCTCTCCCCAACATCGTTTTTACAGATGATAACCTGTTCGACCTTGTAAAATTGGTGCACCCGATAGAGTCCGTGGGTGTCCTTCCCATACGCCCCCGCCTCCCGGCGATAACACGGGGAATATCCGGCGTAACGCTTTGGGAGCTCCTCCGCGGTTAAGATCTCATCGTAGTGATAGCTTGCTACCGGTACCTCTGCGGTGCCGATCAGATGAAAATCGGGATCCCGATCATCGAGATGGTACGCCGATTCCTCCCCGCCCGGGAAATATCCGGTGGCCATCATCATCCGATACGGGACGATGTGGGGGGGATCCATGACGGTGTACCCCTTCCTGTTGAGGAGATCCATCGCGAGACTCATCACCGCGTGGTGCAAACGTGCTCCATCACCTTTGAGGAAATAGCTCCGCGCTCCCGCCACTTTGACACCGCGCTCGATATCGATAATGTCGAGACGTTTCCCGAGCTCGGCATGATCGAGCGGCTTAAAAGAAAACTCAGGGATCGTCCCCCACCGCTTTCGCTCGACGTTGTCGGCGTCGCTGGCCCCGTTCGGGACGCTCTCAAGGGGGATCGAGGGGATAAAAAGCTGCTCGCGGCTCCAACGCTCCTCGAGGAGGCGGAGACCTTCGGCACGCTCCTTCATCGCCGCGGCGAGATCTTTCATCTCAGCGAGCTTCGCCTCCTTCTCAGCACCCTGGAGCTTGGGAAGCTCTTTATTGAAGGCGTTCTGCTTCGCCCGCTCCCCCTCAAATTCGGTCTTCGCTTTCCGATAGTCGGTGTCGAGCGCTAAAAACGCCGCGACATCGAAGCGCAGCCGCTTCATCTCACAGGCACGTTGATACGCTTCAGGACGGGCGCGGAGGTCGTTCAGATCGATCATGGGGGTACGCGGAAAAAAGACTTTTCAAAACCGCTTTGAATCTAACCCCCAGGCCCCAAAAAAGCAATCGGATCAATCGATTCGAGTGATCCTCACGTCGCTCAGAGGGGTAGCAAAGCCGCCTTAAAACGGCTACAAAAAGGGTTACCACCATGAAAGAGGCGCAGGCAGAGTCGGGAGAGGAGCTGGTTGTTCGGGGGGTCATCAAACGGGTGACCTTCCACAACGCTGAGAACGGCTACGCGGTGCTCCAACTAGTTGTGCCGGATGAGCGAGATCACCTTACGGTGGTTGGAAATCATCTTGAGCCGAAGGTGGGGGCGCACCTCGTCGCGCGGGGACGGTACCGGGAGCATCCGAAGTTCGGTCGACAGTTTCACGCTACCACGATCACCGAAACGGCGCCGACCTCAGCGGATGGCCTCGAAACGTACCTCGGCTCGGGTTTAATTAAGGGTATCGGTCCCAAAACCGCGAAGCGGATAATCGAGGAATTCGGGGAGGAAGCGCTCGAGGTAATCCATCGGGACCCAGAGCGCCTCGCGAAGATCCCCGGCATCGGCAAGCACAAAGCGATCATGGTCTCGCAGGCGTTTGCGGAGCAGAGCGATGTCCGGGAGGTCACCCGCTTTCTGGTCGAGCACAACATCTCCACCGGACTCGCCGCGCGAATCTACGAGAAGTACAAGAACCAAGCGGTCGAGATTCTTTCGCGTGATCCGTACATCCTCGCTCGGGATATGCGCGGGGTCGGATTTCTGACCGCGGACGGAATCGCGATGAAGCTCGGGCTCGATCCCCGCTCGCCGCAGCGGCTCAAAGCGGGGATCTACTATACCCTCGAAAAGGCGGCTGACGAGGGGCATTGCTACCTTCCTTTGCAGTTCCTCAAGGAGCGGGCACAGATACTTCTCGGCTGCGACGAATCTTTCGATCTTGAGCCACCCCTCCGAGCGCTCCTCGATGACGACTATGTGGTGCAGCTCGAGGAAAAGATCTTTCTGAAGCATCTCAACCGGGCCGAGGATTTCGTCGCCGAGTTCGTCGCCGCACGGTGCGGCGAAACGGAGGAGCCGGTGCTCGCCCCGGCGGATACTCGGAGATTTCTCGATGCGGCGCAGGGAGAACTTGGAATAACCTTTTCAGCGGAGCAGATTCACGCAGTCGAATTGGCTGCGCGACATAAATTCATGATCATTACCGGCGGGCCGGGGTGCGGTAAAACGACCGTCACCCGGGCGCTTGTGTCGGTCTTTAAACACGCCGGCAAGGTGATCTCACTGGCTGCCCCCACCGGTCGGGCCGCTCAGCGGATGTCACAGGTGTGCGGCATGCCGGCGAGTACGATCCATCGCCTGCTGCGGTACGACCCCTCGCGCGGCGGCTTCCTCCACGGAATCAACGACCCACTCATCGCTGACGTGATCATCGTCGACGAAGCTTCGATGGTCGATGTCGTGCTCGCCAAAGACCTTTTCTCAGCGATCCCCCGAAACGCCACACTGATCTTGGTGGGCGATAAAGACCAGCTTCCTTCGGTTGGTCCGGGCCGAGTCTTCGGCGATCTCGTATCGCTCCGCGAGGTGAAGACCGTGGCGCTCTCAAAGCTATTCCGCCGATCGGAGGAATCGACGATCAACGCTATCGCCCTCATGATTAATTCCGGAGCGACCCCTGATATCCCGGAACCGGACGGTATCACGAAGGCCGATGGATACTTTATTCCCCGTAAAGATTCCTCGGAGGCGGCAGCGACGATTGAGAAACTCGTGGCCGATCAAATCCCCCGCAAATTCGGCATCGATCCCCGCGAGATTACGGTGCTGACCCCCTCAAATCGAGGGCCGCTCGGGACGATCGCGCTCAATCAGCTCCTGCAGCAACGACTCAATCCACCGGGGGCGTTCGATTCGGAGCAAGAGCTTCAACACAACGGAGTCGACTTTAGGGTGGGTGACCGGGTGTGTCAGCGGGTGAATAACTACCAGATCGATCCGTACGGGGTATTTAACGGCGACAGCGGCACCGTGCACTCTGTCAGTAAGAGCGAGCGCTCTCTCGTCGTCGAGATGTGGGACGGGCGATTAGTGAAATACGCTGCGGGGGATATCGGGCAGCTCTCACTTGCGTACGCGGTGACGGTGCATCGCTCGCAAGGCTCAGAGATCCCGTGTGTCGTACTGGCGATCCACGAGTCGCATTTTACCCTCCTTGAGCGCCAGCTGATGTACACGGCGGTGACCCGAGCGAAAAAGCTGCTTATCGTTGTTGGCTCGAAGAAGGCGCTTATGCTCGCGACGAAGCGCATGAATTCGAAGCGGCGACTCACCCTGCTCGCCGAACGCATTCGTTTGATCGTCCACTGAATGCCGTAGAAACCACACTGCGTCGAATGGTCGTTCTAGGCGGAGACCGATGCCGCAGACGAATAACCCCCCGATTTTAAATAAGTTAAATGCCTCCAACTGAGCCCTCTCCCCCGGCTCCCACTCCCCTCCACTTTTCTTCGGAGTAACTCCCCATCTCCGTGGTACCGTCCTCGGCGGCGCAGTGGTCCGCTGCGCCGCGGAGTATCGTGAAGGGACACGGTGATGCGAGGAGATAAAGGGGGAGGGCGCGCTCCACGCTCCGAAGAGACTCCCACCGTTCATCGCGGAAGCAGCGGGGCGAAAGCCTCGCTGAGCGCCGCACCGGCCGCTTGGCCGCGCCTCGGTCTGACCCAGGGTTCGGGCCCTTCGTCCGCTGATTTCCGCGCACTGATCGCTGCGAGCCCCTCAGCGGCAGCGCTCTTCGAGTTCGCAGCACCGATCGATATTACCCGAGATCAGACGACGATCCTCGCCGAGATCCTCTCTGCCCCCGCGCGCTGCATCGAGGCGAATGAGAGTTTTCAACGAACGTTTGGCGGTGCACAGAGCGAAAGCGTGCTGAACCGGACGCTCAGCGAGATGATTCCGGCTAATTCCGAAACAGCCGCACTTTTCGAACGCTGGATCGCCAACGGCTTTTATCTCGCTCACACCCCGGCGAATCCGGTCTTCATCGAACGGGAGCAGGTGGCGTATGAATTCTCTCTCTATCCTGTGTTCGAGTCGAGAAAACTCACCCGACTTTGGGTGCTTTTTCGCGACGTTTCCGACCTGCAGCGGGCACTCGATGCAGCGCGCCGCGCAGAGGAGCACTACCGCACCCTCGTCGAACGGCCCGGATTGGTGCTGGTGAGAAGTCGTCCCGACAATTCGTACGTCTACCTCTCGCCGCACATCGAGGACATAATCGGCTACACCCCGGAGGATTTTAGAAACAATCCGGGGCTCATGGAGAAGATCCTTCACCCCGAGGATATCGCCAAGCACGCGGCTATCTACCACGCCCGGAAGAGTCGCAGCCGTAAACCAATCGAGGTTGAGTTTCGGGTACGGCGGAGCGATGGGGCATATCAGTGGTTTCTTGAGCGTCAGACCCCGCTGCTCGGCCCCGACGGAGAGGTGCTCTATTATGACTCGGTCGCGATCGACATCTCCCAACGCAAGCATCTCGAGGCGCAGCTGTTTCACGCGCAGCGCCTCGACATCATGGGACAGCTCTCAAGCGGCATCGCCCACGACTTTAACAATCATCTCACCGCGATTGTCGGACAGATTCGTTTGGCGCAGCGCGCTCTCGAGGAGACGCATCCCGCTCACGGAGAGCTCCAAGCGGCGGAGCGGGCCGCGCTCGGATGCTCAGAGATGGTCCAACAACTCCTCGCATTTGGCAGAAAGAACGAGGTACTGAGTGCGCCGATCGACATCGTTTCGACGGTTGAAGACACGCTGCAGATGCTCCGCCACTTCCTGCCCAGTTCGGTCACTCTGACCACTGCACTCGACAAAGATGCGGGGATCGTCCTCGGAACCGCCTCGCAGCTCCAGCAGGTGCTGATGAATCTCGGGATCAATGCTCGAGACGCGATGACCTCGGGCGGAGCTCTCGAGGTGAGACTCTCGCGTGTCGCTCTTCCCCGTTCTCACGGTCCGCAGTACCGTCCCCTTGAGCCGGGGGAATACATCGAGATAGCTGTCGCCGACTCCGGAACAGGGATGCCCCCCGCCATTATCGAGCGGATATTCGAACCGTTCTTCACAACGAAACCGGCCGGTGCGGGGACCGGTCTCGGGTTAAGCATGGCGCGCTCGATCGTCGAAGCCCACGGCGGCGCTATTCACGCTGCGAGCGTGCCTGGTCGGGGAACGGTCATGTCGTTCGTTCTTCCCCGCGCTGAAGCAGCCGTCGAAACGATCGTGAACAGTCCAGCCAAGATGCCGGAAGCTGGCGGTGCGTGCATCCTTGTCGCCGATGACGATTCGATGGTGCTCTCGGTGGCATCAAGCGCCCTCAATCTGCACGGATACACGGTCATCAAAGCCACCGACGGAGAGAATGCAATTCGCTTGTACGAGCAGCACGCGCAGGAGATCGATCTTGTCTTCGTCGATCAAACGATGCCCCGGCGCTCCGGGCTGGAGGTGATGGAGGCACTTCGGGAGAAGACCCCCCGTCTCCCGATCATCTTTACGAGCGGCCACGGTAGGACCGGGCCGTTGAGTGCGATCGCCGACGACGACGCCACGGTGTTTATGAGTAAACCGTACTCGCTGGTCGATCTCCTCGCCTTGGTGCGAAAGCTCCTTGAGCATAGGAGCGAGGCTCCCACGGCACACGACAGCGACGGATAACTCCCCTGAGACTAGGGAGTTGCGGCTGCCGTTTAATCCCTTGTGCGGGGCTCTCAAATCGGCACACAATCGGTAGAGTTTAAAGGATTTCACCATGCGTTTAGCCCCCATCAGTCACCTGTTTCGTGCCCTGCTTGTCGCCTCTCTTGTGTCAACGAGCGGCTGCGGCGGCGGCGGTGGTGGCGGGGATGATTTCTTCGGAGCGGCGATCGTGGATATCGGCGCCTCCCCCCGCGACATCGACACCGGTGATCGAATGGTGGTGCGCGCGTTTTTGTCGAGTGTTAACGACGATGGATTGATGCTCAAGTTCCGTTTCCCCAAGGAGCTTCGCTACGTCCTCGATTCAGCGCGTCTCATCGTGGACGAGGACGATCGGGATGCAACTCCGCAGGTTTCGGTAACCGTCGATAACGACTCGTTCCTCGTGTTTTTCCTGGCGCAAAGCGATTTCAACGATGATGCGAACGGCATGGTTGAATTCCAACTCGAAGCAGACGATGAGTTGAGCAACGGCGAGGTCGAGGTTGATCCCGATGTTGACGACCCGCTCATAGATGACGACACCGAGTTTGACCCTGAAAATCCTGAGTTCGGGGCTGAGGCCGCTGTTTCGATCTCGGTTCGCGACTAGCGCCCAACTAAAACGACGGTTCAGAATCTCTCATTTGTCGGGGCTGACCCTGATGACCTTGAGAGCGCGGGTGATTTTATCGCCCGTGGACTCAATTACCCCCTCCCCGCCCCCGATCCAGCCACGTTTTTCTGAACGTTCAGTGCCGTTCCTTTCATCCTAATCTGTGCTCCAAATTACCGATTTTATTGAGGGATGATTGAACGATGTTTGGTGGATTTTTTAACAAGAAAAAGCCGACAGCGGCCCCACAACCCGAGGTCAAGATGAGTACCGCGGTGGCCCAATCGATCCACAACGTCGTGGGAGCGCACAGCATTCCGACGATGCCCGCCGCGGCACAGAAAGCCTTCCAACTTTCCACCGATCCGAGCGCAGAGGCACGCGATTTCATCGCGGTGATCGAGTCGGATGAAGCGTTATCGGCCCGCGTCATGAAGATCGCTAATTCGGTCTACTTCGATCGCGGCAAGCCAAGCACCACGATCGAGGACTCGGTGATAATTATCGGTATTAACGAACTCAGATGCCTCCTCAACGCCACCTCTCTCTCCGAGATATTCCCCTCGAAGCATCTCGTCCGTACCCAACTATGGGCGAACGACATCGCTACCGCGCTCATCGCTCGTACCCTTGCTGAACGGTTCATGCCGGCAAAGGCGGAGATCGCGTTTCTCGCCGGATTGATGCACGACGTGGGCAAACTCCTCCTGCTCCAACGAGCCGACGATCTTTACCTCCAGGTGTTGAAGAAGGTGGAACAGACCGGGTGCTCGTTCAGTGAAGCGGAGGAGCAGCTCTTCCCATTCACTCACAGTGAGGTGGGGCACCTGATCGCTGAGAAATGGCATTTTTCCCCCGAATTGATCGCGGTTATTCGCGGACACCACGCCCCCCCGAGCGAGATCGGCCTCACCACGATCGTCCACGCCGCAGATGCTTTTGCTCACGCGCTTGGACTCGGGCACCCCCGGGGGTTCGGTAAGTTTCAGAACCGGATCGCCGAGGAGCTTCCGCTCGTGTGGGAGCGGCTCAAAATCACATCGGAGGAGCATCGCGGGCTGCTGCAGCGGTTTCAGCAGCGGTACGATCTTGAGTACGACTTGTATGCCGGGAAAGGAATCGCCCTGTGATGGATCTCGGAAGCACGATAGCTCCGTTCGTCGCCGGTCTCTCCCTGGGGGGGATGGGCGTGTTCGGGCTCGTCTGGGTTTCGGCAAAATTTGCAGTCCGGCGGCTCAGCCGGGAGATAGTCCCCCGTCCAGTGGGCTCCCCCATCCCCGGGCTCGCTGAGGTCCTGCGGTTCCATCATGAGACGGTTCAGACGTTGAGCGATGCGGTGGCACGCCTCAGCGAGGAACGGGAGGTTTTAAGTGAACGGTATTCAACCCTCACCGAGAATCTCGCCGCCGCCGTAATCATCCGGGATATGTCGGGACGGATCATATACGGTAGTCCGTATACCGAGGTGCTCACCGGTTACTCGATGAAGGAGATCTACGCCTCAAGCGAGGATTTCTTCACGACGATTATCCATAAAGTCGATCTCGAGAACTATCAGCGAGCGCTCAAGGTCAGTGAATTCGGTGAGGCTTTTCAATTCCGCTACCGCATCCTCCATAAGACTGGGATAGAGATGTGGGCAGAGTCGCGCACGGTTCCGGTGCTCGATGAAACCGGCGAGGTTGTCGCCTCACTCTCGATCACCCTCGATGTTACCGCCACGGTGCGCTATCAACGTCAGGTAGAGGAGCGGAACCGTGACTTGCAGGATTTTACCTACATGGTCTCGCACGATCTGAAAGCTCCGATCTTCACGATTAAGGGGATGGTCGGGGTAATCGAGGAGGACTTTGCGGGAAAGATCGATCCAGAACTCCGTGAGATCCTCGGTCACATCGCCCGGGCAACCGATCGTCTTGAGACGCTCGTTGCGGGGGTTCTCCAATACTCCCGGGTCAGTTTCCAAGAAAATGCCCTTGAGCGGATCGACCTCACTAAGGTCTTCGATGAGATTCGCCGCGACACGGAAAAAGTCATGGGAGATGCCGGTGGAACTCTGACCTACCGCTCGGATCGGGTCGAAATTCGCAGCGACCGACTGAAATTATATCAGATTTTTTCCAACCTCCTCGGCAATTCGATTAAATACCGGTCTGCAGAGCGCCCCCTCCGGATCGAAATCACGGTCTCTCCCCTTGCGGGTAATCGGGGGATCGCCGTCGCGGTAACCGACAACGGAGTGGGTATACCCCCTGATAAATTTGAAGCGGTGTTTCGACCGTTTCAACGGGCTCACAGCGGCGATATTGAAGGATCCGGCATCGGGCTCGCTACAGTAAAAAAACTCGTCGACAAACTCGGCGGGGAGGTTTCCGTTTCCGCCTCCTCTACAAACGGCACAACGATAACGGTCGTGCTGCGGGGAGGGATCGTATGAACCGCGCCCTCCTTGTCGATGATGATCCCGCCCACCGGCTGATGGCGCGTCGCGCACTGCTTCGGGCGGACGCGCAGATGGTGATCGTTGAGGCGGATTCGCTGCGCGGTGGTATATCCTCGTATAACAACGACTCGTTTCACCTTGTGGTGGTCGATCTCAACCTCGCCGGGACCTCAGGGCTCGACCTCATTCGCCACGCTCGGGGCATTCATAGCGCGGTCCCGATCATCGCGATCTCAACCTCCTCGCTTGAGGCTGATGTGGCCGCCGCATATCGTGCCGGTGCTGATATCTTCGTGTTTAAGGCTGATGGGGCACGGAGTTTCCCGATCGATCTAGCTGCAGCGGCCGCCTATCTCCTCAAACCGTAACGGCTTCCCGTAAAGCATCTACCGGTCTCGGTTGGCACAGGTTGTGCT
>JBJOHD010000200.1:0-14679 GCA_046047875.1 Pseudomonadota bacterium | reverse complement strand
CGCACCCACGACATGAACACCGCCAACTGGATCCCCGACCTTTTTATGAAGCGGGTGGCTCAGAACGGTTCGTGGACGCTGTTCAGCCCGAGCGATGTCCCCGATCTTCACGACCTGTACGGTACGGCGTTCGAGAAGCGCTACGCCGAGTACGAGGCGATGACGGAGAGCGGGAAGATCACCCTCTTTAAGAAGATTGAGGCGGTGACGTTGTGGCGTAAGATGCTCAGCATGCTCTTCGAGACCGGGCATCCGTGGATGACGTTCAAGGACCCGTCGAATATCCGTTCACCGCAAGATCACGCCGGTGTGGTTCACAGCTCGAATCTCTGCACCGAGATATTGCTGAACACATCAGCTGATGAGACGGCGGTGTGCAACCTCGGTTCGATCAACCTTCTCTCGCATACCGGTCCAAATGGGCTTAATCGGGAGTTGTTGGCCTCGACCGTGCGTACCGCGGTGCGGATGCTCGATAACGTGATCGACATCAACTTCTACCCGACTGCGGAGGCGAAGAATGCGAACCTCAGGCACCGCCCCATCGGGCTCGGAATCATGGGCTTCCAGGACGCGCTCTATGCCCAGGGTATCAGCTATGCGAGCCCTGAGGCGGTGAAGTTCGCCGATGAGAGCATGGAGGTAATCTCGTACTACGCTATCTTGGCGTCGAGTGAGCTCGCGAAAGAGCGGGGGGCCTACTCGAGCTACAAGGGTTCGAAGTGGGATCGGGGTATGCTCCCGATCGACACCTTGAAGCTTCTTGCCTCCGAGCGGGGGGATTTCCTCGATGTCGATACCGCAGTTTCGATGGACTGGTCTCCGGTGCGCGAGTCGATCAAGAAGTTCGGGATGCGTAACAGCAACACGATGGCGATCGCACCGACCGCCACGATCTCGAACATCACCGGTGTCGCCCAGTCGATAGAGCCGGCGTACAAGCACCTCTACGCAAAGTCGAACCTTTCGGGTGAGTTCACCGTGAACAACACCTTCCTTATCAACGACCTCCGGAAGCGTGGGTTGTGGGATGAGGAGATGATCGACGACCTGAAGTATTTCGACGGGTCGATTATGGAGATCCCGCGGATTCCAGATGAGCTGAAAAAAGTCTATCTGACCGCGTTCGAAATCGAGCCGGAGTGGATCATTGAGTGCGCGAGTCGCCGCCAGAAGTGGATCGATATGGGGCAGTCGTTGAACCTCTACATCGCCGAGCCGAGCGGCAAGAAGCTCAACGATATGTATATGCTCGCCTGGAAGAAAGGGCTCAAGACGACCTACTATCTGCGTTCGCTCGGGGCGACGCAGATCGAGAAGTCGACTACCGACATCAATAAGCGCGGGCTCCAGCCCCGCTGGATGAAGGAGAAATCGGCTTCGAGCGAGATCGTCGTGGCCCGCTCTGCGGCTGCTTCTCCGGAGATTCCGAAGGTGTGCAACCTCGATGGGGATTGCGAGAGCTGTCAGTAGATCGATTAAAAGCGCGGGTGGGGTCGATAGGGCTCCTCCCGCCGGAAAGGATGTCGTTTAAGGTAAAGGAGAAAGGAGGTCGTATGTTGGACTTCGGAGATAATGGCAATCAGTCAAAGACAGAGACCGGCGCTGACACCAGCGGTCGGGTGAAGGCGAATCAAAAACGCCTTATTAAGGCGAATAAGGTTGATGTGAATCAACTCATGCCGCTCAAGTACAAATGGGCGTGGGAGCACTATCTCAACGGTTGCGCCAATAACTGGCTTCCTACCGAGGTTTCGATGGGTAAGGATATCGAGCTTTGGAAATCGGATAAGCTCACCGCCGATGAGCGTCGGGTGATCATGCGCAACCTCGGCTTTTTCAGCACCGCTGAGAGCCTGGTTGGCAACAACATCATCCTCGCCATTTTTAAGCACGTTACGAACCCGGAAGCGCGGCAGTATCTCCTTCGCCAGGCGTTCGAAGAGGCGGTTCACACCCACACCTTCCACTACATCGTTGAGTCGCTCTCGCTCGATCAGGGCGAGGTCTTCAACATGTACAACGAGGTCAACTCGATTCGGAACAAGGATAAGTTCGAGATGAAGTTGACCGCGGATGTCGTCCGAGATGACTTCACCACTGAGACGTTTGAAGGCGCCCAGAAGTTCCTTGAGAACCTGATCGGCTACTACGTCATTATGGAGGGGATCTTCTTCTACAGCGGCTTCGTCATGATTCTGTCGTTTCACCGTCAGAATAAAATGACCGGTGTCGGCGAGCAGTTCCAGTACATCCTCCGCGATGAGTCGATCCACCTCAACTTCGGTATCGACCTTATCAACGGGATCAAGGCGGAGAACCCCGAGCTGTGGACACCGGAGTTCCAAGAGCGGATGATGGCGAAGATCCGTGAGGCGGTCGAGCTGGAGTACCAGTATGCGGCCGATTGCCTCCCGACCGGCATCTTAGGCTTGAGTGCTCCGATGTTCCGCGACTACGTGCAATACATCGCGGATCGTCGCTTGGAGCGTATCGGACTTAAGCCCCAATACGGTTCAAAGAATCCGTTCCCGTGGATGAGTGAGACGATAGATCTTGGAAAGGAGAAAAACTTCTTTGAGACGCGGGTAACCGAGTACCAGACCGCAGCCTCGTTGAGCTGGTAACGTCGCGGATTTTTAAGAGCCATGAGCGCGGTGTGCGGATTATTCCGCCACCGCGTTTTTTTATCGCTGGGGCGAGCGATCGAGGCGTCGCAGAGTCTCAAGCGCAAGATCGTCGAGACGCTGGAAGGGGGAGATATCTTTGTAGGTGCTCATGAGGATCTGTTTCACTGCGTACGGGTGGTGAGCTGCACTCGAGGCGATTTGTCGCAGCATCTCCTCTTTTGAATCCAGATCAAGCCGCGGAGCTCTTAGAAACGCTGAGGTGGCTTGTGGAAGCTCGGCTGGATTAAGCCTGAAATCCTTCCCGATCCTCTGATACATCGCGTAGCATTCCTCAACGAGGTACCCAGCCAGATCTCGCGAGGCGGTGATCTGGGCCATTACTGCGTCGGCGATAGGAAGTGCGAGCTCCTCGCGTTCGGTGAGATCTTCGACCGCAAGGATTAACTGCAGACGAATATCATCGGGGGTGCGGTGAGAGGTGAATATCCGAGAAAAAGTCTGCGCCACGGTCTCACCCGAAGGGTCGATCGCCGCCAGCGTTTCGATCGCGACAAGCGATAGCGGTTCGAGCGCAGCGTCCTCCTGTTCGCCTGGAGAGGGGACCGAGACGAGGCTCTCTCGAAGGGCATATTCTACCGCCGAGGCGAGCGGTTGTGCACGGCTTCCGAGAGAGATCAGCCCCTGAAGAGTTTTTTGGATAAGGAAAGGGCTCGAGCGATGGAGTGCGTCTCTCGCGAGGTCGAAAAAATGGCCGCCGAGTGAGGCTGAATCGCTGAAATCGAGAGCAGGTGAGTGAGACAACAACGCTCCCAAGACCTCGAGCGCTTCTCCGCGAGAGGCATCGGAGAGCCCCCTGGCGCGAGCGGCTTCAAGAATCGCCGGAATCGCCGGTGCGGCCGCTGGCCCGAACGCCCGAAGCGCCTGAAGTGCGGCGGTACTATGCATCGGGGAACCGAGACAGCTTGCAAGCGAGATCGAGCCGTGAAGTGAATCGCTGAAAGGCATCGTGCCTTTCGTGCGAACACCGAAACGCTCAAGGGTGAGGATCTCGCGGTGGACGCGCTCCTCGTGGCTAGTGATACGAGCCGCCGCTGCTGGGTCGCTCGGGGCTGGAAAAGGCGGGGGGCTATGAAAAGCCGCCATTAAAACCGTAACAGCCTCGCTCTCCCCGGGGCCCCAGCTCGCCTTTCCGATTATCCCCCGCAAGCCGAGCCATTTAATGATAGCGGAGCCGGGCCCGCTGGAGGAGACCTCCGCTGGAGGCTGCGCGGAAGCAGCGCAGCGAAGAATTTCAGCAGCGTGAGAGACCCGCGGATCACCCGAATTTTTTTTGAGGTAACTCTCGACGAGCGGATACGCGAGAGGAGCGCTGATCGGAGCAAAGCGGGCGAGAGCAATAAGCGCTGGAGCAGCCAGCTCTCGAGGCGGCTCCGCCCATGGTCCGTAGAGCTTCCCGACGATTGCGCCGGTGAGCTCTTGGAGCACCGCGCCTCTCTGCTTCTCTGAAGGAGCGCTATGGCGGGGGGTGATTTCAACGCTGGCGATCCCACCGATTTCCCCGGCGATACGGCAGAGATCAGCCAGTACTCCGACTTCATGGTTGAAACTAATCGCCCGGGAGAGCGTGGGAATCTGGCGCACGACCGCAGCTTGAAGCTCTGGAACGAGAGGGCCAGGCTGAACGAGTCTTTGGATTTCGGTCACCGCGACCGACCGGGTGGATGCCTTCGGATCGTTAACGAGGCGGATGAGCGCGTTGAACACGGCCGCTCTGTTTGTACCGCCCCGCTGTTCCCCCGCGGGGAACTGGGCTGAGGTAAGCTCTCCTGGATGCCGAGCGGCGCCGTGTTCTTTGTTCGTCCCGGAGAAATCCGCGTTTCGGTGCGAGTGAGAGGGTCTCTCGGTCACAAACTGAGCCCACGTATCGATAGTAAAAGTTTTAAGGACGGTAGCTCATTTCGGTGGTATAATCGAGGGTCAGTTAGAGGCGCTGGCGCGGAGGTTAACTAAAGATCAGCGAGAAGTGAATTCGCTAGGTTACGAGTGGCTAGAGGCGAGGTTTATGTCTAAAAACACCTTCCTAGATAAATTCGCGGATCCGCGCTTTTCCGCTCTTCGTAAAGAGTACGCGCAGAAGAGTCTTTGTGAAAACGAGGTCGCGGCCGATCCGGTAGAGCAATGTGAGCGTTGGCTTGGAGAAGCCGCGCAGCGGGGGCTCACCGAGCCGAACGCTATGGTTCTCGCGACGGTATCGCCTGAGGGGCAGCCTTCGGCGCGTACGGTTCTTTTAAAGGGGCTCGATCAGCGGGGCCTGGTTTTTTTCTCGAACTACACGAGCCGGAAGGGGCGTGAGATCGCGGGAAATAGTCGGGTGGCGCTCCTGTTTTTGTGGGCTGAGCTCGAACGACAGATACGTGTTGAGGGGGTCGCTGAGCGACTGCCCGAGAGCGAGTCCGACCGGTATTTTGCTGCTCGACCGCGGGGCGCACAGCTGAGCGCGCATGCTTCGGAGCAGAGCGCGCCGATCGCCGATCGGGGTTTGCTGGAGACGCGGATGAGCGATCTTGAGAGTCGTTACGGGGAGGGGACGATACCTCGCCCCCAGGAGTGGGGGGGGTATCTCGTCGTCCCGGCGAGCTTTGAGTTTTGGCAAGGTCGACGCAATCGCCTCCACGATCGGTTGGTATATACTCGCGGCGCTGGGACGTGGTCGATAAGCCGAATTCAACCGTAAATCGCCGGAGGTTCTCAAAAACACCCGGATACCGATTCTCGTCGCTCATGTGGGGAGTTTTTGATAAGCTACCGCTGTTATGGTGATGTTTCAGCAGCCTGAAGAGCGGAAGACCCCGCAAACCTCCGGGGAAGATCGGGTGGTACTCTCATCGGGGCAAGCTGCGCTGCGGTATCATTTTGAGGATCTGATTCGGTTACAGCACGCCGAACTTCCTCTACGGGGTCATCTCGCAGTTCGGGGCGCGGGCCTCATCTCGAAGCTCGCTGTTTCAGCGAGGCTCGATACGGTCCAACCTGAGGCGGTGATACTTGCTGGTGGTATGACCGACGGTCGGCCCGCTGAAGCTTTAATTCTCTCCCAGCTGAGAGCTCGTCGAGCCGAGGGGGGCGGGGAAAATTTTATCTTACCGATAGTCAGTGAATCTTGGGGGGCGTCGAACGTCGCGCTCGCCCCATGGATGTCGTTGAAGCCGCTTGAGCTTTTTTCTGCGCCGGTGGGAGTTGTGAGCCATGTCGGGTCCGTTGATGGAGACGAACTGTTCCCGGCATACTCTCCCCAGGCACAAGAGGAGGCGCTTGATCACATCGAAGTTATAGCGGCGGTCGTTAATTCTCAGGCTCGGGAAGGCCCGACCCCTTTTCTCTCAGTTCAGAGCTCTTCAGCGCTCCTCGCTCGGGTTCTCGACACGGTGGAGCGGTCGAATGCAGCGGGCGACCCGATGATTTACGGGGAGCGGAGACGAGAGGCGCCTGCCCCGCTTTACTCGATATTTCACCTCGGCCTAGAGCGGGGGAGTGAGATAGCTTTTCACGTCGATGTCCTGGCGATTCGGCCGGGTGAGCGGATTTCTGCGCCGGGGGCACCGCCGCTATTCTCAGGGAGCCTTTTTCTCAAGGAGTACACCGTCGCGGTACGAAAAGGGCCCCTCGCTTTTGAGCAGATGCGGGTGGTGGACCTTCTTGAGCGTGCCGCTTAAATATGAGCTAAGCCGCGATCGGCTGACGACGGGGGCGCAGCTGTATCACGATGCAAATGAGAAGGGTGACGAGGGCCATCATCGCCCATTCAAAAACGTAGCCGAAGTGTCGACCGGCTGGGATGACCGTATCGAACACAGGAATCGGGTAATCGGTAAGGGGGCGCGCGGTCTTTGTGTGCTCCCCGAGGGAAGCCATTCCCATGACGAGGAGCTCTTCTCTCCCAGCGGAGGAGGTAACGATTTGAGCCTGTGCCTCGGCTGGGTCGGTCGTGGCCATGATTTCAAGATAAAACGGTTCGATCGGAAAAGGGAGCTGGCGCTGCATCTTCGCGAGGTCAACCCGCAGCCAGGCATCAACCCATGGGGCGCCGTCTCCGGTCGGCGGATCGCTTGGAGCGAGGAGCCGTCGGGTTAGAGGCTCTTTGATTAACCCGACAAACGAAGCGGTGGTTTCCCGCTGAAAATCGGAGCGCTTATCCTGGTACTGGAGCGGGAGAAAACCCCGATTGACGATCACGGTACGGTTTGAACCGCGGAGCTTCAGCGGTGTGAGAACGTAAACCCCTGCTTCTTCGTTGAGGCGCCGGTTTCGTAATACCATCTCCTTGGAAAAATCGTAGGTGCCCTCAACAAGAACCCGCCGGTAGAAGAGATCCTCCGGGGTGGTGCCGATGAGTGAGTCGACCGGAGCAGGATCGAGACTGAGACGCTCGGTCATGCGCGCAATATATCCCTGCTTTTCGAGGTGCCGCTCCCATTGCCAGAACGAGGCGCGGAGCATCCCCGCGATAAGGATCAATCCGGTGACGGTAACGCGTGGTGAGAAGTATATCTTCATCGAAGTAGTAAATCGGCTATAAGGCCCGCAAATTGTTGATAGTTTAGCAAGGTGTCCGCCTATTAGAAATGGGGGGGAGAATTGATTCAGGGGCGCATTTTAGGCTAAAACGACTACAGATTTCAGCTTATTAAAGGGAAAGAGCACACCGCTCTTTCAGATCTTCTTTCGGTATACGAGGGAACATCGTGCTTCACATTTTAGGAATAGGCGCAGCCTACCCCGAAACCTCGATCTCGAACGAGCTGCTGTTCGAGGTAAGCAGCGGAGCGTTGTCACGGGAGTTGCTCGAGTCGACGGGTGTAAAGACCCGCAATTCGGTCCTTCCCCTGGACTATCTCCGCTCTACCGGGAACATAGACCCCAAAGCGGGGGAAAAGGCGATGATGCAATCGCCGAGCGACTTGGCGTTCAAGGCGGCTGAGATCGCGCTCCGCCGCGCCGGTATGGCGGCGGATCAGGTGGGCCTCATCCTTGGGGATGCCTGCTCACCTCTGGAGACGACGCCGTCTGAAGCCCAACGACTCGGCGCTCGACTCAACGTGAAGGCGAACGCATACGATGTCTTAACCGGGGGAGGGGGACTGCTCCTCCATCTGTCGATGCTCGATAGTTCGGTGGGGGAGAAGCTCCCCGATATTATCGTCTGCGTATCCGCGAATACTCCGACGCAGCAGGTCAATTACCGCAAGGGGATTGGGGCGGCGCTGCTCGGCGATGCGGCGACCGCTCTCGTTATTTCGCCCCGTCTCCGTGGAAAGCTTTCCCTTGAAAGCGTCAACTATGCGGTCGACTCAGCGAGTGATCTGATAGCTTTTGATACCTATGGACACGTCCAGCTCGATCAGCCGAAGTTGTCGGAATATATCGGGAAAAAGGGAGGGAGCGAGCTGGCCGACCTGCTTTCGACTAAGGGGGCTCGGTGTGATAGTCTTACGGTGATTACGCCTCAATTTGATGCTGTTTCAAGCGCCGCTGTGGTGAACGGGAGTAGTGTCAGAGGGCTTCAGATGTGGTCGAACCTCGAACATCGGGGTTACACTGTTGGCGCCGCAGGGTTTTCGGTGCTGGCAGATAGGTGGGAGAGCCTGCGGCCAGGTGAGCATATCGCTCTTATTGGAGTCGGCGGCGGTTCAAATTACGGCCACGCTTTATTTCACGTCGCTTAAATCGCGGCGTAACGGTTAAGGAGCTTGCGTGTTACACATTCTCGGCATGGGCTATTGCCACCCATCGACGGTCATCGACAATCAGTTTCTTGAGGACCTCGACATCGGCACTAACGCCCAATGGATCATCGAGAAGATCGGGATACAGACCCGGCTGAGCACCTTGCCGCTCGACTATATCCGGGAGACCCGGAATCAGGATCCACGCGAGGCGCTCAAGGTCGCCTCAATGACCCCGACCGATATGGGGAAAAAAGCTGCTGAGATGGCGCTCGCTCAGGCAGGCATTAAGCCTGAGCAGGTCGGTCTGATTATAGCGAACTGCTGTACCCCGGCGCAGACCGCGCCATCAGAAGCGCAGCGGATCGGGAAGGCGCTTGATATCGTTTGTCCAGCCTTCGATATTTTTACCGCATGCCCTGTGTTCGCTCTTCACATCGATGTCTTGAGCAACTATCGGGAGGAGAAGCTTCCCGAGTACGTCCTGTGTATCTCAACAGCCGCGCTTACTCAGAACGTCAACTATAACGACCGTTCCGACGGAGCGATTTGGGGGGATGGTGCAGCGGCGTGGGTAGTGTCAGGGAAGCACGAAGGTAAGCTTAAAGTACTTGAGTCTTTTTACGCGAGCGATCCGACCCGGTGCCAAGCGGTTGTCGTCGATCGTTACGGACACTTCCATCAAGACGGTCGGGCTGTCAGGGACTTCTCGGTTCGTCAAACGGTTCGACTCATCAAAGCGATTGAGGAGCGGCATCCTATCGATTGGACCCAAGATATTTTTATCGGTCATCAGGCGAATGCGACGATGCTGCAGCAGATCACGAACAATCGGGAGATTCCCGACTCGAACCACTGGCATAACGTCACAACGATCGGCAATCAAGCCGGGGCTGGAGCTCCGGCAGTATTAGCTCAGCACTGGGATCTTATCCAACCGGAGCAGCGGATCGTGGTGGCTGTTGTCGGTGCTGGATTGAGCTGGGGCTCGATCCTCTTTGAAGCTCGGTAGTTATCCCCGTCGGCGCCCCGACTGAGTCGCGATTCTCTCACGTACGGTTCCCGATTGCCCCCCTTTGTGCTCCCGTATTACCGTCGAGAGAGCGGGCTGCTGCCCTAGTTTCTCGATAACTAGTGGTTCGACCATTAAATTCTTTCACCTGCAAGGTAATAGAATTTATGCTCACCACTAGTCCTGAGTTAGTTTTTCACTCCGCGGGAGTGAAAAAACTTATTTGTCTAAGGACTAGTTTTTAAAAACACCTGCATGACTATACGTCCTCGGATCGTTCTTATCGCCGTCCTGTCGTTCGTGCCGTGCGTGGGCGGGGCCGATGATGCCCCCCGGGGTCGCCTCGCGGATGGTCGAGCGTATCGCACCGATGATCAGGGGAATCAGCTTGTCGATTATATCGCCGAACTGGAGGTTAACGCTGAGGCGCTTAATCGCCGGATCGTGGGCCTCGAGGATGAACTCGCTGAGAAGGGGCGAGTTATCGATCGGTTGAGCCGGGGGGAGTCCGGAGCCGCCGCATTTCAAGGAACATTGACCGAGCGGCATATCGTGGGCAGTCCGAGCGAGCCAGCGGCGAGTGGTGCGGTTGGTGAGCTGACGCGAGCAAAGAGCGAGATCTCCCGTCTGCAAAGCGAGATCACTGAACTGCGCCGCACGCACGAGCGCACCGCTGATCGTGCAGGCTCATCGGAGGGTGAGGTCCGCGCTCTACGATCCGACTTGGATTCGGCTCGGCGTGAGCTTATCGGGGTGCAAAGTTCTCTTGAAACGGAGCGACGTCTGCGTGATCAAGATCAGGCGACCTATGCGGCGCTCTCGCGTGAGTGCACGACGATTCGGGGTGCCTCAGCTGAGGGAGCCGCGCGGGAAGCCACCCTTCGTGACGAGGTCGCGCGAGCGCGAGATGCATACACGGTCGATCTCGAAGCGGTACGTCGGGAAAGGGATGAGCTTCGAGGAGAGCTTCAGCGGGTTTCAGCGGATCTGAACAAGGTTCAAGCCGTTTTGAGCGCGACACAGTCAGATCTGGCCGGCGCTCGATCTGCATTGGCGGCCGCGGAGCTATCAACAAGTCGCTCGCCCGTTCATTCCCCAGCGGTGACAACGGTAGTTGCTCAGCGGCCAATCGCAGGCCGTGAGTATGCTTCCCGCTCCCGTTCGGCTGTCGTCGACTCGATTCGGGGGAGTATGCTGACCGATCTTAATCAGGTGCGGAGCCTTGTTGTGACTCGGGATAACCTTTTTCAGGGCGCGGTCGGGCGGGGAGACCAGCAGTTGCAGATTAAGCCGAGTCCCCTTGTTTCGGCGAAGCGTCGTACTTTGAATGACATCGCCGCCGGGATAAAGTCGGCGCAGCAGGTGCACGAGTTGACCGCGCTCCGTTCCGACCTTTCGGAGATTCGCGCGCTCGTCCAGGGGGATATCGATCTCCTGCGGCGAACCGGTCGAGCGGGATAGCTATAAATAGCCGCTGAGGAGAGCGGGCTCCGCTCGTCAGCGAAGCGGTACGATTGATTCAAGATCTATAAACGTGCCGGTGCCAGGCGTTCCAGAGAAGCGCTGCTGCCGGGGCAGTGAGGAAGTTTTAGCTTCAGCATAAGGCCGATAGCGATGAAGGCGACAAGAGCGACTTCGCTGTCTCCCAGATTATATTCGACGAGACCAGCCGCCTGCCAGGCAACGACGGCGCATCCGATAGCTGCACAGACGAGCGATTCGCTCTTAGATCGATGGGGCGTACACGCCATGCGGACAACCGCGATGATCCACCAGATGTAGACGCCGAGGGCGAACCAGCCCGATTCGACCAGTATCTGGAGGGGATTATTGTGAAAATGGATGAGCTCTGGAGGGATTTCAGGGGAGAATTTCCGCAGAATTCGACTGTTTTCGTAGCCGATCCCCAGCGGATAGCGCAGCGAGAGCTCAGCACCAATCTCCCAGATAACCTGGCGTCCACCGGCGATAAAAAAATGCTCGGATGATTCCGCGAGACGATTGCGGAGCGCCGGGATCGATATCGCAAGGACGATTGCGGAGACGATAAGGGGTATGAAAAATCGGCGTGCATGAAGCAGGAGAAGGATAAGTCCACCGACAAAGACACCGAGCCACGGCCCCCGCTTTAGATTGACGAGAAGTGCGGTCACGAGGTACGGCACGACGAATGAGATAAGAAAAAACAGGCGCGGGAGATGGGGGATCTTGAGTCGGGTGATCTGGAGCGACACAACGATTCCGAGGAGAGAGCCGCAAAGGGCCGATAAGAGAACAACGGTGAAGGAGGTACCGCGAAGGTCGACATTTCCCCCAAAGCTTACCGATAAGAGCAGAAGAAAGAGCAGTGTACCGAGGAGTACGGCGTGACGGCGTTCCTGACGAAAACGTTGTTCAGCAGCCCCTGAATCGTCACGGTGGGCTGCCCGCAGCCCCTGACGATTAAGGGCGAATCCCACGCCCAGAGCGGTAATGATTGAGATGCTGAGTTGTCCCGATTCGGATACGCTCCCGAGGAATAACGCTGGCAGGGAGGGGAATGCCGATGCCAATACGGAGTGCACAGCGGCGATCGTTTGGCCGAGGATAAGCGCGCCGAGGAGACGAAGCACATGAGCTCCCCGTAATTCAGCGAAGGTGAAGATAGTTGCGGCGTAAAATCCGAAGCGGAGCATTTTAGCGAGGCTTCGCATCGGATCGAGGCCAGCGATCGCGCTCAGTCCGACCAGAAGAAGAAAGAAAAGGAGGGCCCGCACCGCGGTGAGATGCCCCAACGTGAAGCGTCGGGTCACGAGAAGACGGAAAATCCATAAGAGGTTGAGCGGTATGAGGAAGAGATAGGCGATCGCGAGTTTCAGCGGGAGGAAAAAAACAACGCCAAGAGCAAGGTTTGCGCCAAAGCGGTCGTAGCCTCGCTCGAGGAGGGGGCGGAGGTTAAACACAGGCTTTGCGGCGGGGGCTGGCGGGTTGTTCATAGTCCTAGAGCCGCGGTCGTTCCGGCCCGATGCAAAGTCTTCGAGCATCAACGCTTCGAGGCTGATATAGTCTACGCTGTGTGCAGGGTAGGGTGAAACTATGAAAAATCGAAACATCATCGTCGGTGCATGTGCGGCAGTTGCTCTTTTCGGTGAAACGACTTACGCCGAATTCAGGCCGCAGCCGTTGGTCGCGGGAATGAGCCCCCGCGAGGTTTTAACTCAGTGGGGGGCACCGCTTGAACGTCTTGAGCGGGAGACGAAGCGAGAGGAGGTCTGGTGGTATCCCGGACGTGCGATGGTGTCATTCTCATCGGGAAAGGTGGTTGAATGGACCCTCGGAACTCCCCCCCGCGCGGCGATTCCACTTTCAGCTGCGATGGTGTCTGCTATGGAGCAAGGCACGAGAGCAGCCGCTTCAAGCGCTGAGTCGGCTCCACCTGCAGGAGACCGAGCATCTTCCGGCGGCACAGTATCTGAGGGTGATATGCAGGAGATCCTCGATGCGATAGCGGATGGGGGCGCGAGCAGCCCTGCCTCGGCGGCGGGCCTTCCCCGGTAACGCCCCGAGCGTTATTCCATCGATGACATCATCGGTGTGGGCTCATCTTCCACTACGAGCTCTTCATCCGCGAGCTCCGCTTCATCGGCTGCGTTCGCCGTAAAATCTTCGAGTATGCTCTTCGCAAACTCTACCGCAACCGGTTGTTTCGATGTTTCCACTGTCTTTTTCAGAAAAGCTTCGGTCTCCTCATCGTAATTTACATGGTCGATCGCTTCTTGGAGAAGCTTTTTGTCGGCCTCGCCATCCTTCGAGTTATTCAGAATATCGAAGACGATCTGCAGCCCCGGTTGGCCGCCGTTAATCAGCGCCTTTACTGCGAGGTGAGAGTACTGATCCCGTTTCAGGGCAAGCTCCTGGAGATACGGCAGCGTCTCTTCGTTAGGAACGAGCTCAGCGAGTCCGATACCAACCGAGTAGTAGCCGTCCGGATCACCCCGCTCCACCGTATTCTTGTAGAGTGCCTCTGCTGCCAGTCGGGAGCCCTGATTGGTCACGGCAGCTACCGAGGCCTCGCGGAGCGATTCGTTCGATGCATCGAGGTGCTCTCGAAGAAATTCAACGACGTCATCCTTTCCCATCGTGAGTTCAAGCGCCTCGGAGTAGGTGTCGGCGATCTCTTTCGCTGGGGCGTTCTTGATGCCGTCGACCAGCACGGCGAGATTATCCACCCGACCGCTGATTGCGAGGATCTCGGCGTAGTAACTCCTTTGGTCGGACGCGAGCGCTTGATCGGCAAGGAGGTCCTTCACCGATTTGTAAAGCTCAGGGCACCAGGTACAGTCCTCGCCCGGGAGGGTAAACTGTTCCAAGATCATATCGTCG
Organism: Pseudomonadota bacterium; assembly: GCA_046047875.1. Classification (GTDB taxonomy): domain Bacteria; phylum Bdellovibrionota_C; class UBA2361; order UBA2361; family UBA2361; genus JBILDU01. The sequence continues at coordinate 952 of JBJOHD010000200.1, read as the reverse complement.
TACTCGCGTGAGCCAGCTTGGATAGCCTTTAAGGCGTCGGCGGCGTTCTCGTAGAACTGGGCGGCAGGTTTTGTTTCCCCATCCGCATTAAACAGGGCGTCGGTTTCGACCTCATCCCCATCAACAGAGGGCGCCTCACCGGCCTGGCCGCTCTCTAGTCTGTTGATATCATTGATCATTCCCTCTCGGACACCATCCGACGATGGATTGGCCGGGGAGATTGTCGGGGCGACCGACGCCGTGTCGGTCGTTTTAGCAGAGCTAAAAAACCAGGCAGCTACTGCAAGCACCGCGAGGAGGAGGAGGGGGAAGATCTTCTTCATACAACTTCTTGTAGAAAATACTCAGCTGAATCGACTGCCTAAGACTATTGGACGTTTACTTACCCGTTGTAATTCATTCAAAGCGAATAGGAAAGACCGGAGAACCGGGGTGCGTTGGGGGGCTTCGCTGCTCCCGGAGGGGCTATAACCCCTCTCAGGGGCTCAAGATTAACGGGGGAATCGCCGACACTCCAGCTATGGCCGATCGCCCCCAATTCGACCCACTCGCCTCCCGAGCCTATGCGCTCTTTCGCGCTGAATTGGGGGATCAGGTGGAGCGGATCAGGGCGCTGTGTTTTTGTGACGGGGCCTTGTCGGCCGCTGATGTCACGACCCTCGGTCGTATCTGTCATACCCTTAAAGGAGGGGCCGGTTTTTTTGGTCTCACGGAGATCGCCGAGGTCGCTGGACGACTTGAGGTACTCTATATCAACGGGGGAGGGAGTGACCACGAACAGATATCATCCGCTGTGCAGTCGCTCGTGCTGTTAAGTCAAAACTTACCGAAGCCTACGGGAGGGGTGGACCGATGCCGGACCTCTTAATTGTCTGTCTCGATAATCGTCGTCGCACCGAGCTTGAGGAGCTCGGGGTGAGTCATTCATTTAGAGTCAAGGCTGCCGCTGATG
>JBJOHD010000199.1:0-7569 GCA_046047875.1 Pseudomonadota bacterium | reverse complement strand
GGATCTGCATCATCGCGGTCCAGACGTAATCGCCGAACTGGATCTCTGCGACCGGCTTTAAGCCCCGGGTCGCCATACCGATCGCGACACCGGCGATCGAGCTCTCGGCGAGCGGCGCGTTAAAAACCCGGCCTTTGCCGTACTTCGCGGTAAGACCCGTCGTGACGGTGAACACACCACCTTTTCCGTGAGCGACGTCTTGCCCAAAGACGCACATCTTGGGGTTCGCTGCGAGCTCCTCATCGAGCGCGTGGTTAAGCGCATCGACCATGTAGGTGTCTTCCCCGGTCGGCGTGCCTTCGGTAAACGCGTTCGCTGGATCGGTGTTGATGTAGTTGTACTTAAGCGCGTCTGCGGGATCGCACTCCGGCTGCGTCTCCGCCCATTCCGCGGCGGCATCGACCTCTTTCTTCACCTCGCGATCGATCTCGTCGAGCTCCTTTAAGGTAGCGACACCTTCTTTCGTGAGGTACGCCCGCATCTTTGCGATCGGGCACCGCTCCTTCTCTTTATCGATATCGGCTTGGGTGCGGTACTTTAAGTGGTTATCGGAGATCGAGTGGCTTTGAAGCCGGGGAACGTGCGCTTCGATAAGGGTCGGGCCGTCGCCTTTGAGCGCCCGCGCATGCGCCTCTTTCATCACTTCAAGGGAGGCGATGAAGTCGGTGCCGTCAACCGTCGCTCGGGCGAGGTTCTCGTACCCAGCCGCGATGCTGTAAACGCTCTCACCCGCCAGCTGCTCCGACACGTGCACCGAGATCGCGTATTTGTTGTTCTGAATACAGAAGATCACCGGGAGCTTCTCGCGCGCAGCCCAGTTAAGCGCCTCGTGGAAGTCACCTTGCGAGCAGGTGCCCTCACCGGCGGAGACGTAGACGACCTCATCCCGCTTCTCGACCACTGCGCCGAGCGCGCAGCCGACAGCTTGGAGGAACTGGGTCCCGGTCGGGGAGCTTTGATTGACGATGCGGAGACCTTTGTGCCCGTAGTGCATCGGCATCTGGCGGCCGTGGGAGTTCGGATCGTCCGCCTTGTTCATGACGTTTAACATGAACTCTTCGTTCGTCATCCCGAGCGCGGCGCACAGCGCCATATCGCGGTAGTAGGGGTAGAACCAGTCTTTGTTGGCGCGGAACACTGCACCGGTTGCGACCTGTACCGCCTCGTGGCCCGCGACACCGATCTGGAAGTGACATTTATTTTGCTTATAGAGGACGATCGACTTTTCGTCGACGAGTCGGGCCCGCACCATCGTGCGGTACGCTGAGAGGAGGGTTTCAGTTGAGACCGCGGGGCCCTTTTTCCTGCTGGTCCCGTTGCCGTTTCGAGCCGACTTCGCCTGGCTCATCACCGACTCACTTACCGCCATCTCACTCCTCGCCATCTGACACCTCTTCAACGTACGACGTGATACAAAATCTACTCTGGAAACGGTCACGTAAAACGTCCCCGACCCGCGCTACCTCAAATCGTTCGCTCGGCCGCTCCTCCGCCATCGATGTCACATCGATATCGGTAAATCCGCACGGATTTATGCATTGAAAACCTGAGCGACAGTCGTGGACGTTTAGGGCTAAGCCGTGCAACGTACACCACCGAGAAAGCCGCACTCCGATGGAGGCGATCTTACGTGGCCGCCCTTCCGGGGAGCGGGGGGTGGAACCTTCCAAAGTCGCAAAATTTATAACATTCTCCGGGACTTGAGTCCACACGCCGGTCCTCCCCGGATAGCGAAGTCCTGTAATTCCAAACGCTTGGAGGGTATCTATAACGACGTCCTCAAGGAGCCGTAGGTACCACCCCACATCGCGGCGGTGGTTATTGAGATTAAGAAGGGGATACGCCACGAGCTGACCGGGACCGTGGTAGGTGATGTCGCCCCCCCGTTCTATCTCAAGGGCTTCGATCCCGAGCTTCGCCAAATGCTCCGGCGAGGCGATAAGGTTCCCCGTTTTGGCGCTCCGCCCGATCGTGATCACCGGGTCGTGCTCGCAAAGGATTAATGTCTCTTCCCCTGCACCCCGCATAAGCGCTTGCTGCAGCGAGCGCTGTAGCTCCCACACCTCCCGGTAGGGGCGTCTTCCAAGGGCGAGTACTTTTAGGGTGGGGGCGCTCACCCCGATATTGTGGTGGGGTTGAGAATCAGAATCAAGGGGAGAGGCTGGCGATACAACTACTCCTCCGGACGCTTCAAGGCAGCGTACCAACCCTCTCGCGTTGGCTCCTCGAATTGGGTAGTCCAGACGAGGTTGGTTCGATGAACGATGGATCGAGGGCCGTAGAAGGGGTCGGCGAGCATCAAGGCGGTCTCGTGTATCGCCTGAACGATAGCATAGTGCCCGACAAGCTCGACCGGCTCTCGGAACGCCAGCACTATCAGCCAATTTGCCATCAGAAGTCGCTCGATATCCGCGTAGGAGCCGTTATGACCTATTTCAAGAAGTAGCCCATTTGCGCGAGAGAAGGACTCGAGCCAGCCCGCGAAATTCGTGGTGCTCGTGCCATGAGTTTCGGTCGTTTGGAGAATCTCGACACAACGCTCACACGGCGGAACTGATACCTTGAAAAAACGGTGAATCATCATCGCTACCGCAATGCCGCACGTCCAGTCGTTCGGCTGAGGCACGAAGAGATCGGAGGAGATCGGTGTGGCAAGGTGGACTGCGAACGCCGACTCATCTTGGTTTGGATAGCCGCTATAACGAAGAGGTCTTGTCATAGTGACAGTCGTGTCGTTCCGCGCTTGGCTCCCCAAGCGCTCTTTCCTGGTTGACGATCGCAGCGTTGTGCGCCGATTCGGGGTGAAGGAGCGCCATCGTCCGATTCCGATAGGGTACGTAGCAGACCGAGCGGATGTCTATACGATAATGAGAGGCAGTGTGCCCGGTCGCTGAGCTCTCTCCTGACCCCGTCACCGTAAAGGGCGGGAGCGAATGATGGTAACTGCTCCGAGGAAGAATCTGTTTGATTGCTCGATGATATCGGACTTCTCTACCCTCACGCTTCTAAGGGCTTGAAATGATGAGCAGTCGATTGAGTGGTATCCAGCGTTCTTTGGAAGTCCCTCCCCCGTTCTATCTCAAGGGCTTCGATCCCGAGCTTCGCCAAATGCTCCGGCGAGGCGATGAGATTTCCCTCCTTGGCGCTACGCCCGATCGTGATCACCGGGTCGTGCTCCCAAATGATTAATGTCTCTTCACCTTCACCCTGCATCCGCGCGTGCTGGATCGATCTTTGAAGCTCCCAAACCTCACGGTAGGAGCACCTTCCGAGGCGAAGAACTTTTAACGGGCGGGTCGTCACCCCGTTATTGTGGTGGGGGTAGGCGGGAGAATCAAGGGGAGGGGCGCCGTTCAAGGGGCCCACGCCGGCCGGATAGAATCCGGCCCTCCAGGATCGAATCACCGTAACCGTGTGGAGGGCCGTGTTTGTGTCGCCCGTGGTATCCGTCGGTCGGACAATGGATGGCCCGACTCTGTCGGGCCATGCTCGAATTACCGGTGGCGCCCCGGCCGGACAGAGCCCGGCCCTTCAATACGACTAGAAATTAATCGGCCGCCCGAGCGCCGCCGCCATCGCCTCCATCATCGATTCCGAAAGGGTCGGGTGGGGGTGGACGGTCTCGACGACGCTTGCCGCGACACCTTCGTGGGAGCGGATGACCGCCGCTTCGCTGATAAGCTCGGTCGCCTCTGAATGGAGGATATGAACCCCCAACACCTCGCCGACCTCGTCGTCGATGATCACCTTGATCATGCCGTCCGGCTCCCCGATAGCGATCGCTTTTCCGATCGCCGAGAACGGGATCTTGCCGGTGCGGTATTTGATACCTTTCTCCTTCGCCGCTTTCTCGGTCATACCGATCGAGGCGACTTGGGGTTGGCAATACGTACAGCCAGGGATGTTGTCGTACTTCATCGGGTGCTTCGCTTTCCCCGCCGCGCACTCCGCTGCGATGAGGCCCTCGTGGCTTGCGACGTGGGCGAGCCACGGGCCGCCCGCCACGTCGCCGATAGCGAAGTGATGGGGGACGTTAGTGCGCATAAACTCATCGACGTCGATCCAGCCCTTCTCGACTTTTACGCCCACCTCTTCGAGACCGATGTTGTCGACGTTGCCGACAAAGCCGATCGCGGTAAGGCACAGGTCGCCGCTCCACTTCTCTTCGCCGTCTTTGGTCTTAATCGTGGCTGAGACGTTCTTCCCGCTCTTTTTGATGTCGCTGACCGACGCGCCGGTCTTAATCGCCATCCCGCCTTTCTTAAAGATCTTCTCCAAAGAATCGGCGATCTCGGTGTCCTCCGCGGGGAGGATCTGCGGCAGCATCTCGACCACCGTCACCTGGGTGCCGAGCGAGCTATAGAAGTACGCAAACTCGATGCCGATCGCACCTGCGCCCACCACCAGCATCTTCTGCGGAAGCCGCTTATACTCAAGGAGGGTGCGGTAGGTGTGGATTACATCGCCGTCAACTTCCACTCCCGGCATCGGGCGGGGCCGTGCGCCGGTGGCGATGATCACATCTTTAAAAGAATACGTGGTGCTCTTTCCAGCCGCGTCTTTGACCGAGATCTTGTTGCCCTTCTCGAGCTTCCCGGTCCCCATGATAACTTCGACTTTGTTCTTTCGCATGAGGTAGGCGACCCCGTTTGAGAGCTTGCCCGCCACATCGCGCGAACGGGTCATGATCTTCGGGAAGTCGACCTTCAAGGGGCCGGTCTCGAACCCGAAATCACCAGCGCGCTTCATGTCGTGGTAGAGCTGCGCGCTCTTTAGAAGAGCCTTCGACGGGATGCATCCCCAGTTCAAGCAGATACCGCCCAGCGCCTCGCGCTCCACTATGGAGACCTTTCGGCCGAGTTGAGAGGCTCGAATCGCCGCAACATAGCCCCCGGGGCCGGAACCAAAAACGATAAGATCGCGCTCTTGAGTGGTCATGGAAGAAGATCCTCGCGGTAATATTTAACCGGGGTAGTTCGTATCACGATTTGAGTCAAAGGGATAGAGTCGCCGGGGTGGGCAAGGCATAGCTAACACCCCTAATGTACTCTCTTTTCTGGGTCGTGGTGGCTACGGACGGGGTGGGGCCTCGCGGGGATTGAAAAGAAAAATGTAGAGCCTTCGCCGAGCGCCGATCGCACCGTAATCTCACCACCATGGTGCTCGATTATCTTTTTACAGACCGCGAGGCCGATGCCGCTCCCTACATACGCCGGGTCGGTGTGTACCCGCTCAAAGACGGAGAACAGGGTCCGTTGCGCCACAGGGTCGATGCCGATGCCGTCATCGGTGACGGAGAAAACCGTCCGATCCCCCCGTTGTTCCGCGCGAACCTCGATCTTCGGTGAGTCGCCCCGCCGATACCGGATCGCATTGGCGATGAGGTGTCGAAAGACCTTCGTAATCTCGTTGGGATTGACCCATACGGTGGGAAGATCCCCGATGGAGATCTGAGCCCCGCTCTCGGTCACCTCGATATCGAGCGATTCGAGAACGCTTCGGACGATCGCGGTGATATCGGTTTCGTAAATGTCGGGGGAGCCGTAGATGCTGCGTGAGTAAAGGGAGAGATCCTCGATCAAGGTTTCGATCTTTTTCACACCGGAGTGCACCGAATGTAGAAATCGCGCCGCTGGGGGATCGAGTTTGCCCCGCATCTGTCGGCCGAACATATCAAGGTACGTCGTGATGCGGATAAGCGGCTCGTGCAGATGGTGAGTGATAATATAGTTTACCTGTTCAAGCTCCTCGTGTGCCTTTGTGCGAGCGGCAGCGCGGGCCTCGATTTCACGGATCCGTTCGCTTGAGGCGTGAGCGCGGGCTTGAAGTTCAGCGGCGGCGCGCTCTATCGAGGGAGCGATCTCGCGGAGGGTAGGGGACGGACCCGATCCGACCGGCGAAAGGGAGAATCCGTCCTTCGTGAGCAGTTCCAGCCAGCTTCGGAGCATCGCGATATCGCGCCCTAGGAGGCGGTGGTGAAACCGCGATGCGGCGAGCCACCCACCGAGACTCCCCAAAAGCGCGATGAGCATGGAGAGGGCGAGGGCGGCGAGCTCCGCTGTTGTCGCCGGACGCTCAAGCGCAAGGTGCGAGATCGTTGGCCCGATAACGAGGCCAAGGAGAAGCGCCGGGATAGCTCCTGTGAGAAACCAGACGATACGGGGGGCGCGTGTGCGGTACGGCATGGGGTGCGATCATCGCGTGACCGGGGAGCGATCTTCATGATGTCGATCAGGCGCGGGGGCTCTTCAGATCGCCCACGCCGGGGTGAGGTGGGGCGGCACCTCGAGGTGAAGGAGAACTCCGGTGAGTGGATGGGGGAAGGTTAATCGGTAGGCGAGGAGGTGCAGGGTGGGAGACTCGTATCCCCCGTAAAAGTTGTCGCCGATCAGGGGGGTACCGAGGTGCGCCGCATGAACCCTGATCTGGTGGGTACGCCCGGTGAGAGGGTACGCCTCGACGAGGGTGCCCCACGTTGTTGCTGCGTCCGTGGTTTGGAACACCCGTCGTCGGACAGAGCGAAACCGAGTGATCGCCTGTTTGCCCCCTGTGGTGACGACTCGGCGAAGAACTTGGTGGGCGGGATCCCGACCGATGAGGTTCTCGACCGTAAGCTCAGCGAAGTTCGGGTCGCCGGAGAGCTCGGCGAGATACATCTTTTCGACCCGTCGTCGCTCGAATATGTGCTGGAGTCGGGGGTGCATCACCGTTGTTTTGCTCACGACGACGATCCCCGCGGTCGAGGTGTCGAGCCGAGAGGGCATATGGATCGGTCCACCGACCCGGGTTTCGATGAGCGTCTTCAGATTGCGGTATCGTTGGTCGCGTGCGGGCATCGCGGTGAGGCCAGCGGGTTTTACGACCGCTAACAGATCGGGGTCTTCAAACACTACCCACCCCTCATCGAAGCGGAGCTCACCCGGAGTTCCCCCCTTCGGGGCGAAATACTCAAGCTTCACCGGTGGGGTGAGGGGGAGATCGGCTTCAATCCGAATCCCGTTGATATGCACCGCGCCCCCCTTGAGTTGGGCAGCGATCTCCTCGAGCGGTGTTTCGGGGAGTTCAAGCTTGAGCGCTGCCACCACGGTTGCGGGACAAGTCCCGGGGTCGAAGTAGCGCCATTCGTGGCGCTCCGTGGTGAGAGCGCGTTCGAGTCTCTCGAGATCGGTCATGCGGAGAGTTTCGCAGGGATGAGGGTGCGATTCAACCATCGTTGGGGGGGACGGTACGGACTGAGCCTCCCGAATTTCGGAGAAGCTCTCCGCGTCGACCCCTATGAGTTAATTTCCCGCCGCCGCGTCCTCGGGGATCCCGGGGGGAAGCGCCTCGTCAGCCACCGCCTCGGGAGAAGCTCCCTCGGTAGCGGCCGCGGCGGCCGCCTCTGCGGACTCGCTCTCCGCAGCCTCGGCGCGCTTCTTCGCACCGCGGTACTCGTTGAGCGCGGCGATTATGCGGGTGAGCCGCTCATGAAGCTCAAGTGGGGGAAGATCGGCGGAGATCGAGGTAGTTCGGACGTAGCCGAAACCTTTCTCGAGCTTAGCGAGCTGGATCCTGAACTCTGGGTTTAAA
>JBJOHD010000198.1:0-6327 GCA_046047875.1 Pseudomonadota bacterium | reverse complement strand
GAGAAAGCCGTGGTGAACCTTGAGAGTGAGATGGGCTCGTTTACTGATGCCGATTTCTATCTCGAGCAGGGGAATTACGGGGTCAAAGCAGTTGAGGCGCGGAAACTCTCCGAGACCGAGTTCGAGCTCACGGGATGCCGTTTTTCAACCTGCGCATGTGAGGATCCCGAGAGCAAGCCGTGGTCGATCCGGGCGCGGCGCGGGCACATTACTGAAGAGGGGTACGCCCACACCTACGACACGACGCTCCGGATCTACGATGTGCCGGTACTCTATACCCCGTACCTGGTGTTTCCGGTGAAGCAGGAGCGCGCTTCGGGCCTCCTCGCCGGAAGGTACGGCTTCGACTCAGAGGATGGATTATCGATCCGGCAGCCGATCTTCGGGGTCATCGACGACCACTCCGATGTAACGATCACCCCCTTTGTGGAGACGCAGACCCGTTGGGGGGCGGCGCTCGATGCCCGTAAGGCATTCTCCCGTTACAACTACGCCGAGGGACGGTTTCTCTACTCGAATGAGTCGCGCCGGGATGGGAGTCTCCGGGGGGTGGACCTCTCGGGGCTCAGCGACCCGCCGGTAAACGAAGCGGGGGAGTTCGACGAGGAGAATCGCTACGGGGGATACTTCTCTCAGCTGTGGCGCTCCGATCCTGCGGCGGGGATCTCTGCCTCGTTTTTGGCGGACGTTCATTATGTCAGCGATGACCTCTTGCTGCGCGAGATGGATGAGCCCCTTATTGGTGATGCGGAGGACCGGTACACGACCTCGACGGTCGCGTTACGGGCGGCCCCCCTCGATTTCGTGAGCGCTGAAGCTCGGGCCGAGTTCAACCAAGCGCTGCGGGAGGACGACGATGACGAGATGCTCCAGCGGCTTCCCGAGTTGTCGCTTGGAGCTTTGAAGTCGTTTCGGCCGTTTGGCTTCAATCCGTATGGCCTCAAGTTGACCGCCCGGGCAGATGTCTTGAGCACCGATTTTGTTCGCAGCGATGGATATGATGGGTGGCGTACATATATTCGGCCGAGCTTAACGATGCCGTTTCACGTTGAGAACTTTTTCAGCAGCTCGTTGACGGTTGGAATGCACAACACGATCTACAACCTCGATGAGCGGTTCTCGCCGGACGGGTCGGTAGAGCTCGACGCGAATCAGGACCGCCAGGTTTTTGACGTCCGTTATGCCATCGGCACCTCGGTGGAGCGGGCGTTCGACCTGGAGAAGGGGAACTGGCTCTCGCGGGTTACTTCGGGTGGGTTAGAGAGCGGTGGGAGAGAGCTCGTGCGCCTGAAACACACGATCGAGCCGGGGGTCAGCTTTACGTTCGTCCCCGATACCTCGCAGGATGACCTTCCGTTATTCGATTCCCTCGACCGGATTCGGGAGCGGAGCCTCTTCGTTTACGGTTTCACTACCCGGTTGTACGGGCGGTTCGCCTCGCCCTCTGCGGAGGCGATACCTGAGCTTGCACCGGAGCTCTCGGACCTCCCGGTGGTCGAAGAGTCCCTAGCTCTCAACGATACGGGGGCGGGCACGTTGGCGCCGTTCGGGTCCGCCGATGTTTCGCCCCGCAAGAAGGGGGATATTCGCGAGATCGCCAACTTCACCCTCCGTCAGGGCTACGACTACAAAGAGGACATAGAGGACAACGACCCCGATCGGGAGGGCTTCTCTGATGTTAACGCCCGAGTAGGTCTTTTCCCGGCACCGTACTTCGGCTTTGTGTTCGATACGAACTACGGAGTCGAGGATGGAAGCCTCTCCTCCTGGGCGGTCCAAAATCATATTCGTGATGATCGGGGGGATGCCCTCCGAGTTCGCTACTCGTTCATCGACAGCACCGAGGATACCGATGAGTTGAGTCAGCTGGAGGGGCAGATCGAGGTGAAGGTCACCGACCGGTTGAAGGTCGGCTATTATGCCCGGTACGATGAGGACGAGCGTGAGTTTATCGATAGCTCTGTCGGGCTGAGAATTTTAAGCACCTGTAATTGTTGGCACCTCGATGTGGGTTATTTAGAGCGCCTCAATCCGGAGAAAGAGCAGGTGTTCGTGCGCTTTACATTTGCGGGACTAGGCGATATCACTCAAGATATCGGGACGGGGTCGGGTAATTCAAGTGCTCGCTAAGGCGCAGCCCCTCGCTCCGCGGCATAGAGAAAGTAGAGGGAATAGGAGTGGGCCATCGGTTGGCCCCAGCTGAGGGGGCCCCTTTGAGTGCTGCGGGTAAGCTTCTCGTGTTCGGTTGATAAAGGAAATGCGATGAAGGTATTGGTCACCGGCGCGGCTGGTTTTATCGGTAGCAATTTAGTGCATTACCTCGCACAGGTGCGGCCGCAATGGGAGCTGACCGCGCTCGATCTCCTGACCTACGCCGGCAACCTGGAGAACATCTCGGCGCTGTTGGATAAACGGGCGATCTCTTTTGCCAAGATCGATATCGCCGATGCCGCAGCGGTCGAAAAAGTTTTCGCTGCTAGTCGATTCGACCTCGTACTCCATCTCGCGGCGGAAAGCCATGTCGATCGTTCGATCCACTCCGCAGGGGAGTTCGTGCGCACGAACGTTCTCGGAACTCAGAATCTCCTCGATGCGGCGCTCCGGAGCGGGCTGAAGCGATTTGTCCACATCTCGACCGATGAAGTATACGGTTCGCTCGGTCCAACCGGGAAGTTTCTCGAAACAACCCCCCTCGATCCGACCTCGCCGTATGCTGCTTCGAAAGCCGCGTCCGATCTTATGGTGCTGGCGTGTCATAAGACGCATAAGCTTGATGCGGTCGTGACCCGGTGCACGAATAACTACGGACCGTATCAATTTCCTGAAAAACTGATCCCGCTCTTTGTTACAAATGCTCTGGAAGGGAGAAAGCTCCCCCTCTACGGCGATGGGATGAACGTGCGGAGCTGGCTCTTTGTGGAAGACCACTGCTCGGCGCTTCTCAAGATCGCGGAGGAGGGGCGTGCCGGTGACGTGTATAACATCGGCGGAGGGGATGATTCTGAGCTGCCGAATGTGGCGGTCACTAAAACAATCCTGCGTCTCCTTGGAAAATCGGAGAGTTTGATCGAACGGGTCGCGGATCGGCCAGCCCATGACCGGCGATACGCGATCGATCACTCGAAGCTTACCAAGGAGCTTGGGTGGCGGCCGGCTACCCCGTTTGAGGTCGGAATAGCTCGAACTGCGGAGTGGTATCAGACCCATCGAACCTGGTGGGAGCGGATCAAGACCGGGGAATACCTGCGCTTTTACGAAAAGAACTACCGCGGGCGCGAGGTATAGAGATGCGGATACTCCTCTTTGGCGGTAGCGGCCAACTCGGCTACGAGATCGAGAAACGGGCGTACGATTTGAACTTCGAGATCGTGTCGCCGGTCATCTCCGAGGTTAATATCGCCGATCTCGATCAGGTAGTTTTTCTCGCCCGAAAATTCAAACCGGAGCTGATCCTAAACTCCGCTGCATATACCGCGGTCGATAAGGCTGAGGAGCAGCGGGTTGAGGCGTTTCAGGTAAACCGGGATGGGGCGGCTCATACCGCTGAGGCCGCAAAGGCGGTGGGCGCACGATTAATCCACATATCGACCGACTATGTCTTCGCCGGTGATGGCGACACCCCGCTCTCCGAGGAGGCTCCGGTCGGCCCGAAAAACGTCTATGGCGCCTCAAAACTTGCAGGTGAAGAGGCCGTGCTCGATATTCTTGGAGAACGTGCGCTCGTCGTGCGTACCTCGTCCCTGCACGGACAGCGAGGTGAGAATTTTGTCCATACGATGCTGAAGCTTTTCTCCGAGCGAAGTGTGGTTCGGGTGGTCGACGATCAGTTTATGTCACCGACTTGGGCGGGGTGGCTTGCTGAGGCGTTACTCGACCTCGCGAAACTCGGGGCACACGGCATCTTTCATGCGTCGTGTGCAGGAGCAATCAGCTGGTACGACTTCGCAGCGGAGATCCAGGCGCTGGCTGATCCTCATCTATCGGACGGTTCGGTGTGTCGGCTTGAGCGAACAACGGTGGCTGAGTTTCCCCGCCCCGCCCCTCGGCCGCGTTATTCGGTGATGGACTGCTCGAAGCTTTCAAAAACGCTCGGTCGGCGACCGATATCGTGGCGAGAGGGGCTCCAGGCGCATCTGCGTGATATTCAGCGTTTGAAGCCTCAGATGATGACTCAAGAGGGGGCAAGGTAGAAACGATGGGCAGCAGGCAAGACGTGACCGTAGTGATTCTCGCTGGTGGACAGGGGGCGCGTTTTTGGCCGATCAGCCGCATGCGGCGGCCGAAGCAATTTCTGTCGATCAGTGCGAACGGTGAGAGCCTCATCCAGGCGACAGCTCGCCGGGTGGTGGGACTTGTCGGCGCTGAGAACGTGGTGATCGTTACCAATAAGCTCCACGAATCGTTGATACGGGAGCACGTACCGTACGCCGCGGTGATGTGCGAGCCGGTGGGGCGTAATACGGCCGCTTCGATCGGCCTCGCCGCTCTTCACGTGAGGCGGCGCAATCCACGCGGCGTGATGATCGTACTGCCGGCTGATCACGCGGTCCGCGACGAGGGGAAATTGTTGAAAACTCTCGAAGAGGCGTGCTCAATCGCTGCAGCGGAAGATCTCTTGGTGACGGTCGGCGTGCCGCCGACCTCCCCTCACACCGGGTACGGGTACATCAAACGGAGCGCGGCTCTCAAAGGGAACGGCTACCTTGTGGGGCGTTTCTACGAGAAGCCTAATCTTGAGCGAGCCCGTAAATATTGCGAGTCAGGGGACTTCTATTGGAACAGCGGAATGTTCACCTGGCGAGCGGACGTCATCCTCGAAGCGCTCGAGGAAGAGATGCCGGAGTTGTATGCGGGGCTGATGAAGATCGATGCGGTGATCGGAACTCCGGCTGAGGCGGTGGTCACAGCCGAGGTGTTCGAGTCTCTCGAGTCGGTATCGATCGACTTCGGTGTGCTTGAGCACGCCCGTAACTGCGCCGTCATCGCCGCGCTCGATTTCGGCTGGAATGATGTCGGTTCGTGGGATGCGTGGGCGGAGCACTTTGAGTCGGATGAGCTCGGGAATTTGGTGCGCGGAGACGCGTTGCTGCTCGACTCCAAGGGGTGTCTGGTGCATTCAGAGACCAGACTCGCCGCGGTGCTCGGCGCTGAAAATCTCATCATAATCGATTCTGGCGACGCGTTGCTGATCTGTCCCCGTGACCGAGTACAGGATGTGCGGCGGATCGTTGATGAATTAAAGGAGCGGGGGCGAAAAGAGCTCGTCTGAGTTGCCCCGCAACGGTCTTCAATTTAAAGGATAGTTATGGCTCAAAAATCAGCGCTTATTACGGGAATTACCGGACAGGATGGCTCGTATCTTGCGGAGCATCTGCTGGCTCAAGGGTATAAGGTCCACGGTGTCGTGCGGCGCTTATCGGCGGAAAACTACGAGAGAATCGAGCACCTGCGCGGCAAGGTGAACCTGATTACGGGAGATCTGCTCGACCAGGTCTCGCTTATGAAAGCCATCGAAGCTGCCGAGCCGAGCGAGGTGTATAACCTGGCAGCGCAGAGCTTCGTCCCGACGAGCTGGACCCAGCCGATGCTGACCGCGGAGTATACCGCGGTTGGGGTGAGTCGGATCCTGGAGGCGGTTCGTTTGATGAATCCGAAGATACGCTTCTATCAGGCTTCGAGCTCCGAGATGTATGGCAAGGTGCGGGAAACCCCGCAGACCGAGCTGACTCCGTTCTACCCCCGCTCGCCGTATGGAGTGGCCAAAGCCTACGGTCACTACATGACGGTAAACTATCGGGAGAGCTACGATATGTTCGCTGTCTCGGGGATCCTTTTCAATCACGAATCGCCCCGTCGGGGACTCGAGTTCGTGACCCGTAAAGTGACGCACGGGGTGGCGAGGATTAAGCTCGGACTTGCCGAGGAGCTGCGCATGGGCAACCTCGATGCAAAGCGGGACTGGGGATTCGCTGGCGATTACGTCCAGGCGATGTGGTTGATGCTGCAGCAGGAGACCCCCGACGATTACGTTATCTCGACCGGCGAGACCCATACGGTGCGGGAGTTGGTGGAGCTCGCGTTTGAGTGTGCGGGGCTCGATTGGCAGAAGTATGTGAAGCTCGACCCGCAGTTCGTCCGTCCCGCTGAGGTCGATCTGCTGCTTGGTGATTGTTCAAAAGCTAAGCAGAAGCTCGGCTGGGCTCCGAAGGTGTCGTTCCCGCAGCTCGTGAAGATGATGGTTGAGAGCGACCTCAAGTTGTTGAGTCGTTAGGACGCTGGGGTATGCGGGCTCTCGTCACCGGGGCGTCTGGATTTGTGGGAGGGTAT
>JBJOHD010000197.1:0-2798 GCA_046047875.1 Pseudomonadota bacterium | reverse complement strand
TTAACTCATCGTCGTGCGCGGTAATCTCAGCGACGCCCGAGCTGTTGCCGGCTCTGGTGGGTTTCGAGTTCTCTCTTTCCCCGCAACAAACGACCAGATTGTCCGATTACCCTGCGTGCGGAAAAGCATCAGCGCGTGGTCTGGGGTCTTCCGCTTAAAGGGATGATTTGTTTTAAGGGAGGTACCTTGGGAGAGATGCGGATAGATGACAGAAGCGACGGTACGAAGCTCGGCTTCCCTCGGGAGGGGGACGAAATTCGAAACCTTTTGTGTCGAGGAGCTGAAGCCGCTGAACAGCTTGAAATTGGGGGGGTGTTAGTGCGGCCAACAGAGAGTAGTGGTCTTTCAAAGGCGGGATTTAATCCTCTCACACGGTGTCTAAGCCATGCTAAGGAGGTCCTCAGAGCTGCGTGTCGTGAATCGGAGTGGGGCACGGTGGGGGTGGAAACCGCCAAAAAGATCCTCGGCTCGGTTGCGGAGGAGGTTGCCCGTCACGCGGTCCTCGGGGGTACCGTGGTCGGGCTTAGCGCCGCATTCCTCGCCGGGGGCGGGGCCTTGACGGTCGGCGCACTGGGGGCGATCGGGTATCTAACCCTCCCTTCGCTTGCGCGGTGGGCAGGGGAGCAGCTTACGGACAGCATTCATGGGTGGAGCTCGAATGTTGGGGGAGTGCTCCGTCGTTCGCTCGGCTCACCCGGAGGCGTAAGTAATTGATTCATCACGTTTGAGCTTCGGTGTCCGATGATTAGCTGGGGCGATTGTTACCGCTCGCGCCATCCAGTACGATGCGCCGAGTGAAGATCGATCCTCAAACAGTGATGTGGCAGCTCCTCGGCACCGGCGCGTTGCTCGGCATTGTCCTTACGTGGGGGATAGCCGTCTGTGCGAGGCGCGGGCACCCCCTCGTTTACACACTGCGGTCGATCCGAAATCTTCTTTTACCGAGTGGAGTCGCACTCGGCTACCTTGAGTTCGTGCTCGATCTGTCGTTACAAAGCCGTGTAATGCGGGTTGTCGAGACAATCTTCTGGATCAGTGCGATCTGGGTGGCGTTGTCCTTCATTCGGGTGGTGCTTCATGAGAAGCACGGTAAATCCACGTGGCGCTCGAAGGTTCCCGGCCTCTTCGTCGATCTCGTACGCTTCACCCTGGTTGTCGTAGGAGCGCTGCTCGTTGTGGCGCTTGTGTGGGACGGGAATCTGACCAGCGCCTTTGCCACCTTAGGTGTTGGTTCGTTGGTCCTTGGCTTGGCACTTCAGGACACGCTGGGGAACCTGATGGCGGGGATCGCTCTCCTCTTTGAACGGCCGTTTCAGGTGGGTGATTGGATCAAGGTCGGCGATACGATCGGCGAAGTCATCGAGAGTAATTGGCGAGCGGTGAGGGTACAGACCCGTTCACTTGATTCGGTGGTAATACCTAATTCGGTGCTGGGGAAGGAAAAGATCGAGAACTACAGCCGGCCGACCCGTGCTCACGGCTTCGATCTCGAGGTGAGCTTTTCGTACCAGGATCCGCCGAATAAGGTTAAAAGCACGCTGATTGAGTGCGCGCGGTTAACTACGGATATCCTGCCGAGCGGGATCTCGGTCCGGTTGAAGGCTTATCAGGACTCATCAATTCTCTACGGAACACGGGTCTTCACCGAGCGGTTCGATCGGCTTCCGGAGATACGCGCGGAGTTTATGACGCATATATGGTACGCGGCCCGGCGTGCCGGGATCACGATCCCGTACCCGATTCGTACCGTTTATCGCACCGAGGTGCCCCCGGGGCCGGTGCTCGATCCACAGGTGGAGCGTCGCGATATCCTGGGTCGAGTCTCACTTTTCTCCGCTCTTTCGGCCGAGGAGCTCCATTACCTAGCGGAGAGCGCGACCTTCGTCGAGTTTGCAGCGGGAGAGCCGATCGTACGTCAGGGAGAGAGCGGTCAGACGATGTATGTGGTGAGACGGGGCCGTGCCACGGTGTCGGTCTGTGCTCCCGGTTCCGCTGAATCGAAGATTGTGGCCGAGGTAGGGAGTGGAGATTTCTTCGGTGAGTTTGCGATACTGACAGGGGAGCCACGGCACGCAAGTGTCATTGCAGTTGAAGATATTGAGCTGGTCGCCGTGTCCAAGATCGCTCTCGAGCGAATATTTGAGAAACGTCCGAAACTTGTGGAGGAGATCGTGGCGGTGATCGAGGCGAGAAAGCACGGACTTAAATTAGCGAAAGAGCTTCCGTCCCTTTCCCCTGCGGAGCAGCACGAGGTCGAGCGGGAATCAAAAGCGCTTTTGGGCTCGATCCGGCGATTTTTTAGGCTCGGTGGGTCGGCGTAGTCTCTTGTACTCGGCACAGAGCATCACAGGAGTCGTTCTGACCTCCTTCCCTTGAGATAATCCAGGAACGAGTTAGGTTTTTGATGAGGAAACCTGACGATGATAAAGCGACCTAGCGAAGAGAAGATAGTGAGCATCCTGAAAGAGGCTGGGGGTGGTATTTCAACGGTGGAATGGGGCCGGAAGTACGGGATCAGCGACGCGACGTTCTGCAATTGGCGTCAGAAATACGGAGGGATGGAGGGGTCCGATGTCAAAGAGCCCCGAGCGCAGAGAGAGGAGAGCCACAGGAGTCGGTCTTCTTTTTACAAAGGGAAGGGAGAGCACCTCGTAGGATCCTTACTCGATGATTCGAGTAAAAGTCGACGGCATGTGCAGGACTTCGAGGAGTCTCCTTTCCGTGAGGGATTTGCGATCTTTTACCTGGGACCGAAAGCCGGCTTCGTGTAGTACACGGTGCTGCTTTCGTGCCCAACG
>JBJOHD010000196.1:0-17844 GCA_046047875.1 Pseudomonadota bacterium | reverse complement strand
CGGTTTTCATTTTTATCTGCGGGCTGTGTCTGGGGGTGCGCGCGGTAGGCGCAGCTCCGCGGTTAGAATTTATCGTAGATAGCTCCGCCTCGATGGGGGAGGTGATCGGTGGAACGGCGGGAGCCGCGATCGTTCGGTCGGCGCTAAGGGAGGCTATCGCGGCGCTTCCGGGGGAGTTCGAGGTTGGGGTGCGAGTCCTGGGGCACCGCATCGCCCCGGAAGACCGCGAGGGGAGTTGCCGTGATTCCGAACTCCTTATCCCTTTTCAGCAGGGGCTCAAATCGGAGGATCTTCTACCGATCGATGGGTTGACTCCCCGGGGTCGTACCCCGCTCGCGCATGCGCTCGCTCAGTCGGCGGGAGATTTCTCCGCTGTTCGTGAGGAGCGTGCGATCATTCTCATTACCGATGGCGCCGACACCTGCGATGGAGACCCGGTGAAGGTGGTTCGGGAATTGGAGCGTCGCGGTTTAAAGGTAGCGATACACACGGTCGGTCTGCATCTGACACCGGCTGCGCGGGAACAGCTGAGCGAGATCGCAGCGGCGGGGGGCGGTACCTTTAGCGGTGTGGGGAATCTCCCCGCGATGCGCCGGGGGATCTTTAAGGCGTTAAAGCTTTCATTCCCCGCGTTGCGCTCCCTCGATATCTCTGGTCGGGGAGATCTTGATTCCCCGTTCGATGCGGGGAATAGCTTGGCAGGGGCGATGGCGTTACCGGTGGGGCGGGAGTTTAAAAAAAATCGGGTGGGGAGCGGCGATGACCCCATAGATTTTTTCCGATTCGAGGTGCGGAAAGGGGAGAAGTATCACGGGGTGGTGAGCTCATTAGATACCCCGGGTTCGTTGAAGGTAACTTTGTTCGAGGTGGATGGTCGGAGCCGCGCGATCGCCCCGCAGCCGGGGAACATATTCGAGTTTGATGTGCTCGATCTCAAATCCGATGCCCAAATGACGGTACGGGTAGAGGGCGAGCTCTCGAGCGAATACGGCATAAAGGTTACCACCCTTGTGGGATTGCCCTAGGACCTCCCACACTCGGGGTAAATCGAGCGAGCGAGGACGGTGGAGGGTCGTGGTGGGAATTACCCCTCACGCTGTCCGAGAGCGAAAAGCCCGAAAGCAGCGACGACAAGTGCATGGGTAATTTGTCCGCTCCGGACGAGGTCAAGCACCTCGGCGAGGGGCTTTAAGATCACCTCGATATCCTCTCCCGGGTCGAGTACTTGAATACCTGAGAGGGTGCAGTTTCTCGCTACATATGTGTGGAGCTTCATCGACATCATCGCAGGATTCGGATGAATAATGCCGAGTGGCTCGATCTCGTTCGTCGTGAACCCGGTCTCCTCACGCAGCTCACGCAGCGCTGCAGAGGCGGGATCGGTTTCATCAAGTTCGATGCACCCGCCAGGTATCTCGAGGGTAAGCTCCTCCGCGCCGTGGCGATATTGCCGCACCAGGACGACCTCGTTTGCGGAGGTCAGTGGGATAACGTTCACCCAGCTCAGTCCCTCCATCAGGAAAAAGTCGAACGGCTTGCCGGTGCGAGGATTGACTCTGCGCGAACGTTTTAAGGTGAAGATCTTAAACGCCTGATAGATGTGCTCGTCTTCTATAATCCAGCCGGCGGGATTTATCTTCAACATGAGGGCTCCAGGTTATTGGATGAACGTTCCCTAGTCTTCAAACTAATCACGATTCGTTCAAGGGGATACGGCGCGATAAAAGAGATAACATCCTGGTATAAAGGTTAATTCCTCCCAGCGTTGGAGGTATCGTCGCGGTCCTAAAAGAGCATAACATCTCTAAAGACCAGCGAAACTCGTTCAACGATGGCGCTCGAACCGACTAAAGCCTTCCCCGCTTACTTCGAGATCAGCGACGCAAACGCCGATATCGACGCCGTGTTGACCGCGATCGAGGGGCGGGTCTTGGGGCTGCATGGGATCCACTCCCTTGAAGGAGTATCACCTGAGGCTGAGGCGCAGCGGCTTGTCGAGATCGCGGCGCTCGAGCAAGCGACCGAGGAGATCCTTCAAGGTGCTATCTCAAAGCAGTCGGTTCAGTGGATTCGCTCTGTGCTTGAGGACAAGGTTGGCGAGGCGGAGGCGGAACGGTGGTTTCCCGAAGCGGGGGAGTACACGGCGCCCCGCACCTTCGGCGAGGTCCTCCTTGAGCGCGAGCGGGCGGTGGAGCTCGCTGAAAGCGCGAAAGCGAGTCTTCCTGCGAATCCGGAGGTTCAAGAGGTACGCGATATCTTAGGCCCGCGGATCGCTGGAGTCGTTATTCGTTCGTACGATGAGATGATTGATCGTCTCCCCGAAGAAGATCGGCGGCAGCTGCATTCGTTTCTTGAGCGGAGGGGGATGCGGATTGAGCCGATTAGCCGCGAGATAGATCTGGGGGGGCTGTGCCGGACCGATGAGCGGTACGGGGGTGGGAGCGATGAACCTGGGGTGACGAATCGACCGATAGCCGAGACGGTGCGCGCGCTGCTCGATGCCGGAGTTCAGGAGATGTATCACGCTACCGGACTTTTTACCTATGAGGGTCTCAAAGGGTCGTGGGTCCTCGATACTCACCGGATCGGCCGAAACTCGGGGCAGTTCGGTGGATTTTTCATGGCCGACCGACTCGATTGGGATGATGGCAGCAATGGCCTCGCAAATTATCTGCAGAGCGATCGCTTTCACGATATGTGTCGCCGGGGAGCGGTGCCGCTCTCCGAAATAGCCGACCAGATCGGGGACCGTGGAGTCTTGCTGAAGATCGATCTGCGGGGATACCTTGAGTTTTTGCACGCCGAGACGTCCTCCGGATTACATACGGCGGCATCTGTCGATGGCCGGGTTCTGCGGGCGGTATGCCCTCCCCCAGCCGACTTTGTTCGGCCGGTCGCGGTTTTTGAATATCCGTAGCGGCGGCCCGAGGCGCTGCGGTCTATGCAGAGGTGTGCAAGCAACGGGCTTGAACCTCCGCGCTCCAATGGTTAAGAACGAGTGAGACGGTATCCTCTCCGAGGACTGAGCGCCTGAGCGGCGGCAGCGTTATGTGGGGTGCAGCTATTCCGGCGCCGAACTTGAGCGCGGGATTTTGTACGATTCGGGCTTCATCCCACAGATCTGACTCGATAAACCCGCGGAGAAGGGCGCTGCCGCCCTCGATTAACACCGAGAGGACACCTCGTGCGTGGAGAGCGGTGAGGATCTCGTGGGACGTCATCTCCGGGGTGAGTTTGATAAAGCTTACATTCCGCTCCTCTCCCTCGCGGCTCGAGTTAAGGACGATAGTCGGGGTCGAGTGGTCGAAGAGTTTCAGGGTAGGGGGCAGGATAAGGTTTCGGTCGAGCACGATCCGGATCGGATTTTTGCCGGTGACATGCCGAACCGTCAGTGCGGGGTCGTCAAGACGGGCGGTACGGGTGCCCACGAGGATCCCTGCTTCCTCAGCCCGCCACCGATGCGCCTCCGTTCGAGCCGTCTCACCGGAGATCCATTTCGAAGTGCCATCGGGGCGGGCGATAAATCGGTCGGCGGTTTCCGCCCATTTGAGAACCACGTAGGGGCGCTGCAGGGCGTGAAAGGTGAAGAAGCGCCGATTTACCTCGAAGCACCGTTCAGAGAGGACGTTCTCGACGACAGTAACCCCCGCCTCACGGAGCTTCCGGATACCGCCTCCGGAGACCTTAGCGAAGATGTCTGTTATTCCCACGACCACCCGCGGAATCTTTTTTTCTATAATGAGGTCGGCGCACGGTGGAGTCTTGCCGAAGTGGCAGCACGGCTCGAGGGAGACGTAGAGGGTGCTCTCTTTAAGGAGCGTGGCATCGCTCACTGAGCGAACGGCGTTTACCTCGGCGTGAGGGCCGCCGAACATTTCATGGAATCCCCGACCGATAATCTCATCTCGGTGCACGATCACCGCGCCAACGAGTGGATTCGGTGCAACCCATCCTGCACCCTGTGCTGCGAGGGAGAGACTCTCCGCCATGTAATGCTCGTGGGATGGCATGAGGAGGAGTGTAGCGAAGCGGCGGGCGCGCCGCAAATAAACCGCCGTCTCGTATAACTTCTTGATCGGGAAGCGCGCTTTCGGGCATAGTCCTCGGCGAGTGGGCACGCTCACGATTTTAGGGAGATAATGTTATGGGGATGTTAAAGGAATTCCGTGACTTTGCGGTGAAGGGCAACGTCGCCGATATGGCGATCGGTATCATCATCGGTGGTGCGTTTGGCGGCATCGTAAAATCGCTGGTCGATGATATCCTCACCCCGCCGCTCGGTCTCCTTATCGGGGGCGTCGATTTTAAAGGCCTCAAGGTGAATCTTCCCCAAGTGCTTGAGGGGATGCCGATGGTCACCATCAATTACGGTTCGTTTATTCAGACGATCGTGAATTTCGTGATCATCGCGTTTGCGCTCTTTATGATCGTGAAAGCGATGAACAAGGTGCGGACCAAAGCGGAGGCGGCTCCCGCCACCCCAGCAGATGTCGTCCTGCTGACCGAGATTCGCGATATCCTCAAGACCAAGTAAGGAAGCTAACCACTCGAATACCTTACCGGTTCGCGCAGTCTCGAACAAATCGAGATGTGTGGTAGGATTGCGTTCCCCGCAACCACCCCTTTTCGATTGAGTGGCTATGGTTCGTTTCGACTTTCTGGTTATCGGCGGCGGTATCGCCGGACTCACGTACGCGCTCGAAGTCGCGGAGGCCGGGAGCGTGGCGATACTTTTTAAGAAAGGGATGGGGGAGTCCTCCACCTCGTGGGCCCAAGGCGGGGTAGCGGCGGTCACCACTGCCGACGACACCTTTGAGCTCCACCAAAAGGACACGGAGGTAGCGGGTGCTGGTCTGTGTCATCCCGATATCGTCGAGATCGTCGTCACCGAGGGGCCGGAGCGGGTGCGAGAGCTTATCGCTCGCGGAGCGAATTTCGATAAAGACTCGGCGGCGGGGGGATTCCATCTCCACCGCGAAGGCGGTCACTCTCGGCGGCGGATATTTCATACCGCAGATGCGACCGGAGCGGAGATCCAGCGGTCGCTCCTCGCTGCCGCGCGGAAGCATCCCAACATCAAATTCTTCACCTTCGCAAACGCAATCGATCTGATCACCACGCGGAAATTGGGAGTGAGTCCCAGCGAGCCGAATCGTGCGGTCGGGGCGTATGTGCTCCTCAACGATCGAGAGGTAGAGGTGTTCCTCGCCGATAAGATTCTGATGGCGACCGGGGGCGCGGGAAAGGTGTATCTCTACACCTCGAACCCCGATGTAGCCTCCGGCGATGGTATCGCGATGAGCTATCGTGCGGGGGCGCGGGTCGCAAATATGGAGTTTTTTCAATTCCATCCGACCTGCCTCTATCATCCTCGAGCGAAATCATTCCTGATCACCGAGGCGATGCGGGGAGAGGGCGCAAAGCTCCGCCGGACAACCGGGGAGGAATTCATGGCGAGTTACCACCCCGATCGGGAGCTCGCTCCCCGCGATGTCGTCGCCCGCGCGATCGATAACGAGATGAAGAAGTACGGCGAGGATTATGTTCTCCTCGATATATCCCACCGAGATCCCGTGTTCGTGCGGGAGCATTTCCCGACGATCTATCACCGGTGTCTTGAGTTTGGCTTCGATATCACCGCTGGTCCGGTTCCCGTGGTTCCGGCAGCCCACTATCTGTGCGGGGGGATAGTGGTTGATAACGTGGGGTGTACCGATATCGAGGGGCTGTACGCTGCCGGTGAATGCGCACACACCGGGCTTCATGGGGCGAATCGGCTCGCTTCGAACAGCCTCCTGGAGGGATTGGTGTTCGGTTATCGGGCAGCCCGAGATTCGGTCGCGAAGCTTCGCGCATACCCCCCCATCGAGACCGCACCGGCGTGGAATCCAGGTTCGGCGACCAGCAGCGATGAGCAGGTCGTTATCAAGCAGAACTGGGACGAGATCCGTCGTTTTATGTGGAACTACGTCGGGATCGTTCGTACGAATAAACGGCTTGAGCGGGCCCTGCGCCGGTGTGAGCTGATCGGTCAGGAGATCCAGGAGTATTATTGGAATTTTCTCGTTACCTCGAACTTGCTGGAGCTCCGTAACCTGAATCTGGTCGCCGAACTCGTAGTGCGGTGCGCCCTGGCTCGCCGCGAAAGCCGTGGGCTTCATTTTAACCTCGATTATCCGAACGCCCAGGAAGAGGCGCGTCATGATACTATCCTGGAGCGGTAGAGGGATTTGAGTACTGAGTGTAAACTCGGGACTCTGTCGGCGAGTCAGGATCCTTTAAAAATATATCGGTAGAGTTGGTATAGTCGGTGCCTTACCGCATGAGTTGCTGTGTGCGGCTGTTACGGACAGGCATCTGACAAGTCGATTAGGGTTTCCTTTGTCCCCCCTCGTGGCGCTGAGTGCGCTCGGCGGGGTGACGAAAGCGGTTTTGTTCGGATGAGTATCCGAGACTACTTTCTCATTCAAATGGGTGAGTATGGGGAGTCTCTCATGTCTCAGCTGATGTGGGATGACGACGTGCGGGGTGAGTTGATCGTGCAGATCTCTTCGACCGAGACCCGTCGTTTTTCGAAGAGGGTGATGTTGTCGGCGACCGCTTTGGCGGCGCACGATCTTGGAGTGAAGGCGAGCGGTGATGTGCGTTTCGCGCTTGTGCAGGATGCCAGTGCGGTGGTCCTGTTCGTGCAGCGTCTCGACTTCAATTACGGGGAGCTTCGTTTCAACCGTTCGAAGATGGGGCTCGTTCCGTTTGCGTGCGTGCCGGAGAAGACCTTCGGCGAGTGGTTCACGCGGAGCACGCGGAGCTGGTAATCGTTGTCGTGCGGGGAGGGAGACGGCTTGTGCAGCGTCTCTCTTCCCGGCGCGCCCATTCGAGACATTCAGTCGAGGCTCGGTGCTGCGGCCCGCTCCCCAGCTCCGACCTCGTTTCGGTTCCATCACTCGTCAGAGCGCCTTTCCAAAACAGCGATGGGGCGGTGGTTAGGTGTGGGGTCGATAATCGTACTGACCCAGCTTTGTCCCCCCGCATTCGTCGGAGTATACCCCTCCGGGGTTGCGGCTTGGCGGGAACACGGTCGTAAAGCGGTTGCTCGGCGCCTGAGCGCCTATTGCTGTGCGCACGGCGGTGACAAGCTCGCGTTGTTGTTGGGTCAGCTGTCGATCCACCGGGTGAGGCTGGAGATACGCTCGTTCCGTGAGGAGCACGGGGGTCCCAGTGTGATCGTGGCTGCCGAGTCGTAGCACCTCACGCCGCATCGCGTAGCCTAAGGGTATACTCGCGCTGAGGTCGCTGTCCGCCGATTCGGGGCGAACTACAAGTTGTTGACGGGGGGCGTCGAACGAGACCCGCACCGGCGTGTCGGGTGGGAACCCGATCGAGGCGAGGGCACGCTCAAACTGCTGTTTCTTCATCACGTATGAAAGAGCGAGCTTAATGTTACCGTCGATGACGTACCCTGGAAGCGTGCCGATCATAGATCCGCTCTTGAAGTTTTGGCACGAGGCGCTCTGCACGAGATCGCCGGTCATCAGTAGAAGCTTCGGATCGTCGGTAATCGTTGAAAAGACGTAGTAGCTCTGACCGGCTACCCCTTTGCGGGAGCGAAAGAGATCCTTGAGTGCGGTAAAGTCTTCGGAGAGCTGACGTCCGGTCTCGGGATTCGCCTCGAGGAGGGGACGGAGGACGTGTTGCTTGAGTCCGTTCACGGCGGTAACGATCTGCTTTAACTCCTCGTCGGGAGAGGACTCGATCGCGGTGCGGAGAAGCCCCACGATATCGCTCAACCCGTAGCCCGCGCGGGCGCGATCTCGCTCGGAGAGTTGCGCGAATTCCCTCACGATCGCGTGAGATTTTACCGTCACCTGGTGCGCCACTTCTTCGGGAAGGTGGTGGAGTATGTTCGTTTCAAAGAGGGCACGCACGTTCTCGCGTACTGAGGTGGCTTGCGCCGCTTCAGAGTCGGCGACCGTATGGAGTCGCAGCACTGACGGATTTTCACGCCACTGTTGTAGTTGGTGATCGTTGAGGCAGGCGAGTTGGGAGTCGACCCGAGCGTACCGCCGCTCATGAAATGTACCATCCAGAACTTGAGCCGCTATCATGCCAAGGATGGGGAGCTCTTTCTGCCAACCGTGGCCGGTGCGGAAACGAGCGGCGAGGATTGAGAATGGGGTGATGTCACCCCCCCATTCCTGCAGAAGCCGATGCACACTTCCGGGTGGCAGCTTGTCGACGCCGGTCTGTCGCGCGAATCCTTTCTCGAGGATGCCCTCGAGCCTCTCAATTTCACCCCGGAGTTCTTGGCGCTCCGGTGCTCGGGTGTACTCCGGCAACTCGCTCCCGAGTCCCACAGCACCAGCTCCCACGGTGATAAAGCGGAGCGCCTCAGCGCGATCCTCGAACGAAACGGGAAGTCGTTGCGCCGGTGGGGCACCGAGAAGCTCGTGCGCCGTGAGCAGGACCCCCCACAGCTCACGGGCGCTATTCGGCGAGAGCTTGCCGCTTGGGAGGTCGTCGTAGCCGGTGACGGTAGCGAGCGCGGCGCGTCCTCGATTGGGATAGCCCGAGGTATCGCATGAGTTCCAGGTAAGTAGGCTAGCGGCGAGGGCACCGGGGAGGATCTCTTCAGCCTGAACCTCCTCGAGAAAGTCGCCAAGAGTCGCATCGAAGTTCGGCACATTTTTTACCAGATAATCGACGATGATGCGCATCCGCTCGTGGGGTTCCCGCGCTCCGATCACCCCCGGATCGGCGCCGAGCGCCTTGAGCCCTTCGGGGGAGGAGAGGAGTTGTTTAAACTGCTTCGTATACCACCCGAAGACAGAGACCGCCGAGGCGCGGTGTTCGGAACGGTTGTAGGCATCGCAAATCCGGGAGAACCCCGCGCCGATAATGTCGTCGCGCAGTAGCGCGTGAGGGAGATCGAAATCATTGAGGACGCACGGCAGGCACCCCACTGGGTCGCTGCGCATGGCGAGCCGAGCGAGCCGTGTGCGCGTCACTGGATCTTCGATCTGAAATCGAGCGATCGCCTGAGCGACCCTACTCGGATAGACCGTCGCACAGCCAAGCGCAATCTCTCCTCGACTCGCCGAATCGGGGATGTCAAAAGATTCGATGTTGGAGATGAGCGCCGAGGGGTCGCGCTCAACAGCGATACGGGCGAGTGCGATGCGCGCTTGAGGGTCGTGGATCCGAAAGCGCTGGATATGCTCAATTGCATAGACGCCGTTTCGCCGAATCGAAGTTTCGGCGAGCTCGCGTCTTATATTTTGGTCGGTGATGGCGTAACGCTCGATGTAGAGTGGAAGATCGCTGCGTGGTGTCGCCGCCGCCACCCGAGCGACCTCAATCAGCTCGGCGGGTGTCAGTCTAAAGTTCTTGATATACTCCGAGGATCGATCGGGGGCCGGGATATCGGAGCTATTTTCGGTGGTGGTGCAGTAGCCCACCGTAACGTGGGCGAGTTTGAGTATGGTGGCGTGGTCGGAGAGTTTGAAATTCTGGAGGCAGCGTGAGAAATCTCTACCACCCCGCTGTGCAGCAACGAGCGCGATATCGGCGCGCGCATGTTCGTCAGTGATGCGAAAACTACCGATGTTTTCGCTGATGGCAGATGCCGAGCGAGCTGCCACCACAAGCGCCACCTCGATACGATCTTTCTCGCTCTTAATGCGGAACCGGTCGATAAACGAACCGACCGCGTTCGCGCCGTTCCGAACCGCGCTCTTTGCGATTTCGACTCGGGCGCGCTCATCTTTGATGCCGTATCGCTCGATATAGCCTGCGAGGTGAGCGGGCTGGTATTCGGCGGCTATGTGGGCGAGCTCGACCAGCAAGGCTTGGTCACGCACCCCCTTCCACCAGATCGAACGGGAGAAACTCGGAATATTCCGGGCTTCATGCCGAAGCTCGGCCATCCTCGCCGGGGTGATGTTATGTCCAAACACTATCCCCCGTATGTCCCGACTGAATTCAAGCACCGTGCTGAACACGGAGTCGCTCGATTTGGCGTGAGCGACTGTTGCTTCCCGCTCCGCGGGGGGGTGGGGTATGGGCGCGACATTCGGCACGGGGAATGAGCTCTCGTGAAAAACAGTAAGTCGTCCTCGTGTTATGGT
This sequence comes from Pseudomonadota bacterium, assembly GCA_046047875.1. GTDB lineage: Bacteria > Bdellovibrionota_C > UBA2361 > UBA2361 > UBA2361 > JBILDU01. The sequence goes on along the minus strand of JBJOHD010000196.1, from coordinate 7,720 downwards.
GGTGGGGACGCTTTGTGAGGCATTAGATGAATGGGCGCCTGAGGTGATAAAAAGAGTTATTACGCGGTCTTAATCTCTGGTAGCGCGCGGAAGAGGTCCAGCGCTTCGGGGTTTGCGAGTGCTTCGATATTTTTGACCGGTCTGCCGTGGACAACTTCGCGGACCGCGAGTTCCACTATCTTGCCGCTACGGGTTCGGGGGATGTCGCTTACCGCTACGATTTTCTTCGGCACATGAAAGGCGGTAGTGTTCGAGCGAATCGTCATCCGGATTCTTTCACTGAGTCCAGCATCGAGCACCACACCCGGCTGAAGCCGGACGAAGAGCACCACCCGTACATCGTTTTCCCACTCCTGACCGATGACGAGGCTCTCCGCAATCTCGGGGAGTTTTTCGATCTGATTGTAAATCTCAGCGGTACCGATTCGAATGCCGCCGGGGTTCAGCACCGCATCGGAGCGGCCGAACATCACCATACCCCCCCGCGGAGTGAGCTCGACGAAGTCGCCGTGGTGCCATATCCCGGGGAAGCGCTCGAAGTATGCCGTGCGATACCTCGCGCCGTCGGGATCGTTCCAAAAGCCGACCGGCATCGAGGGGAACGGCGCGGTGCACACGAGCTCACCCTTTTCCCCGACGATCGATCGACCAGCCTCGTCGAACACCTCGACTTTCAGACCGAGGCTCCGCGTTTGTATCTCGCCCCGATACACCGGCTGGATCGGTGAGCCTAAAACAAAACAGCCGATAATGTCGGTGCCGCCGGCGATCGAGCTGAGACACGCGTGGGGCGCGACATCGCGGTAGACGTAGTCGAAGCTCTCCGGCAGGAGCGGCGATCCGGTTGAAAGGATCGCCCGCACCCGGGAAAGATCGTGGGTCTCGCGAGGCTTAAGGCCATCTTTCTCGACAGCGGCGAGAAATTTCGCATTAGTCCCAAATACGGTGACTCGTTCCTGCTCAACGAGATCGAAGACGATCCTCCCGTCGCGGGCAAACGGTGCGCCATCGAAGAGGACGAGGGCAGCGCCCACTGCGAGACCGCTCACGAGCCAATTCCACATCATCCAGCCGCACGTGGTCTGGTAGAAGAAGACGTCGTCGCGGGTGAGATCGGTGTGAAGCCGCAGCTCTTTAAGATGCTCGATGAGGGTTCCCCCCGCCCCGTGGACCATGCACTTCGGCTTCCCAGTCGTACCGGAGGAGAACATAACATAGAGCGGGTGATCGAATGGGAGCTCGGCGAATGCGAGCGGAGCCTCCTCGGTGAGTGCGCCGAGGGCGATACCGTTCGCCGGGAGATCGGCGAGAGGTGCGGCTGGATCGATGTATGGCAGGACCACCATCCGCTGAATCGACGGGATCGCTGCTGCGACCTCGACCGCTTTTTCAAGGACATCGAAACGACGATCTTTGTGAAAATAGCCGTCGCAGGTGAAGAGGATCCTCGGCTCGATCTGCCCGAAGCGATCAACGATACCGCTCACCCCAAAATCGGGTGAGCACGACGACCAGATCGCGCCGAGCGAGGCTGCGGCGAGCATCGCCGCGATCGTTTCCGGGGTATTTGCGACGACCCCTGCGACCCGATCTCCCCGCCCTACGCCGGCCTTTCGCAGAAAGACGGCGATACGGGCGGTCATTTGGTTGAGCTCGCGGTAGGTGACGGTTCGGCGAACCTGGTTCTCCCCCCAAAAGATGCACGCTGTACGTTCATCGTTGAAGCGGAGGAGGTTCGCAGCGAAGTTGAGGGTGGCGCCGGGGAACCACTCGGCCCCCGGCATCTTGCTGCCGTTCTTGAGGGTGGCTCCGGCGACTCGGCTGCCCAGCATCCCGCACCGATCCCACACGAGTTCCCAGAACTGGGCGGGGTGGGCGATCGACCACCGATAGAGCTCCCCCGGACCGTCTACCGACGAGAATCCGAGTCCCCGCACCGCCTCAATAAACGACCCTATCTGCGATGAGGTTTGCGCATCGGGATCGGGGGTCCAAAGAGGGGGCTCGTTCATCGTTTTATCGAAGCTGACCATACGGGAGAGAACTCTACTCAAGGAGAGTCGCCCCACTCAAGGGAGGGGGTGGGCGATTGGATAGAATAGCTTTCTATCTGGTAGAACAGGTTGGCTTGTGCGGATACTCAACCGAGAGGATTTTCACGGTTTTGTCGGGAAAACGGGTTTATCGTTTTAGACTTTTGGGATATGTAATCGCAGAACCCGCCGTTCGCTGTTGAGATTATTAGCATTTTAGCTTTCGTCTCGGGCGGACTCCCGCACCGATTGTGTGGGGTGCACGGCGTCCGAGGGGAGGCTCAAGCGGCTCTCACGGGATGTCGTGTAGCTCCGGGCGGTGGGCTCAGCGGGTGTGTCGACGGTGGTCGAGCGCCTCCGTGGAGTAGTCGTTTTTAGGTTACCCAGCAAATGTTGACCAAGTTTCGCGCCCTCTCTCTCCTCGCGGTGAGCGCACTAGTTTGCTTATTCGCCGCCTCTCTCCAGCCGGATACGATCGCAGCTCAGGAAGGGGCGCCCGCTCCGACCCCGACCCCGGTCGTAGAGCTTGACCAGTATTCCGGTGTCGATATCCACGCCGGTGTCTGGAACGACGGCCAGGCGGCGCTGTGGGATCTCAACGTGATAGATTTTTTCCGGATCTTCGGCGCTGAGTCGCGGGCGCGAGGGTATCGCCCAGAGCAGCCGATTAATTTCAGCCACGTGGTGCACGTTCAAAAAAATAAGATGGAGTGCCAGTACTGCCACTGGAGCGTGTCGAAGGCGGCGTACGCCGCGATTCCCGAGGTCGAGACCTGTATGGGGTGTCATAAAATCGTGAAGACCGACTCCTCCGAGATAAAGAAGTTGAAGTCTTACTACGATAAGGGAGAGCCGGTGCCGTGGGTGAAGGTCCACGTCATGCCTGATCACGTCTTTTTCAACCACAAGCGTCACGTGAAAGCCGGTGTCTCGTGTCATGAGTGCCACGGTCAGGTTCCGCGGATGCCGGTCGTGGAGCGGGTCTCTTCGATGAAGATGGGGTGGTGTATCGACTGCCACCGTCAGAAGGGGACGAACATCGACTGTTACACCTGTCACAAATAGGTCTCGAGGCGAGAGAGAGGTTATGGCAACGGATAAATTAGTTTCGATAAATCGCAAAGGGAACGCCGGCGAGGGGATGTCCCGTCGCTCGTTCCTGAAAGTTCTCGGCTCGGCCTCTGCGGTCGGTGCGGTGGGATGTGCGGAAAACAAGACGCAGAACGTATTCCCCTACGTAAAGCCGGAGAACGAGCAGATCCCCGGTGTCGCCGTGTGGTACCGTTCGACTTGCCGCGAGTGTTCGGCGGGGTGCGGTATTCAGGTGCGCACCCGTGAGGGGCGGGCGGTGAAGATCGAGGGAAATGCGGAGCACCCGATTAACAAGGGTGGTTTGTGTGGTCTCGGTCAATCGGCGCTGCAGTCGCTCTACGATCCCGATAGGGTTCGTCAGCCCCTGGAGCGCACCGGAACCGAGCAGGGTCGCGCAACGTGGCAGCCGATCTCGTGGGCCGATGCCTATGCCCGGATCGCCGAAGCGGTAAAGCTTGAAGGCAAAAAGATCGCTCTCGTGACCGGGGAGAACTCCGGGGCGATGTCTGAGCTTATGGAGCGGTGGTCCAAAGCCTTCGGTGCCGACCACGTGGTGTACGACGCGATGCAGCAGGTGGCGCTCGCAAAAGCCTCGGAGCTTGTCTTCGGCGAGTACGGCATCCCATCGTATCGTATCGAGAAGGCCGATGCGATCTTGAACTTCGGCGCAGATTTCCTGGAGACGTTCGTTTCGCCGTGTGAATTCGCCCGAGGGTGGAGCAAGGCGCGCAAGGGTGAGAAGCCGGTGCGGGTTGTTCATGTCGAGCCCCGCTTGTCGCTGACCGCTGCAAACGCCGATACCTTCCTACGCGCTAACCCTGGAAGCGAGATCCGGATGGCGCTCGCGGTGCTCGCCGCCCTCGTTGAGGGTGGGCGGGGAGATAATCTGAGCGGCGATGTACGCGCTCAGATCGCGACCCTTACCAAGGGAGTGCGGGTTGCCGATGTCGCGGCTGAGACCGGGATCTCGATGGAGAAGATCCTCCTCGCGATTGAGCTCTTGAGGTCAGCGAAGGCGCCCCTCGTCCTCGCCGGGGGAGCCTCGACCGGAACGAGCGATCCGCTGCCGCTCCTCGTGGTTGCGGCGCTGACAAACCTCGTGCTTGGTGCTGTCGGGAAGACGGTCGATATCTCGGCGATGCGCAAGCCTGAGACCTCGCCGGCGAAGATGGCGAAGCTCGTGGAGGGCCTCAACAAGGGGAATTACGGGGCGGTGTTTATTCACGGCACGAACCCGGCGTTCTCACTCCCTGTTGCCGTTGGTTTCCGCTACGCGGTTCGCCAAGCAAAGCTCGTGGTCAGCTTCTCAAGTCAGATCGATGAAACGAGCGAGTCTGCTCACCTGATTCTTCCGGCGAATACCTCCCTCGAGAGCTGGGGGGATGATCGCTCGGTGCCGGGGGTCAATAGTCTCATGCAGCCGGCGATGCAGGCGGTGTTCGATACCCGCCCGCTCGGCGATATGCTGATCGATATCGCCGCCCAGGCTGGGCAGGCGAACGTTGGTAGCGGCGCCAAGAACTTCGAAGAGTTCCTCAAAGCGAGCTGGAAGAGCGTTAACCCCGGTGGCGATTTCAATAAGTTCTGGCTCGAGGCGGTTGAGCGCGGAGGGTATTTCAGCGCCGTCCGCGGTGAGCCGGCGCGGGTCTCGGTCTCGAACGACGCATTCAAGATCGATACGGCGAGTCAGTATCACGCTCCCAACAAAGGGGAGCTCACCCTGATGTCGTATATGTCGGTGAAGAGCTTCGATGGTCGGGCGGCGAACCGGCCGTGGCTCCAGGAGCTGCCGGATCCGATCACCAAAGTGGTGTGGGACTCGTGGGCGGAGATCCATCCCGATGCGGCGAAAGGGCTCGGACTAGCGCAAGGAGACCTCGTTACCGCTCGGAATGGGTCGGGTGAAGTGACCGTTCCGGTGTACGTGACCGATCTCGTGCACCGCGATGTTATCGCGATCCCGATCGGTCAAGGTCACTCAAGCTACGGGCGCTACGCTCAAGCCGTCGGCGGCGGGAACGTCATCGATATGATCCCCGGAACGCTCTCGAAAGGCGCGCAGTCGCTGGCGCTGATCGGTACCCCGGCGCAGATAGTGCGGGCCCGCGGTCAGGCGAAGACTGTGATCCTTCAAGGTCATGACTATCAAGGCAAGCGCGAACTCGCCCGTTCGAAGGGGATTGCGGCGGGTGCGGCGGCTGGTGGAGCGGCCGCTCATGCGGCCGATGGCGGCTACGGACACGGCGGCGGACACGGTGGGGGCCACGGTGCTGGGCACCACGAGCCGAAGCAGATGTACGTTCAGCGGGAGCACCCCGTGTACCACTGGGGTATGGCGATCGACCTTAACGCGTGCACCGGTTGTTCGGCGTGTGTGGTGGCGTGTTACGCCGAGAATAACATCCCCGTTGTCGGGAAGGAGCAGTGCTGGAAGGGGCGTGAAATGTCGTGGCTTCGCATCGAGCGGTACTACGACGGCTCCGCTGAGGAGCTCCAGGTCAACTTCCAGCCGATGATGTGTCAGCACTGCAATAACGCTCCGTGTGAGCCGGTGTGTCCGGTCTATGCGACCTATCACAACGACGAGGGGCTCAACGCGATGATCTACAATCGGTGCGTGGGTACCCGGTACTGCTCAAACAACTGCTCGTACAAGGTGCGGCGCTTCAACTGGTGGGACTATCAATGGGTAGAGCCGGCGACGTGGCAGCTTAACCCCGACGTTACGAAGCGAACGATGGGTATCATGGAGAAGTGCACGTTCTGCGTGCAGCGGATCTCCGAAGCGAAAGACCACGCTAAGGATCTTGGACGTCTGGTAGAGGACGGCGAGATTCAACCGGCGTGCGTCCAAAGCTGCCCGACGCAGGCGATCGTCTTCGGTAACCTAAACGATCCAAACAGTCGGGTCAGTAAGGCGAGCCACGATGAGCGCTCGTACAAGGTGCTCGATCACCACATCAATACCCAGCCCGCGGTCTCGTACCTTGAGCGGCTCCGGTACAAGGATGCGTAGGTTGAGTCTGGTTTTGAGGGATTAAGGCTTTAAGCAGATCGAACTATGAACACCGCAACGGCGAAAAAAGAGAACGAAGTAACGTACGCTCGGGTGAACGAGCTCGTTTTGAAGATGCTCGAGCCCCCGAAAGCCGGTTGGTATGTTCTGCTTGCCGTGTGTATCGCGTGTGTCGGTATCGGCGCCTATTCGTGGACCCGACAGATATTGAACGGTCTCGGCGAGTCCGGTAAGTCCCACCCGATCTCGTGGGGTGCCTACATTACGAACTTCGTCTTCTGGGTTGGTATCGCTCACTCCGGGACCCTGATCTCCGCTGTGCTCTATCTCTACCGGGCGAAGTTCCGTATGCCGATCTATCGGCTCGCGGAGGCGATGACTGTTTTCGCCGTTTTAACCGCAGGTCTTTTCCCCCTCATTCACTTGGGTCGGGTGTGGTTCTTCTACTGGTTGATGCCGTATCCGAATCAGCGGGCGTTGTGGCCGAATTTTAGAAGCCCGCTCCTGTGGGACGTCTTTGCGGTCTCGACCTATTTAACGGTTTCCGCAACGTTCTTCATCATCGGACTCATCCCCGATATCGCGGCGGCGCGTGATGCCGCCAAGACGAAGTTTCGTAAACTTCTTTACACGATCACCGCGCTCGGGTGGACCGGCAGCCATACGCAGTGGAAGCACTATTCAGCTGCGTATCTCTTGTTTGCGGCGTTCGCGACCCCCCTCGTGGTGTCGGTGCACAGCGTCGTTTCTTGGGACTTTGCGATGAGTATCGTCCCTGGGTGGCACGCTACGATCTTCCCGCCATACTTCGTCGCCGGTGCGATCTTCTCCGGAGTAGCGATGGTTATGACCTTGGCGATCCCGATCCGGAAGGCGTTTGGATTGCAAGACATCATCCGCGAGGAGCACTTCGATGCGATGAGTAAACTCATCCTCGTGACGAGCGGTGTTGTCAGCTACGCGTACGCCACCGAATTCTACGCTGCGTGGTTTAGCAACAATATGTTCGAGCGGTACCAGTTCTGGTTCCGTCCGTTCGGGGAGCTGGCGTTGGCGTTCTGGATCATGACGTTCTGTAACTGCATCGCCCCCCTCATCCTATGGTACAAGCCGGCGCGTACCAATATGACGCTTCTCTTCATCCTCTCAATCATAATCAACATCGGGATGTGGTTCGAGCGGTTCAATATTATCGCCCAGTCCCTTGCTCGGGAGTACATCGCGTACTCGTGGGGTGGGTATAACTGGTCGTGGGTCGATCTCGGTATCACTATCGGGGCGTTCGGCTGGTTCGGTATGTACATGACGGTGTTCGTGAAGTTCTTCCCGGCGGTGGCGATCACCGAGATCAAGGAGATCATGCCGGCGCCCCGTCGTCACGGTAATGGAGATCATCACTAAGGCAGGTTGAAAACGTATGAAAGGAACGAAAGCGGTCGTCGGCGTTTTCTCGTATCTCGACGATACGATCGACGCGATCAAGAAGGTTCAGGCGGCGAAGCTCGATTATCGAGTATACTCGCCGTTCGCGAATCACGAGATAGAGGAAGCAACCTCTCACACGAAGAGTAATGTGCGC